>JAVBNJ010000160.1:0-3623 GCA_031551625.1 Bacteroidales bacterium | reverse complement strand
TTCGGGCTTTCTTTCTGCATGTAGTCAATCACGTCAATAGCATGTTCGATGTGCATGTCGCGCGCCGATTTGGGGTTGTGCTCGCGACCCAAATCATAGATGCGGTACGTGATGTCGGATGTTTGCTGAATTTCGGCTATTACAATGCCTTTGCCAATAGCATGAATAGTACCCGGCGGAATAAAAAACACATCGCCTGCCTGCACACTTTCCTTATTTAACACTTCGAGCAACGTATTATTTTGTACACGTTCGTAAAATTCATTTGCCGTCACATCGCGGTTGAAACCAATGTAGAGCGAGGCGTCGGTGCCGGCATCAACCACATACCACATTTCGGTTTTACCATAGGCATCGTGCCGTTCGCGCGCCACATCGTCGTTGGGGTGCACTTGAACGCTCAACGTTTCCTGCGCATCAATCAGTTTCACGAGTATCGGAAACTCTACTCCATAGCGGTCGTATATTTTTTCACCCACCAGCTCGCCCATATAAATTTCAATCATTTCCTCAATGTTGTTGCCTTTAAGGAAACCATTAGCAACAACACTCTGGTTGTGTTGTACGGCCGAAAGTTCCCAGCTCTCGCCGATTTTTTTATCTTTCGGAAAATCTTTGCCGAACAATTTTACCAAATTAGTACCGCCCCACACCGTTTCTTTCGGCTGGGCTTTGAATTTCAGGGGGTATAGTGATGCCATGTGCGTTGTACTTTGTAAATTTTGGAAATACAAAAGTACGAAAAAAACACGATGTATATTTTATCTTACACATTTGGCTCGATAATCATGTATAGCACAATAGTCTGTAGTACTATTTTTTGCACATCCGCATATTTCCCCATCACTCCATGGAACCCCTCCACATGTACCAGTAAAAACAGTTGTTATCCCATATAATGTATATCCTATACACCCACAGTCGGTATCTCTGTCTGCTGCAACACCAGTTCCAACAAACATATATGAAGTCATATTGGGTATTGTTACCCGATTAGTCCACATACAACGTAGTTCATCTGCCGTAGGTAATCGCCAATCTGTAGGGCAAGCCGCATTAGTTACTGTCATTGGATTAACTTTAGTACTAAGACCTTTCTGCACTTCCAATTCCTGACTGGAACATATAATAGCCACAGCATCATCGGCAGCCAAATCGCGACAATAGCCACCAACCAAAGTTAAACCTGTCTTACAAATTTCACTTGTAGTCGGCACGTTTCGTTCGATCCATCCGGGGCAGCCGGAAGCATCTGTAATACTATTGATTATACCCGCCGAATAGGTCTTGCTATCAACTGTTGTTCCATTTATGACAAAAGGTTTTGTACCACGCAGTGTATACACACCATTTAAATAGCTTATTGCATTAGGTGGATAATCCGTAGCAAAGACACACCATTTGTACTGGGCAGGCATTTTGCTTTTATCCAACTGTAAAGTAACAGTAGCCGTGGTTCCATTACTTCCCGTAATCCACAGCCCCTGCTTGTTTCCAGACACTGTTTGTGAGCTCACTATAGCAGGCGTAAGCGAATAAACGCTTGTTATAGTCGCCGGTTCCCAAGCACCATAAGGCAATCCACTGCGCACTTCCTGGTCATCGATAAATACCCACACCTGATTGCAGTGTGTTTTGTTGTCGCAGCCTGTCCAAGTTAGCTTAAATGTAACACGACCGTTTTTGTAATCGGCGCTTACCGGGCGGGTCGATGCACAGTTGGCGGCAAATAATGTACAAGCAAGTATTGTACAAAGGGCAAATAAGAAAATTTTTCTCATATTCATTATGTTTTTAGTTGAGTTCTATTTGGGGCTGTTCAAAAGCTAAAGCAATTAAACGCAAAGCTATTACACTCTGCGGACTTTGCGTGTTCTTAGCGGTTAAATTATTTTTTTAACAACCTCTTAATTTTAATTATTTTGTATTCATTTTTAACTAATTATTTAGTTTGTTCGCTAATGGACGAACAAGTTGGTGTAGCTTCGGGGTTGTTCTCCAATCTATGACGTCAGTGCGAGTGAAGCGAAGTAATCTCTCCATGCCATCTGTAGTTCAAACAAACACAACAACCCCTTGCTACGATTTTATTCCGTTGCCATATTACATTTCGTATATTATTTATAAAAACGAAACGTGGACTTAAACTTATAACCCAAAAGGTCTTCGAATACCTACGTTAAAAATAAGCAAAATCCACGCACAGTGCGTGTGATGCTTGTTTTATCCTTCTAACGTAATAAATTTCGAAGTTTATTGGATTGAATAAAAGCAAAGCTTTTTCAATATGTAAAGAGCATTGTAATTCGCAAATGTAGTATATTATTTTTAATTACCAAAATAGGTTTTTGTTAAAAGGTGTAAAAAAAATGCGCAATTTATCTTATCTTTGCAAAAAAACGACACCGCGATGAAAACATTTGCAGCCACCCTATTGCTAACTTTTTTAACACTTACAGCTATGGCACAAACACAACAACCCGACCAATACACTACGCCGCAAGGCACACTGTCCGTTACGCTCATCGGGCACGGCTCGCTACTGCTACAACTGAACGGTAAACAAATTTATGTAGACCCTTACGGCAAAGTAGCCGATTATTCCAACTATCCAAAAGCCGACTTGATATTGATTACGCACGAACATTACGACCATTTCGACAAAAAAGAGTTGGACAAAATCGTGACGCCGCATACAACCATCATTAGTACAGCCACCGTTGAAAAGGAGTTTGGACGGGCGTATATAATGAATAACGGCAACTCCACGACTTGGAGCAGTCTTAACATGGAAATTAAAATTGAAGCGGTGCCGGCTTACAATATCGTACAGAAAAGGCCCGACGGGCAGCCGTTCCACCCGAAAGGCAGCGGTAACGGCTATATCTTGAATATCGGTACATTCCGTGTGTATATTGCCGGCGACACAGAGTTGATTCCCGAAATGAAAAACCTTGGCGCTATAGACATTGCATTCCTTCCGAAGAACCTGCCTTACACTATGAGCGACGAGATGTTTATTGAGGCGGCGAAAGTGGTAAACCCGAAAGTACTGTACCCGTACCACTATTTTGAAGTAGATAAAGCGGCATTGCAAAAAGCGTTACCAGACATCAAAATACAGTAGACAGTGGGCAGTAGCAGTCGACAAGCGTCTATATTTTAGTGGCGCCGGCTCTGCGTGTACTGCAAACTGCTTACTGCCGACTAAACAAAAACAAGCCTTAAATATTTCATTATACTAAGAGATGAGTAAAAAAGTAAGAGTTCGTTTTGCACCAAGCCCCACCGGGCCGCTCCACATGGGAGGTGTGCGTACAGCCTTGTTCAATTACCTGTTTGCACGCCAGAGTGGCGGCGATTTTATCATACGCATAGAAGACACCGACTCGGGGCGCTTTGTACCAGGCGCCGAAGAGTATATTATCGAATCGCTGAAATGGTGCGGCATTGTGCCCAACGAAGGGCTGGACGCCAATGGCCGCATTGCCGAAACTGTCGATGCGCAAAATCCGCATGCGCCCTACCGCCAGTCGCAACGCAAACCAATCTATAGGAAATATGCCGAAGAGTTGATTGCCAAAGGCCATGCCTACTATGCATTCGACAGCGCCGAAGAGTTG
>JAVBNJ010000083.1:0-12850 GCA_031551625.1 Bacteroidales bacterium | reverse complement strand
CCCGATTTCACAGGCGTGAAAATATATTTCCCCTTGAATTGAAAGAACGAACGTTCTTTTACTTCCGTTGGTATTGTTTGCTGTTCGGCATTCTCTTCCGTGATAGATTGTTTCGTCGTTCCTCCTCGCAATGACGTGCTGTCATCGGTTTGCAAAAAGGGATGGCTATCGTCATTGCGAGGAACAAAGCAATCTCCAGGTTCAAATTCCGAACTTCTGCTCATCCCGTCGTACAAACGCTCCCAGCCTTTAGCGGCAGGGGTACTTTTATGCGGCGATGAAATGGCATTATTTTTTTTCTCTTCGGTAAACGGATTAAAAAACGGGTCGATAGCCACTTGCGGCGCATGGTTGGGTTCACTGCCTTTTCGAAATACCGGAATAGACGGGGCATCTTTCGTATCAAAATCAATAGACGGTACAATCGCAAATTTACCCAATGCTTCACGCACAGCGGCGAACAGCATTTGGAAGATAACTGTTTCGTCTTCAAATTTTATTTCGATTTTTGCCGGATGAATATTTACATCAATCTTGTCGGGCGGCAATTCGAAGTACAGGAAAAACGTTGGGAATGTTTTGTCGGGCAGCAATTGCTGATACGCATTGAATACTGCCTTTTGGAAATACGCGCTCTTGAAAAACCGGTTGTTCACAAAAAAATACTGATCGCCTGCCGTGCGTTTTGCCCCTTCGGGCTTACCGATAAAGCCTTTAATACGTACCACCGACGTATCGACTTGTACATCTATCAACTGATGATTCAATTCTTTCCCCATCAGGTTCACAATGCGCTGCCGCAAGTTGGAGGCCGGCAGGTTATATAATTCCGTACCATTGTGCAACATCCGTAACGCAACCTCGGGATGGCACAACGCCACACGCTGTAGCTCGGTTACCAGATGCTTCAACTCTACCGCATCGCTTTTCAGGAATTTACGGCGTGCCGGAATATTGAAAAATAAATTCCGTACGGCTATCGATGTACCGGCCGTTGCGCAGGCTGCAGCTTCCTGGCTGACCACTTCCGAGGCCGAAATAATCAGTTGTGTCCCTATTTCATCTTCGGCACGACGTGTCTTCAGGTCTACATCGGCCACTGCGGCAATAGAAGCCAACGCTTCGCCCCGAAACCCGAACGTCGAAATGGCGCTTAAATCGTCAATGGTCCGTATTTTCGAGGTGGCATGCCGCTCGAATGCCATACGCGCATCAGTCGCATTCATACCGCAACCGTTGTCGGCAATTTGCAGCAAGGTACGTCCGGCATCGGTAATAATAACCGTAACGCTTGTAGCGCCAGCATCCACTGCATTTTCCAATAATTCTTTCAATGCTGAAGCAGGGCGCTGTACTACCTCACCTGCGGCAATCTGATTCGCTATATGATCGGGAAGAAGTTGTATCATCGGTAAAATTTACCTTACAAATGTACGAAAATTAGTTGCAAAATGAAAATCGAACGCAAATCGAAAGGCGGGAATTACGCTGGAAATTTAGTACCTTAGCACTTTATTTTAGGAACTAATATATGGAAAAATACCTTACCCTTCACGAGCGTTACCGCGTAGCCGGATTAGACACACGCGACGTGAAGCATGAGCAAATCGAAAAAATGATAAAAAATTTGCCGCCGCTATTTACCGTATCACCTATCGGTGAATCGGCAGAAGGCCGGACAATCTATGGTATCCATACCGGCAATGGCAATACCCGTATATTGATGTGGTCGCAGATGCACGGCGATGAAAGCACCGCTACGCGCACATTGTTCGATTTATTCAACTTCCTTGCAGCATCGGATGAGTACGACGAATTGCGAAAAATAATCTTGGACAATATCTCTTTCGTGTTTGTGCCGATGCTCAACCCCGACGGCGCCGAACGCCGCCAACGCGAAAATGCATGGAATATCGACCTCAATCGCGATGCACGCCGGCAAATTACACCCGAAGCTCAGCTTTTGGCCACTCAAGTGAAAACAGTAGCTCCGCATTTTGCCTATAATTTGCACGATCAGGAAAGCTATTACTCGGCAGGCGTATCGCGCCAACCGGCCACTATTTCATTCCTTGCGCCGCCACCCGATCCGGCAGAAAGCGTGACGGAAAACCGTCATCGCGCCATGCAGGTAATTAACTTGCTGCACCGCAAACTGCAAGCCATTATTCCCAACGGTGTAGGCAAATGGAACGATACCTACGAACCACGTGCATTTGGAGAATGGACACAATCGCAAGGCCCGGCGACGATGCTTATCGAATCGGGCGGCTATTTCAACGATACGGAACGTAATTTTGTCCGGAAAATTCATTTCGGTATTTTCCTGGAATCACTGCACGCTATTGCCACCGGCGACTATGCCAACGAGCCGATTGCACCGTATTTTCAAATTCCGCTCAACCGCGAGAATGGCATGTTCGACCGCATTGAGCGGCAGAAAACCGTGGTAATGGGTAATGCACAATTCATCACCGACGTGGGCTATCGCGAGGACGAGATTGTTTATGGAGACTTGGATGATTATGGTAGTTTGGAGGAGAAGATACATAATTGTTAACCGCAAAGGTCGCAAAGAGTTTACGCGAAGGACACAAAGACATAAATGTAAAGTTATTGAACTCTACGAATTTTGCGCCTTCTCAGCGTTCTTGGCGGTTAAAAATGTTTTTTGAATAGCTTCGTCCAAAAATAATACAAATGGAAATCGCACCTCATATCCTTGAACTGGTTCGCAGCCTGCCGCATTCGCCCGGTGTATACCGCTTCCTGAATGCAGAAGGCACGGTAATTTATGTGGGGAAAGCAAAAGATTTGCGCAAGCGTGTATCACAATATTTTACGGCACGGCGATACGAAAGTACAAAGCTAGTACATTTGGTCAACAAAATTATCGATATCCAGCACACGGTGGTAAATAGCGAATCCGACGCACTGCTGCTTGAAAATAATTTGATTAAAGAGCTACAGCCGCGCTACAATGTACTCCTTAAAGACGACAAGACCTATCCGTGGATTTGCATTAAAAACGAGCCGTTTCCGCGTATATTTTCTACGCGCCGCGTGGTAAAAGACGGTTCGAAATATTATGGCCCGTATACATCGGGAGTAATGATGCATTTGTTGCTCGACCTGATACGCCAGCTCTACCCATTGCGCACCTGCAATTTATCGCTGACGCCCGACGCAATCGCGAAAAAGAAATACAAGGTGTGCCTCGAATACCATATTGGCCGCTGCAAAGGCCCATGCGTGGGAAACCAGTCGGATGAAGAATACACGGATAATATCGAAGCCATAAAATCCATTATCAAAGGAAACCTTGCAGAAGTACGTCGCCTGTTACAACAACAAATGATGACCTATGCGGCCAACTACGAATTTGAAGAAGCGCAGAACGTAAAGAACCGCCTGGCCATGCTCGAACGCTACCAGGTGAAATCGGTTATTGTGAATCCAAGCATCAGCAATGTCGATGTATTCAATATTATTGTCGATGGGAACGAAGCATATTGCAATTTCCTGCGTGTAGTTCAAGGCGCCGTTATTCAATCGCACACCGTTGAATTGCGCATGAACATTGAAGAAGAGCGTGAATCGCTGTTGAGCTATTTCATCGCCGAAATACTCGGACGTCTCGGCGAATTATCAAAAAATATTATTGTACCATTCTTGCCCGACCAAGAATTGGAGGGTACAGAATATACCGTCCCGCAACGTGGCGACAAATTAAAGTTACTGGAATTGAGCGAGCGCAACTGTAAATTGTTCAAAATTGAAAAACTGAAACAACTCGAAAAAGTACACCCCGAACGGCATGCAGAACGTATCCTGCAAGCGGTACAGAAAGACTTGAATCTGCCGGAATTACCGGTACATATCGAATGTTTCGACAACTCGAACATCATGGGAACCTTTGCGGTATCGGCCTGCGTGGTGTTTAAGAATGCGAAGCCAAGCAAAAAGGATTACCGTCATTTTAATGTAAAAACCGTAGAAGGCCCCGATGATTTTGCGACCATGCGCGAAGTGCTTACACGCCGCTACTCGCGCCTGCTCGAAGAAAACCAACCATTGCCACAACTCATTATTGTCGATGGAGGCAAAGGGCAACTGAGCGCAGCTTTCGAAGCGTTAGCCTCGCTCCATTTGGAAGACAAAATCCCCATGGTAGGTTTGGCCGAGCGGTTAGAAGAAATTTACTTCGTTGGCGATAGCGTACCGCTATTCTTAGATAAAAATTCCGCCACTCTGCGCCTGCTTATGCAGTTACGCGACGAGGCGCACCGTTTCGGAATTACACACTACCGGCAACGCCATGCCAAATCGCTTACCACCACGCAGCTCACCTCTATTGATGGGGTTGGTAAAACTTCTGCCGAAAAATTACTAATTGCTTTCCGCAGCGTAGCGCGTATTAAAGCAGCAACCATCGAAGAATTACAAGCAGTGGTGGGAAAAAAGGCTGCCGAGAATATCAAAGCGTATTTCGCGGAATAAAATATTGGTAATGATGCAAAACCTCGGACTTTAAACCTCCGTGATCACCGCATCCATACGCACATCGAACGGTTCAAGTGGTACAACGCTTACCAGTTGGCAGTCGAAACACACACCGATTTTGTAGGCATTGGTTGTAGCGAGTAAGCGGTCATAGTATCCTTTACCGCGCCCCATGCGGCCGCCCTGTTTATCAAATGCTACGCCGGGCACTACAATTAAATCCAACGCCTCCGGCTGGTACTCACGGCCTGCAACTGGCTCCCCGATGCTGCACAATTGTCCGGCGCACAGCCTTTCGACCCCCGAAAATTCGCGCAGGATAAGATTACAGCCATCGACAACAGGTAATACAATATGCTTGCCTGCCGCAGCCCAACGGCAAACAGCCGCGTGTGTTTGCACCTCATCGGGCATTGCCCAATACGCCATAATAGTTTTGGCCATAGCAAAAACAGGCAACTGCTCCAATTGTGCAAAAATTTGTTCGGATTTAGACAGCTTGTCTTCCGCGCTCAACAACGCTTTCCGGACTTTCATCTCCTGCCGCAAGGCTTTCTTCTGGTCGAGGATAGTCATTGATAAATTTTTATTCCTTTGAAATTACTTCATGAACTCTATTGAGCAATTTATAGAAAGCAAATCTTTAATTAAATACCCATTCATTCCAATATTGCCAATACGAATTTCATTAAGAATAAAATAATCCTCAATGGAAACTTCGATTACAGAACCTGCTAAAAAATCTATTAATTCATTTAACATGAAAGTCAAATAGTACCGTAAATGTGATGCAATTTGTTCGTTGTTGGTATTGGTAGCAGCATCATGAATTATTTCATTACGAAGTCTATAAATCCTTGTAAAGTGAATTTCTAAGTTCGTTTTATGTCTTTTTAAATAATCTGCTGCATTTGCCAATTTTCCAGGGACGAAAAAAGATTGTTTTAAACTTATAGCACGATACGCTAATAATGGATATTTATCCAATAATTTGCCAACATCTTGATAGGCTACTTCTTCACATAAAAAATCATCACTACTTAATCTACATGATGGTATTGATTCCAAGATTTCAGGATTTAAACTGCTAAGACTCTTTTTGAAGCTTAAAACATTTCTTTTCACATATGCTAATGCATCGGCATTGATGAAGTGTTCCTTTATTCGATTTATGGTACTTTGGTTTTCATAATTAGAAAAAAGATATTCCAGACCAATCCAATAATTAAGAAATTTATGTTCAACTTCCGTAGATTGGTTGCCCAAACGTAAATAACGAATAGCCGATTTTATTTTCTCCTTTGTTTCAGATGTGATATGTTTATTATTAAGAATACTTGGTAGTTTTTTGGTAAATTCTAAATAATAATTTTTTTCGCCTTTATATTTACCATCTAAAATATTAATATTATTTTGAAACTCTCCCTTTGATGGGGAGCGAGAGTCTATTACCAAAACTCTATTATGAATTTTTAAGAACTCATCAGGCAGGCCTAAATTTATCACATCTAAATATTCTGATAAGCTGTTCCTCGCGTGTTTCAATGCCGACAAATAATCTGTTGCCTTCATTGTAAAGTGAATATATTTTCTGGCTTCAGCTGATATATTAAATTTTTTTAATTCTATTTGTTGTCGATCGCTTAATTTAATATTGTTAATATTATCCGATAACTCAAATAATTGTGATGACAATTCCGAGATAGCCTCACAAACCTTTTGAGTCGTATCCATCCTAAAAATAACAACATGATCTGTCGCGTCACTTAATATTCGAAGTCTAAAATTTTTAAAATGATCTTGAAAGCTATTTTGTTCGCCTAACGAATTCACGAAAATTCCACATACTAACTTGTATAGAAATCCCTTTGAAAATCCACGATCAATCAATTCGCTGAATAAAATATTTAGCGTTATGTTTATTTTGCTTAACTCTGCGAATGTGGTATCATTTAGTTGGTGTAGATTTTGATTTCCTTCAATTAAGTTTTCTAATCCGTTAACAACTCCTTGCAAATAATTTTGATTTTCTGCTAATAATAAATCAATACTAGATAAAACCCTTTTATAATTATTTTCATCTATCTTCCTCAGTGTGTCCTCCAAATACTTTTGAGAAATAGATATAAGGTTTAAATAATTGGGACTCCACGATAGTAAAGAAATAGCTTCTTCAACTATTGCATTTTGTCCCCCCTTCCCTTTTATCGTTTGAAAATGTTTAATACGGCCTTTTTCAAATTCTTGCAAGCAATACTTCAATTCTTCTAGAATTGTTTTAGGATTATTTAGCTTAACCCGATAAGAATCAATGGTGTTTAAACTTAATAGCTCTAATGACTTTTCTATAAAAAATCGCTGACAGATCGTCAGATTTTTATTTTTGTGTGTAAATATTTGCATGGGATATTTATTTATACTACATTTGCAACATGAAAACTTTAATTAAAGAAGGAAGATAGGTGGAGTTGGATCTGGATGCAATTCCGCAACTCTTTTCTACTTCCTTGCATATAGAGCCCTTTTACAAAGGGTTCTTTTTTTACCCCACGCTTCCTTCCAGCGACACCTGCAACAGTTTTTGCGCTTCTACCGCAAATTCCATCGGTAATTGATTGATTACCTCACGGGCATAACCGTTCACAATAAGCCCTACCGCATCTTCGGTCGGGATGCCGCGCTGGTTACAATAGAACAATTGGTCTTCGCCGATACGAGATGTAGTGGCTTCGTGCTCCACGATGGCCGTATCGTTCTCGTTTTCGATATACGGAAATGTATGTGCGCCGCAATTACTACCCAGCAACAAACTATCGCATTGCGAATAATTACGGGCATTGTCGGCATTAGGGGCAAACTTTACCAAGCCACGGTAGGAGTTTTGACTGTAACCGGCCGAAATACCCTTACTCACAATACGGCTACGAGTATTCTTTCCTATATGCACCATTTTAGTTCCCGTATCGGCCTGCTGGTAATTGTTGGTAACGGCCACCGAATAAAACTCCGACGACGAGTTGTCGCCACGCAAAATAGTACTCGGATATTTCCAGGTAATAGCCGAACCGGTTTCGACCTGTGTCCACGAGAGGCGGCTGTTCTCGCCTTTGCAAATACCGCGTTTGGTTACAAAATTATAGATTCCACCACGGCCTTGCTTGTCGCCGGGGTACCAATTTTGCACTGTCGAATATTTTACTTCGGCATCTTTCATTACCACAATTTCGACTACGGCCGCATGTAACTGGCTTTCGTCGCGCTGCGGCGCCGTACAGCCTTCGAGATAGCTCACATAGCTGCCTTCGTCGGCCACAATCAGCGTACGTTCAAACTGACCTGTACCTTTGGCGTTGATACGGAAATAGCTCGACAATTCCATCGGGCACCGCGTATTTTTCGGGATATAGCAAAACGAACCATCGCTAAAAACCGCACTGTTCAATGCCGAGAAGAAATTATCGCCAATGGGAACCACCGAGGCTAAATATTTTTTTACCAAATCGGGATAGTCGCGCACAGCCTCGCTGAATGAACAGAAAATAATCCCTTTTTCAGCAAGCGATTCGCGGAACGTGGTTTTTACCGACACGCTGTCGAACACCGCATCGACCGCCACACCTGCCAGCATGTTTTGCTCCTGCAGTGGGATACCGAGTTTGTCGAATGTTTTTTGCAATTCAGGGTCTATTTCTGTCGGGCGGTCTTCCGCTTTTTTAGGCGCGGCGTAGTAAATAATATCCTGATAATCGATAGGCGGAATTTGCAAGTGCGCCCACGTCGGCATTACCATGGTTTGCCACTTGCGATACGCTTTCAAGCGGAAATCAAGCATCCATTCCGGCTCGTTTTTCTTGGCCGAAATAATGCGGATAATTCCTTCGTTCAATCCCTTCGGGATAAACTCCTGTTCTACGTTGGTTTCGAACCCGTGTTTGTATTCGTCCTCGACGAATTTATTGATATCGTTGTTTTGTTCGCTCATAATATGCAAAGATACACAAAAACTCGAATTGGATTTGGTGGCAAAAAATAAAAAATAATTTTTTTATTACCTTTGTAACGATTTACTATACGGTTCTTTTTTTAAAGTTATATTAAGAATATTTTTTGCACTGGGAACGCCCAAGCGGTGTTATTTCCGTCCAGTGCAGTATCTGTAACTTTGTTGCAACTGTATAGTAAATCAAACGGGGGTAACACCGTTTTTTATTTTTCAACTTACTAACTAAAAAATTAGGTCTTGTTATGGCAAAAAAATCAATTTTAAAAAATCCATTCACCATTCCACACATCCGCCGGCAAGTAGAAACTGCACTGGATGCATTTATTGCCCGGAATCCGGACGTTCTGGAACTCGGCGCCGAAGAGTCGGTACGCCTCTTCCGTCAGGAAATACACCACAAACTGCGGGTCTACCAATATCTGGAAGCATTCTACCGTGCATGGTTTGAAAAAGGTGGTACTGTGAGCAACGACAAGTTGCAGCTCCAGCGGCAGCTATCGCCTCGAACAGCCGCCGCTTTCAACGACATGCTGGAGACATTGCAGAAATACCACCCGCTCATTCAAAAAAAGCTAGCCGAATACAAACAACTATTCCTGTTTGTCAACCTCAGTAATTCGGAACAAAAACCGGATTAGAAAAATGGTGCGATAGATTTTTCAGGCAATTATTCTTTTATATGGATAAAAGTTGTAACTTTGTGGTACTTTTAGTGTTATCCATGTATTCTATCAGACTATGGTAGCGGGGAATTTTTTTGATATACGAGAGTAGGTATAAATAGAAAACCATATAGAAGAACTAAAAAATGACTTCAGTCAAGAGTAATCATATATTTCTATGAAAAAGAAAAAATATTTTAGAAAAGTTAGTTATCTGATTGCAAAGCAAAAACTCATGCAAAAGCAGAGTTGATTTAATTTTTTTGGATAAAATATTAAAATATGGATATTTGCATATCAATTCGTATATCTTTCGATTTTCGTACCTTTGCCCCACTTTTGTTACCACTGTTTAAAACATGAAAGCACAAAATACCATACAAAAAGCGGACCTTTTTGATAAAGTAACAAGGCTACTCCACGAAGCACGAGGTGTCGTTGTTAGGAATATAAACCAAACAATGGTTTATACCTATTTTGAAATTGGGCGCATGATTGTTGAGGATGAGCAGCAGGGGGCGCCACGCGCAGAATATGGCAAGCAAGTGCTAAAAGAACTATCTGTACAATTGACAAAAGATTTCGGGAAAGGATTTTCGATAGATAATCTCGAAAATATGAGAAATTTTTATAAAATTTATTCCTCTCAAATTCGGTCAGCGCAGTTGACCGAATCCTCAGATGTAATCCCTCAGACATTGCCTGAAAAATTACAAATAATTGAAAACAAGAGAAATGTAATTTCCGAGACATTGTCTCGGAAATCTTATCCTGTTTTTCAATTGAGTTGGTCGCATTATCTAAAGCTTATGCGAATAGATGATGTGGCCGAAAGGCGATTCTATGAAATGGAAGCCGCTTCGAATAATTGGAGTTTACGGGAATTGCAACGGCAATGCGATAGTGCATTATATCAGCGATTGGCATTGAGCCGGGATAAAAAAGCAATCAAAGAACTTTCCGAAAAAGGACACATTATAGAAAGGCCCGAGGATACGCTTAAAGATCCCTACATTTTAGAATTTACAGGCTTTCCTGAAAGTACAGCCTATTCCGAGAATGACCTGGAGCAAAAATTAATCGACAAGTTGGAGCATTTTTTGTTGGAACTCGGCAAAGGCTTTACATTTGTGGGGCGGCAAGTTCGTTTTACTTTCGACGACGAACATTTTAGAGTAGATTTGGTGTTTTATAATCGCTTGCTGCAATGCTTTGTATTGGTCGATTTGAAAATCGGAAAACTGAAACATCAGGATTTAGGCCAGATGCAGATGTATGTAAATTATTACGACCGTTATGTAAAATTGGAGCATGAGAATAAAACCATTGGGATAGTTTTATGTCAGGACAAAAGCGAAACCCTTGTGAAGATAACGCTTCCCGAAGATAATAATCAAATATTTGCAAGTAGGTATCAAACAGTTCTACCGAGTAAAGAAGAATTAAAGAAACTTATCGAAAATAAAGAATAAATGGACCAACAAAAACGCACCGATATTGCCACTTTGGGCGAATTCAAATTGATAGAACATTTAACAGAAACGATTGAAATAAAACATTCATCAACCGTCAAAGGCATTGGCGACGATGCCGCAGTAATCCGCTATGAACGCGCCGAAACGTTGGTGTCGACCGAGCTGTTGCTCGAAGGTATTCACTTCGATTTGACGTACACACCGCTGCGGCACCTTGGCTACAAAGCGGTGGTGGTTGCCATCAGCGATATTTATGCCATGAACGCTACGCCACACCAAATCTTGCTGGCCATCGGTTTGTCGAAACGTTTTTGTGTCGAAGATTTGGATGAATTGTATGCAGGCGTTAAAGCTGCTTGCGAACGCTACGAAGTAGACTTGGCGGGTGGCGACACTTCGGCGTCGATGACCGGCCTCACCATTGGCATTACCGCCATTGGCGAAGCGCCGATAGATAAAATTGTGTACCGCAGCGGCGGGCAAAAAAACGACCTGTTGTGCCTGACGGGCAATCTGGGTGCGGCCTACATGGGTTTGCAATTATTGGAACGCGAAAAGCGAGTGTTTGAAGGCAACAACAACAAACAACCGCAACTCAAGGGGTGCGAGTACATCCTGGAACGCCACCTGAAACCTGAAGCTCGCAAAGATATTATCGATACCATGGCACTCAACAGTATTGTCCCCACGGCTATGATTGACATCAGTGACGGCTTGGCATCAGACGCTTTGCACTTGTGCAAGCAATCAAACTGTGGCGTACGTATTTATCTCGAACGGCTGCCCATTTCGTCCGAAACATTCAAGATGGCCGAAGAAATCGGCATCGACGCGGTAACCGCAGCCCTCAACGGTGGCGACGATTATGAATTGCTGTTTACCGTGCCCGTTTCCATGTACGAAATTATCCGCAAGGAATTACAAAGTGTCGACATCATCGGCCACTTAGTTGATGCGTCGGAAGGGAACTATCTCGTTACACCCGACGGTCAGGCCGTGGAGTTGACGGCACAGGGCTGGAAATAATCATTTGTGTATTCGCCGAAAAATCCGTAACTTTACAGATTATATTTATTTGTAGAGTTATGTCATCAATATTCGACCGTATTCCCGCAGAAGGCTTGACCTTCGACGATGTGTTGTTAGTTCCCGCGCGCTCCGAAGTATTGCCGCGCGAAGTAAATGTAGCTACAAAATTTTCGCGTAATATTCATTTAAGCGCGCCCATTGTGTCAGCCGCTATGGACACTGTTACCGAAGCCTCGCTGGCTATTGCCATTGCCCGTGAAGGCGGCATAGGGGTTATTCACAAAAACATGTCTATCGAACAGCAGGTAGAGCAAGTCCGGAAGGTGAAACGCGCCGAAAACGGCATGATATATGACCCTATTACTATTCACAGGGACGCTACCATTGGCCAGGCGCTGGCGTTGATGGCCGAAAACAAAATCGGCGGTATTCCCGTAGTCGATGAACAGGGCCTGCTCACAGGCATTGTTACCAACCGCGACCTGCGTTTCCAGGAAAATCACAAAACACCGATTTGCGAAGTGATGACTTCAAAAAATCTGATTGTAACGCGCCACGGAACAGACTTGCAAGAAGCCACTCAATTGTTGAAAATACACAAAATAGAAAAACTACCGGTAGTCGACGACAAAGGAAAACTCGTAGGGCTGCTCACGTTTAAAGATATTACAAAGATTAAAGATAACCCCACGGCCAGCAAAGACAGCAAAGGCCGGTTGCGCGTAGCAGCCGGTGTGGGTGTCAATGCCAACACGCTGAAACAGGTGGCGGCGCTAGTAAGTGTTGATGTCGACGCAGTGGTAATTGACACCGCGCACGGACACTCGGTAGGCGTTATCAACATGCTGAAAGAAGTAAAAAAAGCATTCCCGAACCTCGAAGTGGTAGTGGGCAACATTGCTACGGGCGAAGCTGCTAAAGCGCTGGTGGATGCCGGTGCCGATGCGGTGAAAGTAGGTATCGGACCGGGCTCCATCTGCACCACTCGCGTAGTGGCAGGCGTTGGGGTACCGCAGCTTTCGGCTGTTTATGATGTAGCTGAAGCCCTCAAAGGCACCGGCGTTCCGATGATTGCCGACGGTGGCATCCGCTACTCTGGCGACATTGTAAAAGCCTTGGCAGCCGGCGCCGATACGATTATGGCCGGTTCGCTGTTTGCCGGAGTGGAAGAGTCGCCC
>JAVBNJ010000161.1:0-13319 GCA_031551625.1 Bacteroidales bacterium | reverse complement strand
GATAGAACAGCTTGTAATCAATTTTTATATTGATAAACCTAGTAAAGGATGCTTGTCTTTATTAAAAAAATGGTCAAACTCGGGCCTTATAATATGATCTTCTTTCTTACTACTCGTTTGTATGGTTAACGTATACATCCTATTGCAATATAAACACACTCTTACGCCAAGCTTATTTGCTAAATCGTAAGCATCATATTTACGTGCATTTTTAATGATAAATTTATTATAGTTAAATATTGTTTTTAACTGAGCATTGGTATTCTTTTTTTTTCCTAATGTCTTAAATCGAGTCTCTAATTGCAATAAATCCGAGGGCTTTTTTGTGAGAATTGACTCTAAATTATCCGTAATGAACTTTTTTTGCTTCTTGCTTAGTGTGCTTCCTTCTGCTTTATATTTCAACTCCTTTTCCAGCAATTTATAGTGATCTTCTATAACATTTTTTTTTGATGACAAATCAAAATATATCATAACAATGTTTCCCCATATTTAGTTTCATATTCCTCTTTCATTTTCAGTATATTCAATTTAGCTATTTCTTTTGCTTTATCATTTCCCATTTTGTTGATAAACATTTCTGTTAATTTTCCATAAATCAAAGGCTCGTCAATATTTTGAATGATTAATTTATGATATTCTGAATTATTCTTATCTTTATCATCCGTCAACCATTTAATGGTGGAATTTATTTTATCAATAGCAAAAGAGCCCACTAACCCATCATGAATGAAGAAAGAATGAGTTATCAAATCGGAAATATTCGCCCCAAAGGATTTCATTTTTTCTTCAATAACTTCTCCTTTGCACATATATATAATCCTATCATTAGGAATATCAGATAAGCTCATCGGAGAATGTGTCGTGAATATTATTTGATAATTTACTTTGTGATTCTCAAAAGATAAAATTTGAGGTATATTTTTAACCAAATTCTGAACATAATCCTTTTGCCATTGCAGATGAAAACCTATTTCACCTTCATCTATTAAAATATAAATAATATCTGGTAGTTTTCCTTCTTCAACACCTATACGGGGAGATTCGAAGCTTATTCTTTGCATAATTTTATGTTTCGCATGGTAGAATCTCGAATATAAATTTAAATACGCCTTTTCTCCAGTACTCATATTTCTCCAATCAAAAGAGACAAATCCATATGGAGAATTGTCTGGTGTAAATTTATTTAATGAAACTAAAAAAGCATCATATTTCTCAATTAACTCAATTGTTTTATCTGAAATATTTATAGAGAATGAAGAATCTTTAACGTCAATAGCTGAAATTATAGCGTTTTCGACGGCTTCTATAAGTTTTACAGCAGGAGTTCCATCAAATAAATCTTGTTGAACAAGAAATAATTTTATGGCATCTTCAATATCCATAGCTTCTATTTTCTCTTTGGTTACGCCTATTTTTACATCATGATTTAAATAATCCCCACTTATCTCAAAATTTTTATAAATACATCTAATTATATCTCCAAGAAAATGCCAATAACCCATCCCTACCTTTGATTCAGATGCTATTTTCCTTACTATTTTTTTATAGAAAATATCATCAAATCCTCGAAGGCTTAGATTCGTATTCCAATAATCTTTATTATAATTTAATGCTGAGAAATGTACCTCTATTTCATCTGGCAAACTGATTGTTTTAATATACTTATTAGTTTTTGCATCAAGACAAAACTGCATCTGGCGTAGGCTTTCACAATATTTGTGATATGCCAAATTTATATATCCTGACTCTTCAGGCATGTTCCTTATATCATCATACGACAACCAGTTTGATGATATGTCTATTCCTAGTGGAGAATCATGTTCAAGTGGATATATAGTCATGTCAATTATTTGAGAAAAGAAAATTGTTTCATAGTTTTGTCCCATGTCATTTGTAATTACAAAATCACTAGACTTTATTTTTACTTTCTTTTCCTTTGGTAGAAAATCATCCTCTTTTTTTGTTTCATCGTATCCCAAAAAGAACTTAGCATGTAGCTGTCCGTCTTTGTCTTTAAATAAAATTAAATATTCAATATAATCCCGGCGATGACCATCTAATATCTGTCTTAATGCTTCTATAACACTTGATTTTCCAGCTGCATTCTCTCCAACTATGGCCGAAATATTTAAAAATGGAGAAAAGAAATCAGGTATGTATGTTTTGTTTGGAGTTCTAGTTATTGTACACAGACTATCTTTATTATCATATTTCATTTTATAGCAAAACTCTGAGCCTAAATTCAATTGTAGATTCTTTAGGTTTCTAAAATTATTAATCCATACAAATACGATTTCCATATCAATCCTTTTTTGCTTTTTACAATAAAGACATTCTATTTTATGCTCACGATATTAGCGTTTTAGACTTAATGCAAATGTAAGAATAAATTATTTAATTTTAATAAATTAGTCAATATTTCAGTCTTAAAACCAACTATTTACGAATAATGAATATCATATATCAAGAGAATGCAAAATCACATACATTTTGCATATTTGCAGAAAGTTGCATTCGCTAGTTGATGAACCTGCCTTTGTGGGCAATTAACCATTTTTTGAGAACGTATCAGAAAATTGTGTTAACTTTAAATTTTACCATTAACCTGATGATGATTATCTATTATGAAGCTAAACCTAATTAAAGACGTACATATAAAGGATGCCTCCAGCATAATAGCCAAGGAAGGGATTCCCAAACATCAGGTCAAAAATCAATATTATGTAGTAGTAGATGGAAAAGAATATCCGTTTAAATATCTGGTTAGAACTGCATACAAATTGGCTTCGGGTGGCGAAGATTTATCTTTTCAATCTAAAGAAGAGTACAGGTCTTATATAGAAAGCTTAGGATTTATTGTAACATATTATAAGGAAGGGTACAACTTTTTCACAAAAGAAGAACTTGAGTTTTATCATAGCATAGCTAATACCGATTACAGAAAAGCTAATCCAGACCAGTCTTTTTACAATCAAAAACTGTATCCTCTTCTTGCAAAAGTTAATTATTGGGCTGAACAATTATTATTTGATGATTTTAAACTGACAAAACAAATCCACTGGATTGCAGGGCATACTGCCAGAATAGCACCATATTTATGGCCAAGAATTTATTCAGGGAAAGAAGATAGAAATGTTTTTTTTAATGTTGAGGTAAACGGAACAGACAGGTTTATCGGGTATAAATTAGACGGATATTATAAAACAACCAAAGCTCTAAGTTCCGATAAACTGGTAATTCTTGATAAATACAAAAAATCAGAAAAATGGGAATGGCCTCGCATTTCTTTTGATAATTTGGACGATTATAATTGGGAAAGATTAATAAAAGAAAGTCGAGAATATATATTTAGACATTTGGAAGAATATAAAGAGCTAAAAGAGGTTTTATCAAAAGAATCCAGAATAGCCCGAATAACATGGAATACCAACAAATGGATAAAACCATCTGGGCGATTAGGTAAATCCGAGAATGACAGTTTTGAGAAATCGAATGGTTATGGCCATGAAGAATGGCTGTTTGATGGTGAGAAAGTGATAAACGGAATGAAATATGGTTTTTTGGAGCCAATTAACAAACACTATTCCGCGTATAAAGAAAAAATCTTTGATATTTCTCTTTATACACGAGATTCCGTCTCTGGAAAAAGCTATTGGGTTACATCATTAAAAAATGTTGAAGTAATTTCACCAAAGGAGTCTAAAGAAATTTTAGAAAAATACATTGAAGAAGGCTGGTATGACGAAATGAAAGCGGATTTATTTAATTTGAGCCTAGTCCCGACCTCTCTGGATAAATGGGTCGACAGTCCTTCTTTGTTATTTAATATTCGGTTTTCCGCAGAACAGCTGAATAATATTGATGACTTAATCGAAATAGAAAATGATGATATTCCCCGAACGCCAAGATATACATTGTTGGAAGGTAATGCAGAAATCCGAGATAAATATAATGATCTTGCAAAAAAAGGTTTTTCCTTCGAAGAATCTGGTAGTGAAGACGGAGATAATCTGGCATCGAAATCATCCCGGAAGAGAAGACCTCTTAAGGAAATAGAATTAGAATTAAAGCATAATCAACTACAAAAAGGACTGCTTCTCTATCTTCAGGAAAGATACGGAAAAGAAAATGTAAAAAGAGAATGTAGGGCTTATGGTGCCGCCCGGATTGATATAGTTCAAAAAAATGATCTTGGATATATTTTCTATGAAATTAAAACATATAATTGTTTGAGGTTTTCCATAAGAGAAAGTATAGGCCAGCTTTTGGAATATAGTCTTTATTCTAATCCCGAAGAAGTTCAAAAAATGGTTATAGTATCTGACATTGCCCCATCAGATACCATAAAATCATACATAGAGGCGTTAAAAAAGTGTATAAGTATTCCGATATCTTATATGCAGTTTGATATCTCTAAAAAGGAAATAATAACAGAGATATAGAAATCAGTAATGCATAAGTACTCTGATTTTGTTGTGCATTTGTTGTGTAGTCGGCATGTCAGAATAAATCAGTATTTTTGCATTAAATTTCAACGAACTATGATATCGAAAGATGAAATAAAGAAATTGTTGGGAGACATTGAAAACGAGCGAGTCGAACGAACAATATCAACCAATAATACAGATA
This sequence comes from Bacteroidales bacterium, assembly GCA_031551625.1. GTDB lineage: Bacteria > Bacteroidota > Bacteroidia > Bacteroidales > UBA932 > JAVBNJ01. The sequence continues at coordinate 8,687 of JAVBNJ010000161.1, read as the reverse complement.
AATTTGCGAAAGCAGTTTGTGCTTTTGCAAATGATCTATCCAATAAGAAGCAACCTGGCTATCTTATGGTAGGAGCTCATGATGATGGTTCGTTGAATGGATTAAAGGTTACCGATGAGTTGTTAAGAAATTTAGCGGGACTACGTGCAGATGGAAATATACAACCCAAACCGGCTTTGATGGTAGAAAAGGTATCTTTCCCTGAAGGCGATGTTGCCGTAGTCGAGGTTCAGCCAAGCAAAATTACACCTGTTAGATATAAAGGCGTAATATATTTTCGTATCGGAGCAAGAAAAAGTGAAGCTAACGAAGAGGAGGAACGGATTCTTCGTGAGAAAAGTGAAGTAAAATCTCCCACGTTCGATACAAAACCCTGCCTGCACAGCAGTATTGACGATCTGGATTTGGATCTATTCAAAAAAGAATACTTGCCAAAATTTGTGAGTGCAAAGATATTGGCAGGGGACAAACGGGCTATTATACAACAACTGGCATCTTTAAAGCTTTTTGATATCGAACAAAATTGCCCCACGGTTGCAGGTATTTTGCTAATCGGAAAAGACCCGTCTCACATTCTTTTTGGAGCATACATCCAGTACGTGGAATTTGCAGGAAAGAAAATAACATCCAGGGTGGTGAACGAAAGGCAATTTTCAGGAAACATCATTACGCTGTTAAAAGAAATAGATTATTTCATAAAATATACCATTCAGAAACAGCGTCCGGTATTTGTTACGGTCTTACGAGAAGAGATGAAAATCAATTATCCGTATGAGGCACTAAGGGAGTTAGCAATGAACCTCATTATGCATCGCAACTACCAGACAAATGCCCCAGCTAGATTCTATGAGTACTCCGACAGGATAGATATGGACAATCCGGGTGGTCTATACGGCAAAGTACAGCCTGAAAATTTTCCGAGTGTAAACGACTACCGTAATCCAGTCATTGCAGAAGCTATGAAAGTGCTTGGCTATGTAAATCGTTTTAACCGAGGAATTAGTATGGTGCAAGAAATGCTCGAAGAAAACAAGAATGGGAAAGCCATTTTCGATTTTAAAGACATATCTACTTTCAAAGTAACTGTTACGAATGCTGACCCCAAGCCTGAAAGTGATACAGATGGTACAGAAAGTAAAGCCGAAAATAACCCTACAAATGTCGGAGAAATGTCGGAGAAGTGTCGAAGAAAAATGTCGGAGAAAAATATCGGAGAAGAATTGACCGAAAGACAAAAGCTAGTTTTGAAATACATTGAGCAGAACAATATGATTTCAGCAAAAGATATCTCAATGTTATTAAAAATTACAGAAAGAACTGTTGAAAGAGAGATACAAAAGTTAAAGGCTATGGAGATTCTTGAGCGTATCGGCGGTGATAGAGGTGGATACTGGAAAATAAAGTAATTTTGTATTTTTGTATCCAATAAAATAAAGTGGAGAGTGTGATACAAATGTGATACAGGTGTTTTTAATGTCGCTTATTTACAATTGATTAAATGGTGTATTTGGCTCTCGGCATCTCCACTAAATGGAATTAGGCAACTTGTTATAAGGTTGCCTAATTTATTTTAATTTTTTGCCGAAATTGTTTCGGCTCTGCCGAACTGGTTGAAAATACGGTCTATTGCAGCGAGAATTATGAATGACATCATGGCCACATGATAATATAGTGTAGATATATTCCATGAGGTTGTGTTTGGTAACAAAAGAAAAACGCTGCATTTTATGAATAATGCAGCGTTTCCCGTCTTAAAAAAATCGTTATGCCGGGCTGATAGCACCTACCGGACAAGCGTCAGCGCAAGTGCCGCAATCGGTGCAAATGTTCGGATCAATAACGTACTTGTCGCTACCCGGAGAGATTGCTTCTACCGGACATTCGTCAATACAAGTACCACAAGTGGTGCAATCGTCAGAGATTTTGTGTGCCATAATTTTTTATTTAGTTTAAAGTTTATAATAGCAATTTATTGTGATGCAAAATTACAAAATAATATGCGAATTAGCAAATATTAGGGATTCAATAAATCGTTGTGACGGAATGCCAGTATTTCGTAAATGTATTCCAACGCAGCGGCAGCGCGGCTTTCGGGGTTCAGCTCCAGCGCTTTTTTGTAAGCGTTGATGGCTTCTCCCCACTCTTGTTTTTGCTGATGCTTGCGGCCCAGTTCATAAAAATCGTCTTCGGTAACAGGTGTTTTCATGTCAAAAAAATCTTTCTTCAGCAAAAATACAAAAATTATTTGTACTTTTGCACTTCCATTTCATTGACCCGTGGTGTAATGGTAACACTACAGATTCTGGTTCTGTCTTTCTGGGTTCGAGTCCTAGCGGGTCAACTAAAAACGAGGTGCAAATGCACCTCGTTTTTGAAATTCTTTGTGTAGCCTAACAAAGAAATCTATTCTTTTTAGGACAAAATCAAGAAGATACAAGGTTTTTTAAGAATGTCGGGTAGCGGTTGCTTTTTCCATTGAGCAATAGTGGCTGTGCGGATGAAAGCGTTGGGCTGTGTGAGGTTGGCGGCTACGCATAACAGTGTATCGGGTGCGGCGGTTTTCAACAATTCTTCGAATAGCGACAGGTTGCGGTAAGGCGTTTCGATAAACAGTTGTGTCTGCCGTTCGGTTGCCGAGCGGCGTTCCAATTGTTTGATACGCTGTTGGCGTTCGTGAGGTTTCACAGGCAGGTAACCCACAAAAGCAAACGATTGCCCGTTGAGCCCACTTGCCATGAGCGCCAGTAGCAACGATGATGGCCCTGTGAGCGGTACCACTTCAATGTTTTTGATGTGTGCTAAAGCTACTAATGCAGCGCCGGGATCGGCCACTGCAGGTACTCCTGCTTCGCTGAGTAGCCCCATGTCATGCCCGTCGAGTGCGGGTTGCAGGTAAGGGGCAATGGTTTCGGTGGCTGTGTGCTCATTGAGTTCGAAAAATGTCAATGAGTCAATAGGGGTGTTTACCCTGGCTTTACTGAGGTAACGGCGGGCGGTGCGTAATTCTTCTACCACAAAGAAACGAAGGTTGCGCAATACATCTACGGTTCCTTGCGGGATTACATTTTCGATTTCGCCATCGCCAATAGGGGCGGGAAGCAGGTATAGTTTTCCGGTAGACATTTCGTTGAAAAAATAAATACAAATGTAGCGATTTTCTGCTAAACAAAATCGTCTTTTATTTTGTACCTTTGTAAACAATTGAAATTCTCAAAATATAGTGAAGCGATTCTTGTTTTTTATAATGCTCTTTTTGGGTGCGTTTGAACTCATTGCGCAGCAAGGTGTGCAACGTGGAGTTGTGAAATTGAAGTTGAAACCTTCTATAGAGCAAACGGTGCGTTGTGCAGTGCAGCAACAAAATGCAGTAAGCATTGTGCAAATGGGCATTCAGAAAATGGACGTGGTAAATACTCGCTATACCGCCACGAGCATGCAACCGGTGTTCAATATCGGCGGTCCGTTCGAGGAACGCCAACGGCGCTACGGGTTGCACTTGTGGTACGAAGTACATATCGACACCACTGCCGATATGGCTGCTGCCGTGGCCGATTACCTGGCATCCGGAGCTGTAGAAGTGGCATCGCCTGCTTACCGTATTCTCCGCACGGCTATGCCTTCTGTACCTGTTGTGCAACAAGCCGCAACACTCACCCCTAACGATACCTATTTTCCCCGCCAGTGGAACCTGAATAATACCGGACAGCCGGCCTCGTTGGCAGTGGCAGGAGTGGATATCCGTATGCCTGCAGCGTGGGCGGAGGAAACGGGAAAACCCGGCATAATTGTAGCTGTGATCGATGGTGGTATCGACCACAGCCATACCGATTTGCACGACAATATGTGGCCGGGTATAGGTTATAACTTTGCACGAAATATGGCAAGTTATACATTTGATAACCATGGCACACATGTGGCAGGCATAGTAGCGGCACGCTCCGCTAATTCGGAGGGAGTAGCGGGAATAGCCGGCGGCTGGGGCGCAGAACCGGGGGTGCAGTTAATGTCGTGTGCTATTTTTGATGGCCATTACGTTGCCTCAGGTGCGGGCATTGCACGGGCTTTTCAATATGCAGCCGACAATGGTGCGTTGATTGCCCAGAATAGCTGGGGCTACGACGAAGCAGGTGCTTATGATCCGGAAGTGCGGGTAGCGATCAATTATTTTATAGATAACGCCGGTAAGGATAATAACGGACAACCGTTGCCGGGCACACTCATGACGGGTGGTATTGTATTCTTTGCCGGTGGTAACAATAGCTCTTCGTATACCAATTGGTATCCGGCCATGTTTCCCGAAGTGTGGGCAGTGGCAGCGGTAGGGCCTACCGGAAAAAGAGCATGGTATTCCAACTACAGCGATTCCATAGATATTACGGCGCCCGGTGGCGATTGGTTGCTAAAAAAACCGGAAGGAGGAATATATAGTACGGTCAACGTGGCAAGCGGAAGTTATGCTTGGCTCGAAGGCACTTCTATGGCATGTCCGCATGTATCGGGTATAGCAGCGCTGGTATTGTCGAAGTTCGGTTCCGGAACCTACACACCGGCATTATTGCGCCGCCGTTTACTGGAATCGGTAAACCCCTTGCCAAATGAGCCGCTGTATGCACAAGGCAAAATGGGTGCCGGTTTAATAGATGCCTCCAAAGCTGTGGCCGACGATATTGTTTTTGTCCAAAGTGTGCAGGTTGCTCCTGCAACTATAAAATTAGTTGTAGGCGATACAGCCTCGCTTGCCGCAATTGTCAGCCCTTCCGATGCCACTAACAAATCGGTAGGGTGGACGAGTAATTATCAAAGTATCGTGTCGGTAGACGCTGCCGGTAAGCTAACAGCAAAAGCGGCGGGAGAAGCAAATGTTACCGTTACTACGGCAGACGGCGGCTTTAAAGCGGTTTGTACCGTTACGGTATATGCCGAAGCTAAAGTTCCTCAGGGCTTCAGTCCTAATGATGACGGCGTGAACGATTATTTCGAGATAGTAATGGATAGCCGCGATACTTATTCGCTGAAAGTATTTGACCGTTCGGGACAATTTTACTATCAAACCGATGATTACCGCAACGATTGGAATGGTTTAGCTAACAGCGGTCATAGCAAAGGACAGAAGATACCTGCCGGTACTTATTTTTATATGCTCACTGCGCATAACTCCGGTCATGTGCAAAGCGGCTACGTGGTTATTCGTTATTGATAATAACAATGAATCTGTGAATCGTAAATTTGTAAATCCGTAAATTGTCAATCATTTTCATGGACGTAAAACTTACATTTTTGGGAACCGGTACCTCGCAAGGCATTCCGGTAATTGCATGCGATTGCGAAGTATGTGTATCAACCGACAGGCACGACAAACGGCTACGCACCTCGGCTCTTGTCGAAGTCGACGGTGTGCAACTACTCATTGATGCGGGTCCCGATTTTCGTCAGCAACTCCTATCGGCCAATGTCAAGCGGCTTGATGGCATTTTGCTCACCCACGAACACAAAGACCACATGGGCGGCCTTGACGATGTGCGTGCACTGAATTATATTACACAAAAACCGGTCGATATATATGCCGAACCCCGCGTGCAGCAAGCGCTCAAGCAGGAGTATCAATATGCGTTTGCAGAAAATAAATACCCCGGCGTGCCCGAATTTAATTTGATTACTATTGGCGAAAAACCGTTCGAAATTGCGGGCATTCCTATTGCGCCCATTCGCGTATATCATCACAAACTACCGATACTCGGCTTCCGCATTGGTAACCTTGCCTACATTACCGATGCCAGCCGCATTGACGAACACGAAAAGAAAAAGCTGCAAGGCCTGGAGGTGTTGATATTGAATGTAATCCGCCGCACGTCGCACCTCTCGCACCTCTCACTGCCCGAAGCATTGGCATTGCGCGAAGAGTTGCAACCCAAGCAACTGTATTTAACACACCTCTCGCACCAGATTGAATGCCACCAAACATTGGCTGCCTCATTGCCGCAAGGCGTAGTCCCCGCCTACGACGGGCTGGTGGTGCATAGCCAATTTTAGGCACGAATTTTGTAAATTAGTTCGCTAATTATCAAAAAATGTTTATCTTTGTTTCGTGTCCGGCACATGTTCTTAAAATAATAACCTACTAAATTTTATGCCCATGGAAGAAATTCTTTGTTATTCGAGCAGGTTTCCGAGAAAGATTTATTTATTGAAAAGCCTGTTTTTATTTTTTTCGTTATTCTTATTTTCCTGCCAAAAAGATATTTCAGAGGCAGATGTAACTATTCAAGAAACGGAAATCCCCGCTGTTTCAGACACAGAATTTTTCAGTTACCAAAACAAGGACGATGTATTGAAAAACCGTATTATAGCCGCCTTGGAACAGCGCAATGCGCAACAAGGAGGTATTGTATGCCGAAGCGCGGCTGCTTACGGTGGGTTTCCTTTATGGGATCAATATGTGAGCACCACGGTCGATTCTATGACCCGCCTTTTGGTCCCGATGGTAGACACCGCAGAAAGGAAATTAGTAGCGCTGTGGAGGTTCGACTGCCGGGTGGGAAGCGACACTGTGCATAACGGAATAGCTATTGCTCCACCGGCTTTAGAAGATACTACCCATTTTGCCTGCGATGTGAATTTGCTGTACGATTATTTTCGCTACCGCTTGGGCTATCCTACGGAACGCCATGTGAAGTTCGAAGAGCAACCGGAGAGTGCTCCTGTTCCGCAAAATGGAATACGAGCCAGTAGTTTTGATCAGTCTCCTAATTGCCGTACTGTTGGCATCTACTTGCTGAGCTATGACTACAGCACCTGGCTGCTGATAGGGCACGAGACTGTCTGTACGTTTTCCCGCTTTGTAGCAGTGGGCGACGATGACGAATTACTATTGGCCGACGGAGGTAACGGTAACAGTGGAGGCGGAGGAACATTTATGCCCCCATTAGAAACGCCTGAATTGGTAGCGCCCATGGCTACTAAGCTTCTCCGGAATTCGAATATGTCAATTGAAAACTGGAAAGCTCTTGAAAAAATGCTGGAGAAAATTTTAAGTGATTGTTTGGGGAAAGGATTGTATAATGGACTAGTAAATGCTTTGAACGGAGGAACTTTAAGTATACAGTTTGGTTCCGGAAATCAATTCTCATTTAACAGCAGGCAAACAATAGGAATTACACTGCAAGGGACAGAGAGTAACATTTTTTTTCACGAACTGTGGCATGCCTACCAAGCCTACCAAGAAACTGCGGGCTCCTTTAGAAGCTCCTACCTAAATCAAGAAATTGAGGCCAGATATGCACAATATCTATATCTTAGCCGTTTGCCGGAGTACTCCGGTAGTGTATGGGAAGACGATTGGACAACTATTCCGCTACACAGAGCTATAGGTAGATTGTCAAAGTACATAGGACCTAATGGAAAATTAAAATCCGGGATAGGGGAAATTGACTTAGAGACCCATTTATTGAACACAGGGGGAGCGTTACGGCAAAGCAGTTCCGATTACAGAAATCTGCCCTACGATGATAATAGATTAGGGGCTGCAAATTTTAAAAATGTACAAACACTATCAATAAACTGTTAATATGAAAACACCACTGAAAATAATATTAGTACTAAGCGCCCTACTCTATATGAGCGAAGCGGTTGCACAAACGTATTATTATGATGTAACCAAAACATTTTATGAAAGCGGGTATACCTACCAGTGCGATGTTAAGGGAATGGTTGTTCTTTATAATAAGGAAAACAAATTTACTTATACGGATCAGACCTACAAAGATGGCAGCTATTCCAGTATTGATAATTGGGTACGTGATGTGGAAAAGGATGCGTGGACTAAAGCATTGGCTTACAGTATTGTGAATAATGCTTTTTCGGAGGCAGAAAAAAATAGAGTTCGAGGGAGGGGGGAGGCCCTTGGCGTTACCATGATTATAAGCCCGGAGACAGGAAAGGTTATCGAAGTAGAATTTGATTTTTCTCGAAAGGATGGTTACGCCACTATTCCGGTATCGGTTTACCGACAAATAGAGACAGAGCTGAAAAGTAAAATTTGCTTTACGCCTACTGCCGAAGGGAAGAAAAAGAACTACCTGATGCGTTTTTGGCAGCAAGAGGTAAAATAAGTATACTGTATACTCCGGCAGGGTAGCGAAAATTTTGCCGGGTTTATTATAAAATGACAACACCACTGAAAATAATAATAGTACTAAGCGCCCTGCTCTATATGAGTAAAGCGGCTGCGCAAACGTATTATTATGATGTAACCAAAACATTTTATGAAAGCGGGTATACCTACCAGTGCGACGTTAGGGGAATGGTTGTTCTTTATAATAAGGAAAACAAATTTACTTATACGGATCAGACCTACAAAGATGGCAGCTATCCCAGCATGAATAATTGGATCCCAGATACGGAAGATGATACATGGACTAAACCATTAGCTTACAGTATTGTAAATAATGCTTTTTCGGCAACTGAAAAAAGTAGGGTTCAAGGGGGGGGGAGCCTCGGCGTTACCATGATTATAAACCCGGAGACAGGAAAGGTTATCGAAGTCTATTTTGATTTTGCCCGGAAAATGCCTTACGCCACTATTCCGGTATCGGTTTACCGACAAATAGAGACAGAGCTGAAAAGTAAAATTTGCTTTACGCCTACTGCCGAAGGGAAGAAAAAGAACTACCTGATGCGTTTTTGGCAGC
>JAVBNJ010000166.1:0-12266 GCA_031551625.1 Bacteroidales bacterium | reverse complement strand
ATGTTTGCTCGCTTTGGCGGTATACTTTTTTCAATTCGAGGTACACCGGTTGTGTTTTGCGCACGGCATGTGAATGGAAAAAGAATGTGCTCTCGTAATAATTCTTCAACAACTCCCATTCGTCATCTTTGGCTACAGGCGGCAACTGGAACATATCGCCGATATATAATACCTGCACGCCTCCAAATGGTTTGGACGAACGCCGCACCCGTTGCAATGTGTGATCAATAGCATCAAGCACATCGGCGCGCAGCATGCTCACCTCGTCAATAATCAACAGCTCCAGCTGGTGCAGCAAATCGAGCTTGGCCTTGCCGAAACGGAATAAATTTTTGTTGGTTGAAGCGCCCGGTACAAACGGTTCGAACGGCAACTGGAACAGCGAATGAAGCGTGACACCACCCGCATTGATAGCCGCTACGCCCGTGGGCGCTGCAACCACCGTATGTTTGTGTGTATGCTGGCGGATATGCCGCAGGAATGTAGTCTTACCAGTACCCGCTTTACCTGTAAGAAACACGTGCTCCGAGGTTTCGTTGATAAACTTCGTAGCCAGATCAAAAATAGTATTGTTCTCGTCGGTCATTTTACTTGTCTCCCCAATATTCCGCTTGTATTTTTTTAGGTAACTTTTTCACTACCTCTTCTACCGAATGCCGGATCCAACACTTCACGATTTCGTCGTTCATGTCGCGATTGAGAAAAATACTGTTCCAATATTTTTTATTGAAGTGCCAAGCCGCTTCCACGCTGCTGTATTGTTCGCGCAAGTCAATTGCTTTTTCGGAGTCGCATTTTACTGAAATTTTTAGTTCTTCGTCATTCAACGGAACAATCATAAACATTTTACCAAGTACTTTAAAAACGAGATGTTCGTCGTCAAACGGCATGTCTTCTGTGGCGCCTTTCAGAGAGAGGCAGTACTCCCGTAATTCTTCTACGTTCATTATTTCCTGTCGGCTTTTTGTTAAGCTACAAAGATACAAAAAACAGGGAAAAGGATTTTTTTCGTATCTTTACAAATTATTTTCACATTTTTTGTTATGAAAAAATATTTGGTATTGTCGATATGTATGCTGGCAACTGCCGGCTTGTTTGCCCAGAAACGAGTGGTGCCCACGCCGGAACAGATTGAGCGCGTTACGCGCACTACTACTTGCGTAGTACTCACAGGCGAGAATATGATTATGGATGCGGCATTGCGTGAAGCAGTGGAGAAAAACTGGAAGCTCACACCGGTAGAATTTATCGACAAACCGGCGTTCGATAAAACAATGAACGACGCCAACCGCACGTTCCTTCTGATGGTGAATGGTACGTTCAAGAAAGATGCGGAAATGAATGGATATATTTTTCTTAATTTCTTGATGGGCGGAGGAGCTTCGCTCGACAAACTGGCCGACTTCATGCTGTTGCCGATAGCGGGCGAGAACCAAGACGAGGATATGAGCATTGCCCTGATGCCTGCATTGGTAGACATTGTGCAACGCCACGTACAACATATACAAGAAAATCCGAAAACGGTGAAACGCGGATTGGACGACTATAATTCAAACGTATCGTTGTTGCCTACGCGCTATATCCTGCTGTCGGCAGAAGATATTGCTTACGATATTTCTGATGACGAGTTGAAAAAACAATCAAACGGACATATCAGTTTGATAAGTGCCGACGAGATGGTGGAAGCGGCTACCATCGGGGCAACCAACAAAGTGGTTGGTTTTACATTGCAGCCGGAAGGTGGGGCTTATGGATACAATATGTTGATTGATTGCAGTACACATGAACTATTATACTTCGACCGCCACCGCCTGAAAGCCGGTAACCGTAAAGGTTTCACGAAAAGTGAAATACAGTTGTTCAGCAAATCTTATACAAAATAAATAATCTAAAATTTACGTAATGAAAACAACCGTTTTTACGAACAACCACATCCAACTGGGCGCTAAGATGGCTCCCTTTGCAGGCTATAACATGCCTGTAGAATACGCCGGTATTAATGAGGAACACATGACAGTGTGCGAAAAAGTCGGCGTGTTCGACGTGAGCCACATGGGCGAAATTTGGGTGAAAGGGCCGAATGCATTGGCATTTACACAATATGTTACATCGAACGATGTGGCTGTACTGACCCCGGGTAAGGTGCAATACTCATGCTTTCCGAATGGAAAGGGCGGTATTGTGGATGATTTGCTGGTATACTGTATCGACACAGAAACGTATTTGTTAGTTGTGAATGCTTCCAACATCGAAAAGGATTGGAATTTCCTTTGTTCGCATGCAGCTAAATTCAATATCACACCGGGCAAGGAATTGTACAATGCATCGGACGAGATTTGCCAATTGGCCGTGCAAGGCCCGCTGGCGTTGAAAGCCATCCAGAAGATCTGCGACCAGGATATCATGAACATGGAATACTATACGTTCAAGAAACTGACAGTTGCAGGCATTCCGAATGCTATTCTTTCGATTACGGGTTACACCGGAGCAGGCGGATGCGAAATTTATGTAGCCAATGAAGACGGGCAAAAGCTGTGGGATGCTGTGTTTAAAGCGGGCGAAGAATTCGGTATAAAACCGATTGGCCTCGGTGCACGCGACACATTGCGTCTTGAAATGGGTTTCTGCCTGTACGGGCACGAGCTTGACGATACAACTTCGCCGATTGAAGCCGGTTTGGGTTGGATCACCAAATTCAGCGAAGCAAAAGGCAACTTCCTTAATAAAGAGGAGTTCTTGAAACAAAAAGAAGAAGGTGTTACGCGCAAGCTCGTTGGTTTTGAAATGGTGGATAAAGGCATTCCGCGTCACGGTTACGAGTTATGTGATCCTGCAGGCAATATCATCGGTGTAGTTACGTCGGGCACCATGGCGCCGTCGTTGAAGCAAGGTATTGGCACAGGCTATGTACAGCCTGCGTTTGCGAAAGCTGGCACAGAAATTGCTGTTAAAGTGCGCGACCGCCTGTTGAAAGCGCAAGTGGTGAAGTTACCTTTTCGGAAAGTAAAGTAAAAAAATAATTTTATAAACCGTTATTAATTTTAAACTAAAAACAATGAAAAAAGTAAATGTATTTGTAGCGCTTGTAGTAAGCGCAGGAATTATTCTCTCGGGTTGCGGTGCAAGCAACGCTACTAAAGGTGGTATCATTGGTGGTACATCGGGCGCTGCTTTGGGTGCCGGCATTGGCGCTATTGCAGCTAAAAGCGGTAACAAAGGCACAGGTGCTGCTATTGGTGCAGCTGTGGGTGCAGCCGTAGGTACAACAGCAGGTATCCTGATTGGTAAAAAAATGGACAAGCAAAAAGCCGAGTTGGAAAAAATCAACGGCGCACAAGTGGAAACAGTGACCGATACCAACGGGTTGCAAGCTATTAAAGTTACGTTCGAAGGTGGTATCTTGTTTGAAACAGGCAAGAGTGTGTTGAGCACCGCTTCGAAAACGGCATTGACCAACTTTGCAGCTTCGTTGAAAGAAACGCCGGAAACAAACGTCGATATTCTTGGCTACACCGACAACACGGGCAGCTTGGCAACAAATCAAAAATTGTCGAACGACCGCGCCAAAGCTGTGTCAACATTCTTGACAAGCAACGGTATTACTACTGACCGCTTTACTAAAGTGGAAGGCTTAGCAGATGCCAATCCCGTAGCCGATAATGCAACTACAGCAGGCCGCCAACAAAACCGCCGTGTGGAAATTTTCATTTCGGCTAATGAAAAAATGATTAAAGACGCCGAAACTGAAGCCAACAAGGCAAAATAGTAGTACATACTAAGCTAATTCACTAAAACAGGTTGCTTGTGGCAACCTGTTTTTTTTCGTACCTTTGTATCCTTTATGTTTGACTTCATACATATCGGTCTATCCGACATTTTGGATATTGTAGTGGTATCTATTTTGCTGTACCAGGTTTACAAACTGATACGCGGTACGGCGGCTATCAATATCTTTACAGGAGTGTTGTTGCTATACTTCATTTGGTTTATAGTACAGGCGCTGCACATGCAATTGCTGGCGCGGATTATGGGGCAAGTTTTAGGAGTAGGAATCATTGCGCTGATTATTTTGTTTCAACAGGAAATACGGCGTTTCTTGCTGCACTTGGGTAACCGCTTCAATTCACGGCGGTTCAAATGGCTGCGGCGTTGGTTCAAGCGGAATACGCAAGCTGCGCTAGACTTGGATATTGACTCGCTGGTACAAGCGTGTAAAGATATGTCGGACACAAAAACCGGTGCATTGATTGTGTTGGAACGGCGTTCGTCGCTCGAAATGTTTGCAGAAACAGGCGATATTATCGATGCGAAAATAAGCAAACGCCTCATCGAAAATATTTTTTTCAAAAATTCGCCATTGCACGACGGGGCAATGATTATTACGCGCAACAAGATTCACGCTGCGCGTTGCACACTGCCCATTACCGACAAAGTATTACCTGCCCATTACGGAATGCGCCACCGTGCGTCGGTTGGCCTCACCGAGGGAAGTGATTCTGTGGTAATCACCGTGTCGGAAGAAACAGGCCGTATTTCGGTAGTTGAAAATGGCGAAATTACCCCCATGAGCGGCGTACAAGAATTACGGTTGAAACTCGAAGAATTGATGCGGTACTAAACGTAATTTCTGATTCAAAATTACTTCGTGAACTCGCAAACCGGTGTACCACGGGAAGATGTTCCCATAGGAATGACATTTTGTGATTGACTTTACCACTATTTCCTACATTTTTTGTATCTTTGTTATTTATAAATATCCCAAAATATATGTTTACGAGTTTAAAACTACATATAGGCCAACGCGCTATCCGGAATCTGCGCAAGTTGCAGCACTGCAAACGGCAGTTCCACAATTTCAACACCGCCAAGTCGGTGGCAATGCTTTATTCGTATGATTCGGTGGCCGATGCCGATATTTCGGCATTTATCAAGTTTTTTACCGATCGCCATATTAAAGTAAAAGCGTTGGGCTTTATCAATGCTTCGGAAATTCCACAGTCGTTTTTTACGACCGTAAATAAAAGTTTGTTTTGCAAAGAAGACCTGAACTGGTATAAACGGCCATCATCCGGTGAGATCAATACATTCATTACCGAACCGTTCGATATACTTATTGATTTCAGTCGCGAATTTTTGTTTCCGTTGCATTTCATCGCTTCGCTTTCGCATGCCGCCATGCGGGTAGGGCGTATGGCATACTCCGGCAGCCCGTATGAATTTCAACTGACAATGCCCGAAAATTCGAGTGACAAGGCCTATATCGAGCAATTGAAACATTACCTGCAAACGATTCAAACCCCTTGATGCAACCGGAAGAATTCGACATACCTTTTGAAGAAAATGCCGAAGAAACGGCGTTGGTACAGCGTTACGAAGCAATGATAAGTACCAATGGTAGCGACTATTTCGATGAAGAGGAGTTTGAAATAATCATCAATCACTACTTCGATCTCGGGAAGCCTGCCGATGCCTTGGCCGCTGCTGATTATGGCAATCGCCAGCACCCGTTTTCGTGCGACATGAAGTTGCAATATGCCCATGCATTAATTCAGAAAGGCGAAAGGCAACAGGCCTTGCAGCTACTCCGCAAAATGGAAGCAGAAGCCGTGAACGACCCCGAAGTATTTTTCCTGAAAGGCTTGGCTTACTTGCGGGACAATACGCTAAACGAGGCATTGCGTTCATTCGACAAGGCTGTAAAAAAAGCGATAGACAACGATGAGTGTATCGCATTTCTGATGAGCGCCGGTTCGGCACTGCTCGAAGTACATGAATACAAGTTTGCGTTACCTTACATCCAAAAGGCATTGACATTGGCCCCCGGCGATTTAGAGATCGTCAACGAAATCGCATTCTGCCACGAACGGCTCGGCAATCTGGAAGAAAGTCGCGCGTATCACGAACAATATATCAAAGACGAACCATACAATGCAAATGTGTGGTACAACCTCGGCACTATCTACGGACGGCAAGGTAACTTCGATAAAGCAGCACAGGCATTCCAGTTCACCATTACACTGAACGAACAGTTTGCATCGGCCTACTACAACCTGGCCGCTACATATCAACACTTGGAGCGTTACACCGAAGCCATTGATATGTTTAATATGTTCCTGCAGATGGAACCCGATAGCCCCGATGCGTATTTTGCCATCGGCGAGTGTTATGATTTCCTTGATCGTAATACGGAAGCGATTGCTGCATTCAGCAAGGCAATTGAGTTGGATGATGAATTTGCCGATGCCCATTTTTTTCTTTCGTTATCGTACACAAAAGATGATTTGATTGACGAAGCGTTCCATCACATACACATGGCTATTGCACTGGTCAATGACTATGCTGTGTATTGGTTCGAATTGGCCGTGTTGTTCTATATTACCGACAGCATGGAAAACTTCTTTGCAAGCGTGGCCAAAGGGTTGGACTTGGATATGCAAGCATGGGGATACTTTGCCGAACGTTGCCCGGAAGCAGCTCAAAATCCGAAAATACAATTATTGTATACACACTGTAAACAATTAAAACAACCTAACTAATACAGATTTGAAAATAATGGAGTACATTCAATTTATAATAGATTTTGTAATGCACATAGACGTGCATCTGGCAGAACTTGTAGCGCAATACGGCCCTTGGATATATGGTATTTTATTCCTTATTATTTTTTGTGAAACAGGATTAGTAGTTACGCCTTTCCTTCCTGGCGATTCGCTGTTGTTTGTAGCAGGCACGCTAGCGGCCATCGGCTCCAATCACATCAATGTGCACCTGATGGTGTTGCTGTTGATTGGCGCGGCGATAGTAGGCGATGCGACTAATTATTTGATCGGGCGTTTTTTCGGTAAAAAATTATTCAGTAATCCAAATTCAAAAATATTCAAACAAAAATACCTGGACAAAACACATGCGTTCTACGAAAAACATGGTGGCAAAACCATCATCCTAGCACGCTTTGTGCCCATCGTGCGCACGTTTGCACCGTTTGTGGCCGGTATGGGTAAAATGAGCTATCGCCACTTTGCCAGCTATAACGTTATTGGCGGCATAGCATGGGTAAGCATTTTTATGTACGCCGGATTTTTCTTCGGTGAACTGGATTTTGTAAGAAAGAACTTGAGTGTACTCATGCTTGTTCTTATTTTCGTGTCCATATTGCCCGCTGTTATTGAAGTGCTGCGCAACTGGTACAAAGCTAAAAAACAATCTAAACTAAATAATTAGTTAATTACCTATAACGTATGATAAACGGAAAACGTATTGCAGTAGTGCTACCGGCCTACAATGCCGCACAAACATTGGAAAAAACGTACCGCGAAATCCCGATGGATATGGTGGACGAAGTAATCCTGGTGGACGACAAGAGCCGCGACAACACTATCGAGGTGGCTAAATCGCTTGGCATTAAACATATCGTGGCGCACGAGCAAAATAAAGGCTACGGCGGCAACCAGAAGAGTTGCTACAACAAAGCGATGGAATTGGGCGCCGACATTGTGGTAATGCTCCACCCCGACTACCAATACACGCCGATGTTGCTTCCATCGATGTGCTACGTGATTGCCAACGAGGTATACCCCGTAGTACTTGGCTCGCGCATTCTTGGCCGCGGTGCATTACGCGGAGGAATGCCCATCTACAAATATATCTCGAACCGTGCACTGACGTGGTTCCAAAACTTTTTGATGCATCAAAAATTGAGCGAATACCACACCGGCTACCGCGCATTCTCGCGTACGGCCATCGAAGCGGTGAACTACAATGCCAACTCCGATGATTTTGTGTTCGACAACGAAATGTTGGCGCAGCTTTTTTATAAAGGTTTTGAGATAGGAGAAATCACTTGCCCCACAAAATATTTTGATGAGGCTTCTTCCATCAATCTACGCCGCAGTATTAAGTACGGATTCGGTGTGTTGCGCGTATCGCTGTCGTACCGCTTACAAAAATGGGGATTGGTAAAATATAAAATATTCCAGTAAACAGTTTGCAGTAGGTAGTGCTGGCACGCTCGTCATTGTGAGGAACGAAGCAATCTTGTGCGCTTGTCGACTGCTTACTGCCAACTGCCAACTTTTTTTTATATCTTTGCAGCCTTAAAAATTGGTCCCGTAGCTCAGTTGGATAGAGCAACAGATTTCTAATCTGTGGGTCGTGGGTTCGAATCCCTCCGGGATCACAAATATCGCTATTTAGATTAGCAAGAGGATTGCATAAATTTTATTATTCTGCTAATTTTCATTATCTTTGTATTGTTCCTATACATAGAGAAACGCAAACATTATTTAATGTTCCCTTTTTGTTAACACTATGAAAAAATATTTCACAGCCTTTTTTCTATTGTGGGTGTTGCCTGTAGTATCAAATGCCCAATCTTTTCCTCAAACTTTATTTTATGTGGGCACCAATGCCCAAGTAAAAGTGGGTGCCACTGACACACTCCTAGTAAAAGGAAATGTCATAAACGGTAACCCGGCCGGCTACTTAACTATTCACAACGCCGGGCATATCTACCTTACCGGTGATTTGGAAGACTGTGGCAAAGGAATGTTCCAGAGTTCCAGTTTTAGTAATTATTCCGGAACCGATAAAGAAATTGAAGATGTTATCGACAGTATACGTCCACCAAAATCGCCCCTCGTCACTTTGAAAACACCTCGCGGACACATTCACTTTGTGGGCGACAAGCCGCAAGTAATACGCTCGGCTGTTGATACATCTATCTGGTTAGCCAACGTAGAAGTGCGTAATACTCTTCAACTAAAAAGTTCGGTGTTGGTATTAGGTACTCTGGATTTGCAAGATAGTGTAGATATAAATGGGAATAGCATATATCATTACTTATACGACGATTTCAATTATGTGGGCAACTGGGGAAAACTGGCCAACGAAACCGAAACTACTTTTGTGTACGATTCGCGGCAGGATTCATTAGGAACTATCAGAATGTTGAAGAATAACAACAACACGTATGGCGATGCTGACTTCGATGATTTAAAGACTATGGGCTTGACGGTTGATTCGAGAGAACATACGGCCGGTATTTCAGTAGCCCGCTACCATTCGCGCGATATGGGCGTTACATCCGGGTCTATCCGTAAATACTATGATGTGGAAAAAGGGGATAGATTAGAGAATTCTCCGCAATTGGGCATCCGTTATTTCAACCATGATTTTAATCCGGCAGAAATGTCGGAGACTGATTTTTCGTTGTTCGAACTTCGGAAGGACAATAAGGCTACGCCTAAAGCGCGGCGCTTGGAATCGCAGGTAGATACAACGGGGCAACGTATTACATCGTCCGATAGTATTGTGTACATTGACAAGGGCAAGAATGGAAAACGCTACAGCATTGCAGCCACGCGTTGTGCGAATCCACCGCTGGTTAGCTTAGGCGCCGATACGGTATTATGCGATGGCACCGCTCTTTTACTACGGGCCTCCATACACGAATACCAACCGCATTACGAATGGAAAAAAAATAATGTTATGTTAAGGAGTAGCATAACAGATTCGACTTGGTCAGCACACGAAGCCGGCACATACGTGGTGCGGGTTACCGACAGCCGCGGTTGCGAGTCTATTGATTCCATTAAAATAACATTAGCCCCCAACCCGCAACCAAACATTATCCCCAGCCATGTGCAAAGACATTGCGAGTCGGATGCCTTCAATTTTGCGTATACCGATACGTCTGGCGTTACTCTTAGGCGGTTGCTTTGGGAGTTTGGCGACGGTACCACTGCTACCGATTCGGCGGTTACGAAAAGTTATGCGCCGGTGTGCGGCGCCTACATGGTGCGTTTTACAGCCACGTCGGAATACGGTTGCCGTGCAAAAGACAGTATCCGTGCAGAGGTGGAACAACGCCGGCTACCGACTATCCGTACCGTACAAATGCAAGGCATGTTAGCCTCGTTTGTCGCTGCTGACATGCTCAATAGCTGCCCGCCCGATATTATCAAAACTACGTGGTTTGTCGATGGTGATTCGGTAGCAACCGGTACTTTCCTCAATAATTATCTTTTCCCGGAATATGGCACTTACACCGTTGAAGTGCAAATGGAGGGACTATGTACCGCCTATGTTCAAAAAATAATAGAAATAAAAGCACCGGGTATTCCGTACTTTGTACATACTTCCGGCAAGAAAGATTACTGCGTGGGCGAATCGGTGATGCTAATCAATGATTCCGAAGTGAACAGCGGATCTTTTGTTTACAACTGGAATTTTGGCAATAAAAAATCAACCGTCGACTCCATTGCGCCAAACATAAGCTATGCAGCAGCCGGAAGTTACGTTGTGACACTAACAATGATAAGTACTACTATACAAGGTTGGCAACAAACATATGTCGACACGATATACGTACACAGCAATCCGGCGATTCATTTCGGTGGAACTATTTTCCATTGCAAGGCGCAATATACGCTTATACCCGAAGATGTGCAATCGTATTATAGCTACGAGTGGAAACGAGGTGGGCAGGTTGTTGGTACAGATGCATCGTATACTGTAAATACCGACGGTATCTACATGCTTACTTCCACAAATACGCAGTATGGCTGCCACACCACCGAAGACGTGCAGGTAACATTGAACAACCATTTGCGACCACAGCTGGGCACCGATCGTGCGGCCTGCGGAAGTTGTTTGCTTGATGCGCACAACCCCGGCTCCACCTACGAGTGGAATACCGGCGAACGCACACGCGAGATTAATGTTACCGAGTCGGGCACCTACACTGTGTATGTACACGATGCGGAAGGTTGCGAGGGGCGTGATACGGTAGTTATTACCATTCATGCAGTGCCTGCGGCATTGTTAGGTGCGGACACTTATTTATGCAACAACGAAACAATGGTATTGCGCACACCGGGCAATGCTGCCGGAGCACGCTACCTCTGGAGCACAGGCGCCACTGCCGATAGCATTCGAGTGGGTAGCGACGGGCTGTACTCTGTGCTGGTAACACATGCCAACGGTATTTGCACGGTTGCCGACACTATCCGGATAATAGGCCGGCCGGCGCCGGTTATTACATTCGACAATGTGGCCACTGTTTGTAATGGGCAAAGCATTACCCTGAATCAATATGCCCACGCAGTGGCCGAACTCATCCGTTGGACTTACCCCGATGGACATACGGCAACCGGAGTAACGACAACAACCAACCAAGGTGGGCAACACAAGGTGTTTGTCCAATTTGCAAATGGCTGCAGCGCGACAGACAGTGTAATGGTGAATACCGGCGAAACCAATGCGGTAGCCAACTTCATGGTATCGAGCAAGGCTAACACCAATGATGTGTTGCAACTGGTAAACCTGTCGTACCCCGAACCGCTTAACTATCATTGGGAGGTTGGCGGCATACCATTCTCAACCGAAGAAAACCCGCTGCTTTCGCTGCATTCCGGCGCCATATGGATGGCACGTGACACGTTCTTCGTAACCCTCACGGTAGACGATGGCGGTTGCCCAGCTACGAAACGGAAGCTAATCATAATTCTTCCGCAAGGTGCTGTCAAAGCCTGTGACCTTGATACTGGCGAAGAAGTGGTAATGGGTGCTGATACGGTAAGCATTACCGAAAAATATGTAGAGCTATTGGAAGCGGCGCTGTATCCCAACCCTGCTACTGGTGGAAGATTTACTGTAGAAACACGGTTAACAGCACCTGCCACACTGCAAACAATTGTACTCAACTTGCAAGGACAAATAATGGAGAAACGAATAATTGCGGCCAGCACGCATGAATTTATGACATTCAGTACCACCAACTATCCTGCAGGAGTCTATTTGGTGCACCTGTTGGCAAGTAAAAAAACACGATTGTTAAAAGTTTTTGTACACAACGAATAATTATAGTTATGAAAATTACGAAATACCTGCATCCCTTTTTTTTGCTTTCAACCATTGTAGTTACATATATTCCCTCCCATAGCCAGTCTCTTGGTTTACGTTTGGAGCAAGCCATGGAACAACAGCGAAACGGCGTTTATTTTGCCGGAGTCAATCCGTTTTTGAAAGACATCGCTCACAACTCGACTACGCTACTCCCATTGCTGAACCCCTTTTCTGCTGACAGTTCTGCTACCGTGCGCGATTTTACGTGCGAGTTGTATGCTGCCGTATACAATAACAGTGCCGACGACAATGCTAAAGCCGGTGCAATGACGGCGTTGTGTGCCGCCCTTGCAGACAGTGTACAACACGTGCGCAACACTGCGGCAGTGGCGTTGGAAGAAGTCCCGAAAGATGCATTTACC
>JAVBNJ010000095.1:0-5030 GCA_031551625.1 Bacteroidales bacterium | reverse complement strand
CCGGTAATTGCGGTCGACACGCATGTGTTTCGTGTAGCAAACCGCATTGGATTGGCTGAAAACGCCACCACCCCGCTGGAAGTAGAAAAGCAATTAACAAAATATATTCCGGCGGAGTTGCGCCCGATTGCCCACCACTGGCTTATTTTGCACGGACGTTACGTGTGCGTGGCACGCAAACCCCACTGCACGGAGTGCGGTATACAACCGTGGTGCAAGTATTTTGCGGAGCTGCTCGCTTCCCAAAAAAAGTAACCTGTTCTCAAAATCCGAAATCCGTTACCTCTTTTTCTTCTTGCTTGTCCTGCGTAGGACGTTGGGCAAGTTGATGTTCGGCATTTGTTTCCACAAAAATGGCTTTACCAGGTCGGCCGGGGCAGATATATTCACAGCCGCCGCAACCGATACAGAGATCTTTATTGATTTTTGGAATAAACAAACCGTTTTTTGTCGGTACCATTTTAATTGCTTTGGTAGGGCAGTGTTCGTCGCAAGCTCCGCAATCGGTTTCGTCGAGAATGACGATGCAATTCTTAGCACGAAATTTTGCTTTACCAATTTGTGTCACTACTTTTTCTTCTTTGCTCAATGGCCGCAAAGCGCCATTGGGACACACGTTCGAGCATTCGGTACACTCGTAGTTGCAGAACGAGAGACTGTAGTCCAACACAGGCATCAACAACCCGTCGAGCCCGTACTCGCCAAGCGCCGGGCGGATAACCTGCGAAGGACACTTGGCTACGCAAGCATGGCAAGCCGTGCAATGCTGCTTCAGGTTGTCTATGCTGTATGCACCGGGAGGCGCAATGGCTTTAGTGCTAAGGGCTGCAGGCATCAATTTTTTGCGTAGCTTTGGCGTGAAAGCGTGTGCAATGGCAGCTGCACCCAACAAGCCTGCCGAAGTAATAAATACGCGACGGCGTGAAGCCTCCCCATCCCCCAAGGGGGCGTTGGTTGCCGCTTCTTTTTCTTTTTTTGCATACGCAAATGTAATCCCGATTGCGTTGAATTTGCAAGCAGTGGTACAATTGTAGCACTGCACACATCGCGAGGCGTCCACGCTTTCATTCTTACTGTCGATGCATTGCGACTTGCACGCTATTTCGCACATCCGGCAATGAGTACAAGCCGTCTTATTAATTTTTATTTTAAAAATCGAATAGTTCGAAATCAACCCTAGTAATGAACCGACAGGGCAAATGGTATTGCAGTACAAGCGTCCGCGCAGGGTGCTCATAATTGTGATTACAACTAAGAAAATAGTTGCCGCTACGATGCTACCTATACTGAACGTGCGGAAACTAACATGGTAGAATGTGTCGGAGAAAAATTCTGCACCTAAATTGTTGGTGGCAATAACCGCCGGACGGAACAGGTTATCGGCCATGCGCCCGTAGTTGCTATACGGGTCAAACCACAGCAGCAGCGCCGAACTGCCCAAAATAAATACGGCAATAGTTATTGTCAATATACTGTAACGCAGCCAATGGTGAGGTTTTACATACGTATACCGGCGAGCTTTTTTGCTTTTAAACAAGTTGGCAACCGTAGTTACCACATCCTGAAAAATACCTGCCGGACAAAGGAACGAACAATATACACGTCCGAATAAAAGTGTCAATAGCACTAAAACAATCAGTATGCCAAAACTTCCGGCAACAGCACCCAACATGGCCGGTACGAATTGGGCATGTAATAGCCCGTGCGAAATTTTCGCAACTCCGCCATTAATGCCACCTCCGATAGCGACAAATGTAAGTGTAATGAGTACTAAAACAAGCAGTGCAAGAACAATGCGAAACCGACGTAGGAAGTTGTACATAAATAATTCAAAAGTTTATCCACGAATTACACTAATTACACGAATAGATTGCTTCGTTCCTCGCAATGACGCACACATTGAAACACTAAAATAAAATTACACTAATTTTTATTTGCTTTGCAAATACAATTTCGTGTAATGTCTTTCTTTACTCTTAAAATTGTAATTTAAATTCGTGCCATTCGTGTAATTCATGGACAAAAAAGGGTTTTATATCTTGATTCGTTGTATTTTTAGTTTATCTATATCGGTGGTGCCGATGTTCATTTCGCCGCCAATTTTAATGTGGCTGGCGTCGTTGATGGTCATAGCCGTGTATTGGCTAAAGAATTTGACGGCTGCTGTATCTACCGCCACCGGGTCGGCCGAGAGGAACAACGCTTTGGCTAATTGTACATCATTTTCGCTTTTTCCTTTCGGGCCGTTCTGCGTCATGATGCGGTAAGCATCCACAATGTTGAGTACCGGTTTTTTAGTGTAGGTCGAAAAATCGGCGATGCACTGCTGTAAGTCATTGGCGTGCCAATAGCGACGATCCCACACAATGCCCATATTGTTTTTCATGGAAATCGACATTTTTGCACCACCATGGTTTTTCAACACGGGTACATTAATCCACACATCGCAATTGATAATAGCCTCGTGTACTTTAGCTGTTTTCAAACGCTTACCATTGGGTAGCGATACGGCTTGGTAATATTTTTCTTCGTGTGCAAAGGCCATCTTGCCGCCAGCTGCTTCCACAGCGGCTTCGATGCCGCTGTTTTTGTAGCACGCTTTCCAGTCGTCGCACGTGTGGTCGAACACCGTCACTTCTGATGCACCGGCCTGCAAACAGTCTTTTACAATAGCTGCTACCAACTTCGGGTTGGTGTTGGCAGCCATTTCCGGCGCCTTGTCCCAACCAATGTTGGGCTTGATGGTTACACGAGAGCCTTTCTTTACATATTGCCCGATGCCGCCTATAGCATCCATCGCTTTGGCGTACATCGCTTCGGGTTCGCCGCCCATCACGGCAACCAGGTCAGTGCCTTTGCCCGTGGCTGTTTGTGTATGTTGGGCAAACGAACGTTCCGACTTCCACGGAAGTATAGTGGCCGCGCCACCCAAGGCTATTGCTCGAAGAAAATTCCGGCGTTCCATAAAAATAGATTTAGTTTTCAAAGGTACAATTTATTTTGTACATATGAATACATAACCATTAAATTCATAACTGCATTTTAATACTTCTTTTTGTTAGGAATGGTTAAAAAATCAGATAGCTGCAAGTGTCCGAACTTGCAGCTATCTGAAATATTTACTATTTTGTCTTAATATAAACCTGTAATGACTCCTCAGGACTAATCAATAGCAAATTCTTAGAAGTGGAACATGGCATAAATGCTGCCGCGAGCGTTTGTTGAGAAATAAGCGCTACCCGACTTGTTGTCGCCATCGTAGCTACGAACAGTGTTTTGAACCACTTGAGCTACGCTCGGATCCCAGTATTCGGTAGTTGTTTCTGTTTGTTTCTGGTGCATTACACCAATACCTAGGCCGAATTCAGCACCCAATGATAGGCGCGAGCCGATGAAATACTCCACACCGATAAAAGCGCCTGCACGGAAACCAAATTGTTTACCATATTTAGCATCCAGCACACGAGCCATATAGCCGGTAGCGCTATTTTGTACGTTACCATTGAAATCATAGGTCGATGGATTATTATTGCCGGACGAAATAGGGTTCCCATACGAATAGTTATCTTTTTCGTTACGATACATGAATCCGATTTCGCCACCATAGTAACCTTGAATACGACGATAACCACGACGGAATTCGTAACCCAAGTCCAAGTTCCATTGCGTAAGGCCGTTGTTGCGAATATCGATAACAGTTTGTCCGTTGTAAGTATCCATCATTTGTTGGCTCTTAGCAGCGTAGTCGTTTTGAACGCTACCACTGTAGTTATCCATGCGGATATTCATACCCAACCGGGCGCGGACAGCTTGGTTGTCCTTTAAAAAATATTTCACATAAATGCTATAACCCGGATGTTCGGTTGCATTGCCGGTAACAGCATTATAGAAGTAGTTACCGATAAAATTCAGATCAATACCGAGTGCAATATCACCTTCTTCTGGCAGGATTTTATAACCTCGCACTGTAAGCGGCGTGTTTTGCACTATCTCTTTAGTGGGGCCTTGTTCTGTCGTACGGATCTCTTGTGCAAATGCACCGAAACCGAAACAAATCGCAGCCATTGTTAAAACTATTTTTTTCATTTTTTACTTAATATAAAATTCGATAAACTAACAATTAATTAGATAATGTCGCCACCTGTCTTAATAGGCAATGCTGTAAGAATAACAGGCTCTTCGTCCAAATATACCACTTGACCGTTAGCTTTTACATCTACATGGCGGTCAGCGCCCCATTTCCAAATAACGTTAACGTCAACATTTTTATCGTTCACAGGATCATATTGGCGTTGTGTACCGGTAAAATCATTTAAGGTAATAGTTACATCGCTACCCGCAAAACCAACGGGAACAACAGCGGAGAATTTACCAGAGCCCGGAGTATAAGTTACATTGGTAGTACTCCACATACGACCTGAAACATCACCTGAGATCAAATCGCTGTAGGGAACAGAAACGATCATTTTAAAGTCAGATGATTTCGGTGAAGACCATGTTTGTTTAGAAGCAACAAGGTCTTCGTTCATTACAACATAGCCTGTAACCGTAGCCGTTTGCTGCATAAAATCGGGTACATTTACCGGTTGTGCGGGGTCAGTTTCTTGGCTGCAGGCCATAAAGCCTAAGCTCATTGCGCCTACGAAAGCGCTCAATAAAATTTTTTTCATTGTTTTAAATTTGTTTTTAGTTATACATTGATTTTGTTTTGCTTTTTTGTTTTGCGGTGCAAAAGTAGATATAAAAAACTGTTACACAATATATAATACGTTATAAAAAACGACAGAGGTGTATATAAAAATACACACCTCTGTCGTTCATAAAAACTCTATCAACCAATGTAAATTCAAAAAGACACCCTGCAGAATAAATTATGCAGGGTGGAAAACGTTGGCGACTACCTACTCTCCCACTTGGTATAGCAGTACCATCGGCGCGATGAGGTTTAACTTCTCTGTTCGGGAAGGGAAGAGGTGGAACCCTCACGCTATAGTCACCTAAATTTCCAGTAAACTGTTGGCAGTAAGCAG
>JAVBNJ010000162.1:0-10072 GCA_031551625.1 Bacteroidales bacterium | reverse complement strand
GCCCGTAACCGACACCATGGCGCCACCAAACGCGCTCATGCCTTGTTGTTGAATAATTTCAGCAATATCTTTTTGTAGCTGGCGGCCAACTTTCTGTTGCCGCGTACTTTCCTGTTGTTCCATGATTACACTAATTTAAACAACAAAGGTAGTAAATTTTCCAATCGTATTTTGTATCTTTGTACAAAATGTATTGAATATGGAAACAGTTGTCAGCGGTATTCGCTCTACCGGAAATTTACACTTAGGAAATTATTTCGGCGCGTTACGCAATTTTATAAAAATGCAGCACGAAAATCATTGTTATTTTTTCATTGCCGACTTGCACTCGCTCACTACACACCCGAAGCCCGACGATTTCCACGGGAATGTAAAGCGTGTGCTGGCCGAATATCTGGCTGCAGGCCTTGATCCTGAGGTGGCGACCATCTTTGTGCAAAGCGACGTACCCGAAATATCAGAGCTGTATGTGTTACTGAACATGCTGGCCTATAAAGGCGAATTGGAGCGAACTACCTCGTTCAAAGACAAAGTACGCAAGCAGGAAGACAACGTGAATGCAGGACTCCTTACCTACCCTGTGCTTATGGCATCGGACATATTGATACACCGTGCCACTAAAGTACCCGTGGGGAAAGACCAGGAACAGCATCTGGAAATGACACGTGTATTCGGCCGCCGCTTCAACAATTTGTATGGCGCCGAAATTTTCCCGGAACCAACGGCCTACAACTTCGGCAGCGACCTCATTAAAATTCCCGGCCTCGACGGCAGCGGCAAAATGGGCAAGAGCGAGGGCAACGGCATTTACCTGGCCGACGACGAAAAAACAATTACCAAAAAGGTAATGCGTGCCGTGACCGACAGCGGCCCCACCGAGCCCAACAGCCCCATGCCCGAATCGATACAGAATATTTTCACGATACTCGATGTAGTATCGACACCCGACACCGTGCAACACTTCCGCGACAAGTACAACGATTGCAGCATCCGTTATGGCGACTTGAAAAAACAATTAGCCGAGGATATCTGCAAAGTTACATTGCCGATTCGGGAACGTATTGAAGCCATCGGTAACAACAGCGAATATTTGCGTAAAGTAACGCAGAATGGTGCTGCCCGCGCCCGCGAAAGCGCACAAGCAACTTTGAAAGAAGTCCGAAAAGCGGTGGGGTTTAGAGTCTTTTGAGGATTTTATAAATAAAATCCGCTTTTTTAGCGGATTCTAAATTAAAATTGTATCTTTGTAAAACTTAAGCAACAAATTGATGATTATTCGATTTGCAGAAGATTATTTATTGGAACTATATACAACCGGTAAATGTAGCAGCAAGAAACATCGTTTCCAGCCAAGCGTTGTAGCAAACTACATACGTCGTGTAGATGCATTAACAGATGCTCCGAATGTCGAAGCATTGTTTACACTTAATTCATAAATTATGAAGTTTTGAAAGGAAATAAACGCGGCATCTCGTCTATCCGAATAGATAGCCAATATCGTTTAGAATTTATTGTAACCGAAGATACAGCGTCAAATCCCATAATTACAATTTGTACCATTTTAGAAATTACGAACCATTACAAATAAGGAATATGTTAGAAGCATACATACCAACACATCCCGGAGAAATTGTAAAAGAAGAACTGGAATACCGGGGTATTTCGCAAAAACATTTTGCCGAAACAATCGAAGTTTCTTATACGATGTTGAACGATATCCTAAATGGCAAGCGCCCTGTCTCCGTCGACTTTGCTTTGTTATTGGAAGCAGCAACCGGCATTAATGCCGAAATGCTGGTAAACATGCAAACACGCTATAATTTACAAATGGCCAAAAGAAACAAAGCCAATATAAAGCGTTGGAATCATCTACGTAAAATTTGCGCTTCATTTCTATAATTCAAACCTTACTTGTTATGCGCCGACTTTTATTTCTTTGTGTTCTCTTCGCCTCATTTGTTGCCTATGCCGCCGAACCGGCTAAGAAAATTTACGTCATCGAACTGCAAAAAGAAATTGATGCACCGGCGGCACGCATTATCAGCCGCGGGCTGCAAGAGGCACAGAAAAATAACAGCGACTACATTTTATTACATTTAAATACTTACGGCGGCGAATTATCAGCAGCCGATAGTATACGCACTGCCCTTATGCACTGCCCGGTTCCGGTCATTGCGTTTATCGACAACCAAGCCGCCTCGGCAGGTGCATTGATTGCTATTGCCTGTGACAGTATCTATATGCGTAGCGGCGGAAGCATAGGTGCAGCAAGCGTTGTCAATCAAACAGGCGAGCCGATGCCCGACAAATACCAGTCGTTCATGCGCTCGATGATGCGTGCCACGGCGGAGTCGCATGGTAAACGAAAAGTAGTGCAAGGCCTTGATACTATCGAAGTGTGGCACCGCGACCCGTCCATTGCCGAAGCAATGGTTGGTACGCCCCGGAGCATCGATGGCTTGGTGGACAGCACCCGTGTGCTTACCTTTACTACCGACGAAGCCATTGCCAACGGCTACTGCGAAGGCCGGGCCGAAAGTATCGACGAAGTGCTGACTATCGCCCAGTTGAAACCGGCAGACGTAGAAAAGTATTTGCCATCGTGGCTGGAGAAAATAATTATTTTCCTTATGAATCCCGTACTGCAAGGGCTATTACTGATGCTGATTATCGGGGGCATTTATTTTGAACTGCAAACTCCCGGCATCGGATTTCCGTTACTGGCAGCCATTGTAGGGGCATTGCTTTATTTCGCCCCGCTCTACCTCGAAGGCCTGGCCGAATACTGGGAGCTACTGCTATTCGTTGCAGGACTCGCACTCATTGCACTGGAACTATTTGTCGTCCCCGGGTTCGGTATTACCGGCATTTCGGGAATTATACTATGTGTCACCGGGCTGGTACTGGCCATGGTCAACAACGATTTGTTCACCACGCCCGAAGGTCTTGACCTGAGCCCGCTCGGACGTCCATTATTTATTGTATCGGCAGGCGTGTTCGGCGGATTGACCGGCAGCATATACCTTACGCGAAGGCTATACCATACACACTTCTTTGGCCGTATTGCCTTAAAAACCGACTTAACCGGAAACACCGGCTATATAGGCGTTCCAACCGGGTTGGAAACGTTGATAGGCCAAGAAGGGATAGCCCGCACTTCGTTGCGCCCATCGGGTAAAGTAGAAATAAACGGAGAAGTCTACGATGCGGTCGCACAGCACGGCCTTATTGAAAAAAACAGCCGGGTAAAAATTGTGGCCTACGAAACCGGCCAACTTTATTGCAGTACAACCGATTAAAAACATATTTGACAATATGGAAATAAAGTTTTAACTTTAAAGTCCAGTTTAACCTCTAAAATTTAAACATCATGGAAGGAGCAACTATCACATTTAATGAGTTGCGTCGAATCAAAGACGCACTGCCCAATGGGAGCACACAAAAAATAGCCGACTTGCTGAACACTTCCGCCGATAGTGTCCGCAATTATTTTGGCGGGAACGATTTTGTACACGGTAAGTCCAACGGTATTCACTTTGAACAAGGCGGCCCGGAAGGTGGTATCGTTTCGTTTGACGATCCGACTATTTTAAATTTAGCTAAGAAAATATTGGAAGAAAACAATATTAAGTGGTAGCTGATTCGCTGCTATTTTAAATAGGTTTATTGCATACTCAATCCGCCAATTGGCGGATTGTTTATTGTGTCAACCTGTCTAAATTGAACGAAGCCCGTACTCCCCAACCATAGTAGTGCGAGCCTTCGAAGCCTACAAAAATACCGATGTCACCTACAAAATAAATATCGGTAAGCGCATAGCCCCACTCCGTATAGTGCCGCATTTGGGGCGTGAGCAAATACGCCACAGAAAGATTTTCGTTCATCAATACATTCGCCAAAAACGGAATATATTTCAATGCCAGGTAGCGGGCAGTATAACTCACATTGGCGGTAGCATACCAGTCATTCGTACTATACGTGTATTGCGGCAACAATTGGTAGGCACGCGCAGTGTTACCGATAGCGCTGAGCGACACGCCTGCCTCATTACTTCCAAAGTGGCGGAAATATTGGAAAGCCATAGTGTTATTGTTCAGAAACACACCGCCTGTAACGTCGTATCTAAGCACTTCATCGGTATGGATACGGATGGATTGGCGGATGTTCATACTCAACAAATCAAAATCAGTATTACTGCCCAACACCCCCGTCCAGCCGCGCTGCCAACGCCATGTGAATGTAGGGAAATGCGAATACAACATTTGTTTTCGCTCGCCATGCATACGGTAGTAATAGTACGGCGTATACTCCAAACGCACATCGGTAGTGAAAGCTACATTATCAGCCAGCAAAGCCGGATTAGCTTCCACTTGCTCATTGCGCGGAATATTCGGCCGGTAATCCCGTGTATCTTTATAGAAAAAGGAGAAATCGGTATGATTACTTTCCTGCCGGCTATTTTCGTAACCTACCTCGGCATACAATGCCAACCCATTGGCAATATCAATCGTGTTGTGTAGTTTCAAGTAGCGGCTGTCGTAGAAAGTGGAATAATTGACACGCCAAATCAACGATGAATAGTCATTAATAGCGCCAATTCCACGGACTCCTGCAAAATCGGCTGTTGCATGGCCACCTTCAACACCCCACTCTGCACGGCATTGCGGCCAATAGCGATGTTGCAATTTCAATTTGCCCAACACAGCACTACGGCTAAACGCATACGCTATCGATGCTTCGAGCGACAAACGGCGGCTTTCCGCAAAACGTTTTTCGAGTTTGCCCGACTGTCCTACCACAAAGCCATCGACCGTGTTAAATGTAAACTGGTTAATATCCAGCAAGCCATTATAAGTAATCGACAGCGACGTATCAATACGGAAAGTATGCCCACCGAAAATTAATCCTGTAACTAAATTTGCAGTTTGTTTCCGTTTCCCGGAAAGTGTAGTATCAGCCGAAAGCCCTTCATTGATACGGGTTATAGAGTCCTGCTTATGGAACGTAACTACTTCGGCGGCAACCAGCGGAATGGGGCGTATCGAATCCCAGTAGGCGGCATCATGGCGACGGGCGCTACTGTCATGTGTTACCGCATTGTCGCGGCGCTTCACTTCCAACGATTTTTTCTCGCCGCGCGCCATCCGCTCTTCTTCCTTTTCCATATCCGCCAACTGTTCCTGTAGTTGAACAGCCCTACGCATATCGCGCGTACTCGGCTTTTCCTTGTCCATCAATTGCGACAACTGCTGTTCTTTTTTTTCTTTCGTTGGATTCGCTTTTGTAACCGGTGTTACAGTAACCGTGTTTGCATTAGCAGCTGCCGTCGTTTTTACATTCGGCACCACCAGCGAATACTTTATAGAGTTGTTGTATGCACCGCTTATCTGTATACCCACCGCTTTCCCGCCCACTTCGGCGCGACTTGAGATAGGCAAGTAAATACCATCAACTACCTCACCGTAACGCTGCTCGAGGCGAAAATCAAACCCCATTAATTTGGAAGCCAAATTGAATGAATGTACACACCACTCGCTGTCTACAATATAAATATATCCACTGTACAGCTCATCACGTTTGTATTTCGGAATTACTTTCAACTTATAGATAAAACGCCCGTTCTCCTCAAAATCGCCTTCGTACTTGAATTTATAGTCGGCAAACGAGCGCGTCGAAAGGATTTTCATACGCGGGTTGTAGATATTTACCACCATCATGCCTACATCAATGTTACCAATATCGTCGTCACCAAGCTGTTTCAAATCGAAACTCAATGCCTGCTGCACCGCTTTCACCCGCGTTTCCATAGTATTAGGCGCCTTGAAGTGAATTTCGTTCACGCTCTCTACCACACCGGAACTATTCGATAATGCTTTTTTTGTTTGCTTGTCGAGTGCCAAGCCCGCCAACCCTTTTATGTCGCCCACTTTGAAGCTGCCTTTTACATACACATCGGCAATGTATTCCTTTACTACCTGGTTGTAGTAGGGCGCCCTGCTGATGGCTTTGCGCATAATGCCGTAAGCAGGATCTTCATCTGAACTGGAAACTTGCACAGCCGACAATTCGTAGGTTTTTTCGGTCAACACAATTTTTAACAGGTTGCTTTGTGTAGTAATTTCGACGGTTTGTGTAACCATGTCATAGCCCAGCCGGCCAAACGAACAAGTATATACACCTGCCGGTAGCGCTAAATTAAATTCCCCCTCTTCGTTCGCAACTATTCCTTGCTTCAGTTCCTGTATGTATACAGTAGCATACGCCACACTGACACCTTTTGTGTCTTCCACGCGCCCACGCAATATCTGGGCACTTGCGGGAACAATTGTAATGAAAAATATCAATAGTAAAAAAAGGTAATAGCGCGGCAACATGTTTTTTTTCTACAAAAATAAGGAATTAAAAATAAATTTGCACAATTCCTAAAAAAATCCTACCTTTGCAGTCCTAAAAATTCCTTAGTAGCTCAGTTGGTTAGAGCACCTGACTGTTAATCAGGGGGTCCCAGGTTCAAGTCCTGGCTGAGGAGCCAAGCCGTTAAAGCGAATTTTAACGGCTTTTTTATTACGATCACATGATGAAATCTATTTTAGGTATCGGCAATGCGCTGATGGACATTCTGGCCCAACTCCCAAACGACGATTTGCTTGCCAAGTACAACCTGCCACGCGGCAGCATGACGCATGTGGATGAAACAACCAGTAGTCATATTTGGGAAGGCTTGCGTACGCTTGGCATACAACATATCGCCGGCGGTTCGGCAGCCAACACGTTAGCCGGCACCGCAGCGCTTGGCATGCGTAGTGCGTTTATCGGTAAAGCAGGCAACGACGAATTAGGGCGCCTGTTTCACGACGACCAACAATCGCTTGGCATTCAATCGAACCTGTTGCTCAGCGCTACCGCCACCGGACGCTGCATGGTATTCATTTCGCCCGATACCGAACGAACAATGGCGACCTACCTGGGAGCAGCCATTGAACTCACTCCTGAAGATTTGCGTCCGGAAATGTTTGAAGGCTATGATTATTTTCATATCGAAGGGTACCTTGTGCAAAATCACGCATTGGTGCAACGCGCCGTGGAGCTGGCCAGGGAAAAGAAATTAATTATCTCACTGGACTTGGCCAGTTATAACGTGGTGGAAGAAAATAAACAATTCCTGCTCGATATTACTAAAAAATATGTTGATATAGTGTTTGCCAACGAGGCCGAAGCCGAAACATTTACCGGCAAACAACCGCACGAAGCACTCATTGAGTTGAACAAACACTGTTATATTGCCGTGGTAAAAATCGGCAGCAACGGTTCGCTGGTGAAGTGTGGCAACGAAAGCCACGCCATTGATGTATATCCTGCCCACGCCATCGACGCCACGGGCGCAGGCGATTTGTATGCCGCCGGATTCCTGTATGCCCACTCGCTAGGCTTGCCACTCGAAAAATGCGGTGCTGTCGCTTCAATGGTAGCTGCCCGCGTGGTTGAAGTAATCGGTAGCCACCTTGGCCAAACCACGTGGAGCACATTGCGCAAAGCAATTGAGGAAATATAACGCATTTTAACGCTACTTTAACACTTCGTTATTTGGTAGTCAAATTTTTTGTATTAAATTTGCACATAATAACACCGTTCTTTTATATTTGGTAAAAAGCCTTTATAAGGGCTACTCTGTCAACAGAAATCTGCAAAATTTCTAACAAAAGAAGATTGTACATGTATCAAACGTGGACATTAATTTATTTCTTTTGTGGGTATTGCAGAACCTCTGTTGACGATAAACTTAAAGTCCACGTTTCATTTTCAATATAAATGAAACAAAATTGACAGCGATGAACTAATCGTAGCAAGGGATTGTTTTGTGAACTATTAATTGTTCTGTGTTTGTTTGTACAAAGCAATCCCAAGCTAGGATAAATTAAACTAAAAAATTAGTTATTATGAAAAAACAATTTTTCCTTTTTGCAATTATGCTATTAAGCATTGTAACAACAGCACAGCAACGCACATTCACAAAATCTGTAAGTGTGAATTATGCAACCAAACAAGTAACATTTCACATTTCGTGGGCGACGGGAAGCCGCGGCGTAAGCGGTGCCAGTACATATAATTCAAAGGTATGGGTACTAGTCGACTATCAAGAAATACAAAACGGAAACCCTTATGGTGATTGGAAGCGGGCAGATATTGATTTAAATAATTTGCCCATCAATTGCACCGCCGATGGAACAAACACTAAAGGCTTTTGGTATCAAGGGCAGGAAACAGCTGCACAGAATGCAACTATTACAGTTACATTAAAAAATGTTCCATCTCAATTCAAATGGTGCACCTTTGCAAGCGATTGCCCGCCGAACGTATATATCGAAAACGACACCTACACATTAAGAGGCACATCTCCATTTATATTGAGGGATAAAAATGGAAATACCCAAACAGTGAGTTCTAAAAGTATTGCTTTTACGGGCTTATCTATTGTGCCTATCAGCATAAGCGATGCAACGGGCTGTTCCAGTTCGATTGGTTTTTGTCCATACGCCGGAAGCGATTGGTTCCAGGATGCAACACATATTTGTCAACATCGATCTGGCGGTGACAAAAATTGGGAAGCATGGATAAAAGATGTACGTGATAGCAAACTATACCGCATTGTATACATGCCCGACAATCATTGGTGGTTTGCACAAAGTATGAATTACCAAGCTGTAACCTATTGCTGCTATAATAATGTGGCTAGCAATTGCAATGATGAATATGGCGCCTTATATCCGCACTCGGCTGCCAATGCTATTGGATTTTGTCCATCGGGCTGGGAGCTTCCAAGTCATCAAGAGTTTGCCGGTATGTTAGACGCTGTTAATGGAGGTGGAACCCTTTTTTCCGATTGTGTAAAAAGAGGAGATGGTTATTGCAGCACAAATACTCCCGTGAGCAATTGGTTAAAGTCCTTCATTTTTGATAATGGATCTGACAGATATGGCTTTTCAATAGTAGGTGTAGGAGCCTCAGAAAATGGGGCTAGTGGGTATTTCGGAAGAGGAGAACGATGCGATTTCTGGACGAAAGGTTTCTATCGTTGGTCTGTTTACAACAACACATCCATTTATCAAGCGTATGATGGCAGATCCTATCGCTATCCTGTTCGCTGTGTTAAGGACTAAGCAATCCGGATAAAATAATTCCCTACCTTAAAGGCATGTAACCACACGTGAGTTGTTAATAAAATTCCCTCCAGCCTCTTCTTTGTGCGGCGTATTTTTCTTCTCTTTGTAAGAATAGATACGCCGCTTTTATGTCGCAATTTGTACTCAATAAAATAATGACGAAAAAGCACAAAACATGAAATTTCGTCATTAAGTAAATGTATTTTATCGACAAAAATATTATTTAAATCTATAATACAATAATTTAAATAACAAATAAAATTATTGGCAAAAATATATATTTCTGTATTTTTCGTCAATAATTTTGTATTTTTGTAAAAATTATTGGTATGATAACACGAGAAATTTATTTGCAAAAACTACGTCTACTCAAAGACCAAAACTTGATAAAAGTTATTACAGGCGTCCGCCGTTGCGGAAAATCCACGCTTTTGGAAGCGTTTCGCAACGAATTGTTGGCATCGGGTGTGCATGCAAATAATATAATCTTCTTCAATTTTGAAGAACGCGAAAATATCCAATTCAGCGATTGGACGGTGCTTTACGACGAAATTTTGGCAAAAACAAAGCCCCATCAAAAGAATTATGTTTTTTTGGACGAAATACAATTAATAACCGATTTTGAAAAACTGGTTGACAGCTTGTTTGTCAAAAAAAATATTGACCTCTACATCACCGGATCTAATGCCTACCTGTTGTCGAGCGAATTAGCGACTTTATTAACCGGACGTTATATTACTATCAATTTGCAACCATTTTCTTTTGCTGAATATACGCTTGCCTTTCCGGAAGAAAAGAATACCGATCGCTTGTTTCGACAGTATATGAATAACAGCGCTTTTCCTGAAGCCGTTAATCTTTCGAAAACTGCTCCCGATTTAGTAAATGATTATTTACAATCCATTTACGAT
>JAVBNJ010000134.1:0-14963 GCA_031551625.1 Bacteroidales bacterium | reverse complement strand
TATTTTTTATTTTAATTTTTCGTCATGATAAACGCACCATTGTCGCGAACGGTGTGCGCGGGCACACCCTTTTCAGCTGCCGCCGCCAACCATTTGCGCGCACGGTTGACCGGTACCGAGCTATCTAAAACTAATTTTTTAGGCATATATTGTTGTAATGCCAATTCGGGGTTTGCTCGGGCGGCACCTGTTACGATTAAATAATCGGTAGGCACAGCGGGCACCTGTTTTTCGATAATTTCGTCATCTAAAATTTTATAGATTTCATTTTCGAAAACTACCAATCCGTTGTAACAATAACAACTACCAAGCATTGTGTCGCCTTGCACGGCAGACATTCCATATGTGCAGCCACCAGAAGCAATGCCATGTTTGATTTGGAAATTTGCTACATTAAATGTATAATCTTCGGTCGCATGTTGTTCATCGCGCAACGTAAGTACATTGGTGCCTTTTACAAACTGAATGTACGACGCATTTTTTACTTTATATACAGTTACCATTGACTGCTCACTCCGTTCCCACTGCTGCCACGACCAGCCACCCACAATGCCCACCAAACAGTAGGCAGCTACCCAAAGCCAACGGCGGCGCGGCAAGTAAAGGTACAACGCAATCAACAACACAACAAGTGTAAGCAGCCACATCTGCCATTGGTTGATGTAAATATTGGGCGTAACGGAATAGGGCAGCGATTCTACAAACTGCACAATATGGTTGAGCAACCAAATCATACCGTTCAACGCATAGCCTACAACTGTTGAAAGTAAAGGGATTTGATGTACCACCAAATAAATAACACCGGTATAGACCACAAAACCCGACAGCGTGATAATGGAAATATTGGTAAGCAAAAAATAATTCGGAAACATGTGGAAGTTATATAGCGACACAGGCAACGTGCCTAACTGCGCTGCCACAGCCACTGTCGCCAATTGCCAGATTCCGTTCAAAAATCTATTTTTTACATATAGTAATCTTGCTAACGGCGGCTGGAAGTACACAATGCTCAGTACTGCTCCATACGACAACTGGAAACCCGCATCGAACAACACCAGCGGGTTAAACAGGCAAATGAAAAATGCCGATGCCGCCAGCGAATTGTATATATTCATTTTTCGTTGCAGCATGCCGCCTCCAAGCATGAAGGTATACATTACCGTAGCACGCACAATGGACGGTGCAAAGCCTACTATCCCTGCGTAGAGCCACAAGCAAACAATAATGATGCCATTCCTTGCTACGCGACTATGTTTATTTTTGGAAAGAATTGATAATACAAAATTCAGAATGATTAATATCAGGCCGACATGTTGTCCCGAAACCGATAATACATGCATAGTTCCTGTATTCACATACGAGCTGCGTATTTCATCGTCGAGGAATTGATTGCTGCCCAAAGTGAGTGCGGCAATTACCGCATACTCCTGCTTGCCGAGCGGCCCTTTGGCAAAGGCGGTTAGCGCGCTTTCGCGCCACCCGATTGGTGCATAGCGTATTTTCGACCAAGTGCTGCGCGCATTGTCGACTGCATAGTGGCCGGGGCGCACAAAAGCCGATACGAAAATTTTACGTTGAGCTAAATATTGTTGGTAGTTAAACTCGCCGGGATTACCAGGGGGCGGAACCGGCGATAGTTTTGCACGTACGTACACCGTACCGCCCGCTACCGGCGTAGTTTGCGAACTGTCGAGCTGCAGGTAAATAATTATTTTTTCATTGATAGCGAGCGTATCGGTAACGGTAGCGTACTGCTTGACGACGGCTTGCAGCTTGGTATATTTTTCGTTTACAATAGGCGCCTCACACACTTCGGCTTGCAGCCACACCTCTTCGTCTACAGGCAGGGAACTTTGTATCGGCTGTTGCTGCACTAAGGATGCACCCATAAAAAACAGGCACAACAAGCTAACGATTCCGGGAATCCATTGGCGGGTATAGGTTTTCAAAGAGGGCACTAAAAACAACAAAATGTACAATACAGCAAAACCCACCGCTACTGTCCACATCGGAAACCCGAACGCCCACGCCGAAGACTGCCACACAATGCCTGCGAGCAGTGCAATGGCCAATCGCACAAAAGGAATTAAACGTAGCTGTTCGTAAAGGTCGGCCCCCCCCGCCCCCCAAAGGGGAGCGCGCGGTCGGCCAGTGGATATACGTTTCGTTTCTTTCTTCGCCATTTTTTTTGTAGCATATATTATGCACCTGTAACGCTTTCCCTGTAGCGCTCCCCCCTTTGGGGGGCAGGGGGGGCTGTTAGGAATTGCGCTAACTTTATCATTTGCTTTGCTTCTTTCACATCGTGTACCCTTAGTATTTTGGCGCCTTGTAGTAGGGCTTGCAAATTGATAGCCGATGTGGCGCATAAGGCTTCGGCTGGCGAAATTTCCAGCGGTTTCCATAACATACCCTTACGCGAAACGCCCACCAGCAGCGGCGCGCCAAGCGCAGTGAATTCATTCAGGTGCCGCAGCAATGCATAATTTTGCTCCACGGTTTTAGCAAATCCGAAACCGGGATCTATTATCACGTTTGTGATTCCGGCAGCATGTAGTGTTGCTATTTTATCATGCAAATATTTTTTCACTTCGCCCACTACATCGTCGTAGTCCGTTAGTTGCTGCATGGTTTGCGGCGTACCGCGCTTGTGCATGGCAATGTAAGGTAAATGTAATTTTGCTATTGTTGTAATCATCGCGGCATCGTCGTCGCCTGCCGAGATATCGTTTACGGCGAATGCACCATAACTATCGTACATGCGTTGCACTACGCCAGCGCGAAAGGTATCAATAGACACTGGCAATTCAGGAAACTGTCGGCGAAGCACTGCTAGTGCGGTATTCAAGCGGATGTATTCTTCCTCCTCTTCCACTGGTTCGGAACCCGGGCGCGTCGAGCAACCACCCACATCCACAATATCCACACCTTCGAGTAATAGCTGTTCCACTCGTTCCACAATTGCGCACTCCGAACAGACGCGGCTGTCCGCATAAAACGAATCGGGCGTTACATTCAGAATACCCATTACCACAGGTTTTTCTAAGGAAAACACTTGCGAGTCGATAGATATGTTTTTAATGGAACCAAGTTTAAGGTTTAAGGTTTAAGGTTTATCGGTATTTTTATTAATATCTGCCAACTTGAAACCTTAAACTTGAAACTATTTTGCAACTACAAAGATAGAATAAATTTGCGTATCTTTGTCACTTAATTACTAAGCGAAATACATGTTTATTGTACTGGAAGGATTGGACGGAGCCGGCAAATCGACACAAGCCGGATTACTGCGCGACTACATGGCGGAGCGGGGCATTAAAACACAATTCCTGCATTTTCCGCGCTTCGATACGCCGGTGTTCGGTGAGTTAATTGCAAAATTTCTGCGTGGCGATTTCGGCGATGCTGCAACAGTTGATCCTTACCTTGTGGGCTTGCTTTATGCGGGCGATCGCCACGATGCTGCCGCTAAAATCCGCGCATGGCAAGCCGAGGACTACTGCGTGCTGCTCGACCGGTATGTGTATTCGAATATTGCCTACCAATGTGCTAAGCTTGCGGATGCCAATGCCCGTGCAGATTTACGGAAGTGGATACTCGACATGGAGTACAGTTATTTCGGGATTCCGAAACCCGACCTTACTGTTTTTTTAGATGTACCACTGACCCACGTAGAAAAGAAACTAACCGAAGTGCGTACCGGCGACGACCGCGCCTACCTGCAAGGAAAGAAAGACATTCACGAGGCCAGCATGACGCTGCAAGAGAATGTGCGGAAAATTTATTTGGAACAGGCGGTACAGGATCCCACTTTCAAAATCATTGACTGCTGCGGCGACAACGCACAAATGCGACCGCCACATGCCATCTTCGAAAAGATAATTTCATTTATAACCACGAAGTATTGATAGCTAATAATTCGTGGTTTTTTCAGAAGTAATACTATATTGTATTCAAGGCTATCATCAGAGTTTGATGTCTACTTTTTTTACCAGTTTGTTTTTCCATGATACAAAGTTGCCTTCGGCAATGTGCTTGCGGCTCTGCTCTACCAACCACAGATAGAATCCGAGGTTGTGCAGGCTCGCAATTTGCGGACCGAGCATTTCGCCCGATACAAACAGGTGGCGAAGGTAGGCCTTTGTGTACATGGTGTCGACAAACGAAGGGCCATTAATATCAATAGGCGACAAGTCGTCTGCCCACTTTTTATTACGTATATTAATCACTCCTTCCGAGGTGAACAGCATACCATTACGTCCATTGCGCGAGGGCATCACACAATCAAACATATCAACACCAAGAGCTATGGCCTCGAGTATATTGGCCGGTGTACCAACTCCCATCAGGTAGCGTGGTTTACTTTGCGGCACAATTGGAACCACTGTTTCAATCATTTCATACATTACATCGGCAGGTTCGCCCACCGACAAACCGCCAATAGCCACACCATCGGGGTTGAACGACACGATGTGCTCCGCCGCTTCGCGCCGCAAGTCTTTGAATACGCAGCCTTGCACAATAGGGAAGAATGTTTGATCGTAATCGTAAATCGGTTCTGTGCGATTGAAGTGTTTAATGCCTCGCTCAAGCCATTGCTGGGTAAGCTGCAATGAACGTTTGGCATAAATATAATCCGACGTGCCGGGTGGGCATTCGTCGAGTGCCATGATAATATCGGCACCAATTATGCGCTGGATATCCACTACATTCTCGGGCGTAAAGAAATGCTTGGACCCGTCGATATGCGAGCGAAATTCGCAACCTTCCGCTGTAAGTTTACGGTTTTCGGCCAGCGAAAACACTTGAAACCCGCCGGAATCCGTCAAAATTGGGCGCTTCCACGATACAAAACGGTGCAGCCCGCCTGCCTTTCGCATGATATTAATTCCTGGCCGTAAGTACAGGTGATAGGTATTGCCTAAAATAATTTGTGCATTTACATCATTGCGCAAGTCGCGATGCAGGACTCCCTTTACGCTTCCTACCGTTCCAACAGGCATGAAAATCGGAGTATGTATCTTTCCATGTGCGGTCTGCATAATTCCGCAACGTGCTTGCGACTCAGGGTCTCTTGCCGTTATTTCAAATGTCATAGTTTTCGCTTAGATTATAAGGCTTACAAATGTAGAGTTTTTTTTTCAACAACATCAATGTTGTTTTTTACTATTTTTTACATTATTTTATACGATAAGTGGATGAAGTTTAATTTACAAAAATCGTGCCGTTATTTTCCTTTATCATGTTTTATTTATGGTAAAAATAAACGAGAACATGCATTTCAGCCTATCTACAGTTGCGGCCCTATCAAAAGCCTACATTTAGCGATAAACTAAAACCACGTTCTCGCGCGGTGTTATCACTGAACATTGAAAAAATTTGATAGGTTTCAACTGTAAGGTAAAATTTTCTTTTACCTCGCTCAATAAACAAAAAACTTGTGAGGATTGAAGATAAGGCGTAACTCTTTTACACCCTTATCTTTTAATCATTTTGATGTGCAAAGGTAAAAACTTTTTTCCATTCACCCAATTATTGATGCGTTAATGTATGTTAAAGAATCTTATAGGTTTGTTAAAAAATCGGGAGATGGATAGGGCGTATTCCTCATTACAAAAAATCTTAGCTTTTAGAATGTACTACAATTGCGAATTTAATTTGGCTGGTATGTAATGAAAGGTTTTGTAAAATGGCAAAATGTGATTATGCATTCAATCCCGCAAAGGAGGAAAGAGTTCCGATAATTTATGTAACTTTG
The DNA here is from genome assembly GCA_031551625.1 of Bacteroidales bacterium. Lineage (GTDB taxonomy): Bacteria > Bacteroidota > Bacteroidia > Bacteroidales > UBA932 > JAVBNJ01. The sequence continues at coordinate 9,205 of JAVBNJ010000134.1, read as the reverse complement.
GCAACTTTTTAATAATTGAATGAGAAAAGCGTTTATACATATTGTTCTATTGCTCGCAGCATACAGTGCTACCGCGCAAGATAGTATGTGTTACTATCGCCTGCCTATTGATGGGCCGCTGTCGCTCTCGGCCAACTATGGCGAGTTGCGCCCCAATCATTTCCATGGGGGCATAGATATCCGCGTGGGCGGTGTGGTGGGCATGCCGGTGTATGCCGTCGCCGAAGGGTACGTGTCGCGCATTTCGGTAAGCCCTACGGGCTATGGCAATGCGGTATACATTACACACCCTAATGGCACCACGTCGGTATACGGGCACTTGCACGTGTTTTCGCCAAAGATAAAAACGTATATCGAAAAAATACAATATGCACGCCAGCGCTTTGCGGTGGACGAAACGTTGGACGAGGGCGTGTTGCCTGTTTTGCAAGGCGAGCAGATTGGTAAAGCAGGCAACAGCGGTTCATCGTTCGGACCACACTTGCATTTTGAGTTGCGAGACACACCGCTGCAATTGCCGTTCGATATGTTTGCGCGTGGTTGTTTTCCGATACCTGCAGACAATATAGCTCCGGTATTCCGCAATGTTAGTTTCTTTTCGTTCAGCCAAACGGCAGATAGCCTTGTTTGCACGGCTATGTTCCACACGCAGCTTAACCCCGTACAAAAAGTGAAGCAAGTGGTCAATGTACCGGACACATTCTACATAGGCATTGATGTGATTGACCGGCAGAATGGCACTGTTGCAAAATTGGCGCCCAATCGCGTGTCGGTAATGCTCGACGGTGCAATAGTGTTCGACTGCCGCCTCGAGGATATCGGCTTTGATGTGTCGCTATGCGTGAACAGCGCCATAGCCTACGAAGAGCGTATTCGCAGTGGCAATGTATTATTGAAAACATATATCGAACCGGGCAATAAACTGGCGATATACGAACGTGCGCCTGACCACGGATTGATTACGCTGCACGATACTCTCTCTCATACGTTGGAAATAAAGGCTATTGACGATGCGGGTAATGCAACTACTACTTCGTTTATTATATGTAAACGCAATTATCCAGCAGCTTCAAATCCACGCTGTGATACAGCAGCATGGATTCCGGCTTATTGGAACCGTGAGAATTTTATCAGCAAAAACGGTGTAGATGTGGTGATTCCGCAGGACGCACTCTATCAATCCATCCCGATGGTAATTGATACGTTGACACATCGTCCACCGCAGGCGTTGTCGCCATTGTGGCGCATACACACGCCCGAAACGCCGTTGCACCGCGCTATTGTCGTGAAAATTGCGGCAGCGATTCCTGATTCCTTGCGTTCGAAAGCCTTGCTGGCTATTGCTAATCCGAAAGGCGGCTACTACTCGGCAGGTGGGCGATGGCACGATGGCGTGGTAGAAACAAACGTACGTAGCTTCGGCGATTTTTTCGTAGCGCTTGATACGGTGCCGCCCACTATCAAACCTCAATTCAAGAATGGCGAGAATGTAAGCAAACTATCACAATTGAAAATAAAAATAGGTGACAATCTCTCCGGGGTGGCCACCTACACAGCATATATCGACAACGAGTGGGCATTGTTTGAATACGATGCCAAAAACAATGTGCTCATCTACAACTTCGATGCCAGGCGCATCAAACGCGGCAGGAAACACGAACTGTTGATTACCGTGACGGACAACAAACAGAACACTGTATCGTTACAAACATGGTTTGTGTGGTAAACGTCAGTAGTTGATAGTTCCCGGCAAACAAAAATCTTTGTTTGTATTTAGATTTGTCATGAAATAATTTATTGCCGGAGACATCTAACGACTACATTGTAAGCACTACCAGCAACATTAAAATTGAGACATGCGACAGTGCAATCGCAACATGCTCCAGTTGCATTTGAACCGTAGCCTATTCCTGCATGAGGCCGGTTTCCGCAGGTGCCATTTACAAACCAAGCATCGTAATAAACACCACCAATGGCGAAATTAGCTTTACCATCCCACAACCCTACTTCCGAGGCGAATCCGTAACTATCCTGAGGAGTTAAGCAGGTATTTTTCTTCGGCGACAAATCTTGAGCCCTTGTAGCAGAAGGGATACTATTAACCAAAGCAGTAGCATCACTTGCAATTGGCAGTACCCATCCCGGAGGGCACACGCCTTGTACATTGCCAGCGGAGCCACTGCTTCCACCCCACGAACCATAGGCTTGTGCATAAGTGTATTTCCACCCGCATTGATCTTCGGTGTAACCGGAGCCGCAAATAGATCCTGTACCGGCATATTTTACATTTTGTGCCAGCCACCATTTATTGTCCGGCATCAGCACTATGCGGTATAATTTGTTGTCTCGGGTATCTTTTATCCATGCTTCCCAATTTTTTGCACCACTGGTACGCTGTCGGCAAAGATTTGTTCCACTTATATACAAATCGCTTCCTGTATAAGGGCAGAAAGTATTCGTACAACTTGTAGCATCTGTTATTGTTTTTGTGCTGACAGTCATTGCCGACATTACTAAACTTTTTCCATTAACAACCTGTGTTTTCCCATCGACTGCTGTTAATATGAATGGCGGGGTTCCTCGAAAAAAATAAGTGCCACCGGAAACAGAAGTTACATTTGGCGGATAGTCGGTGGCATGGGCACACCAGTTGAACCGGTTGGCGGCATTTCCCAGTTTGACAGTTACCGTGGCAGATTGCCCATTGTCACCGGTTACCCAAAAACCGGCAGCATTACCAACTTCGTAATCACCATTAACAACCACAGGCGTACCACTGATGGTAGCTCGCTGCCAAGCGCCTAAGTTACCAATGGCATCCACCGGCTGAAAATCAACGAAGCACCATACTCTGTTTAAGTGATTGGTGCCGTTGCAGCTCGTCCATGTTAATTTGAAAGTGACCTGCTGGGTAGCATAGTTGGCGCTTACTTTCGTAGCAGATACACAGTTTGCGGAATAGCCGCTTAAATAATATAAAAACGCCATAAATAAAAAATAAAATTTTCTCATTGTAATTTAAAGTTTAATTAATATAGTTCATATAATTGGAACTAAAGGGAATTAGCGGCTATTCACCAATACACTCAAACAAACTTTCCAGCCAATTCCCTTCAGTAAGATTCACAATACAATAAACAAAATTCACGTATTATGTGGCATAGTATAACAAATCCGGACGAAACCGGCTATTAAAAACAACTATGCCCGGTTAGCGAGCTGCTACTAATTCGGCTATTTTTTTCTCCAACTCATCACCCCTCAAATCTTTGGCTATGATAGTGCCGCTCGGGTCGAGCAGCACGGTATGAGGAATGCCGTTAACGGCATATAATTTACAGCCTTCGCTTTGCCATCCTTTCAGGTCGGACATTTGCGGCCAAGTCATATGCAGGTCTCCAATGGCTTTTTTCCAGGCATCTTTTTTAGTATCGCACGAAATGCCCACGATTTCCAGCCCTTTATTTTTATATTTTTTGTACATGCGTACAACATCAGGCATATCGTGGCGACAAGGGCCGCACCACGATGCCCAGAAATCGATAAGGACAGACTTCCCTTTTCCGGCAAAGTCTGACAAGGCAATGAGTTTACCGCCGGGATCGGACATACGGAGGTCTACGAATGGTTGCCCGATTTCTATCCGTTCAATGATGCCGACTTTTTCTTGCAAGGCTTTAAGGCTGTTTGTTTTCAAAGCTGCTGTATCGGCAAGGCTTAACAAGGATTTCAATGTATCTACCGGAAGGTACAACGTGTACATTAACTGGCTTTGTCCTGCTATGTTGTTAATATTTTCCCTGACGAAATCCAACAGTACTTTTTCCCTTCCCTGCTCATAGCTGGTATAAGCTGTAGCAAAAGCCTTTCTTTCATTTTCAGGTAATGTCTCTATGTTTGTTACGTTTTCTATTTTTTTCCATATTTTTCTCATCTCGTAGTCGAGTTCAAATTCTTTATCTTTTAATGTTTGCAACAGTTCATTGTTCAACGTACCGCTTACGTGTGTCGAAAGTGAGTCGGTTTGGATGCTTATGAGAGTATTTTCTACAATAATTTCCCTGTTAAGCAGGTATTGGTCTTTGTCAATAATTTGGATATTGAACATCTGTGGTTCTTTAACAGAACCTTTAAATTCATAGTTTCCACCTTGCACTTTGGTAGAATCTACTATCTGCATTTGCCCGTTCTGCATGGAGAGCAAGATTACTGTTTTTTCTTCCATATCGGGTGTGACAGTGCCGGAAATAGTGTATGATGGCGTGTTGTAGCATGCTTGCAGGGCAAGAGCTAAAAGAATGATGAAGTACTTTTTCATGAATGATTGATTTATATTTTAATTTTGTTTAACGGGGATTTAATGGCATTCCGGGGTTGAAATTTTGTACGCTAATCGGTATTTGCAGTACATAGGCCTTGTCGTGCGGACGGAGGGTTGCCAACAGGTTTCCCTCAGGGTCATGACGTTCTATAGTGGACATCTTACCTTCTTTATCCAAACGGCGCATGTCCGTCCACCGCTGGCCGAGCATCAGCAACTCGCGGTAGCGTTCGTCCAATACAATTTGCAACGCTTCTTCGACGGTGGTCGCCGAAAGGAATACATTTCCCTCGGGGGCAATCCGCTGTTCGCGTATTTTATTAACCAAGGCCAATGCCCCGTCAATGTCACCTTTATTGCGAAGCAGGCATTCGGCTTTGATAAAATAGAGTTCCGGAAAGCCGATTCCGAAATTCGGACGATAAGTTGATAGCAACGGTATCCGGCAAAGGCCATCGCTTCCGGGAAATGTGAAATAGAGCATGCGCGAATCGTACAGCATGGCATCGGCATCGAACTTGTCCAATGCTTCGGACGAAAAGTAGTCGAAGAAACAACCGGCAAATTCCGATTGTGCCTGGATTACCCATAACTCCTGCGGGTTTTCATTCAATGCCGGATAATTATCTTCCGAAAGGTAATCGGCATAATTGATGATTCTATGATTGGCCTGCAATGCGTGGTCCGCATATTTTTCAGCATTCGCATAATCGGCTATAAACAAGTAAATGCGTGCGAGCAGTGCATTGACGGTGTTTTTGCAAGGTCTGTATTTATTGATATTTGCTTCCGGTAAAAAATCGTACGCTTCTTTCAGGTCGTTAAAAATAAAATCCATGCATTGCTGCACGGTAGAGCGTGGTTGCGTAGGGGCTGTAATGTTAGTACTGGTTTGTAGAGGAACGCCCAGATCTGTATTTGCGGTGGCTTTGTCGTACACGGGCGCATACAGAGTCATCAACTGGTAGTATTGATAGGCCCTCTGGAAGCATGCTTCGGCTTTTAATTGTTGTTTGCGCAAAGGGGTTCCGCCGGTAGCATCCATCACTTCGTCAATCACTACATTGGCGGTGTATACCCTGTTGTACAAAGGTCCCCAGAACACAGGATCATTATTGATATCCATATCTACTACTTCTTTCCAGCAATATAAATTTTGCATGTAGGAGATACTGGTCGTATTAAAACTCGGGTTGTATGTTTCATCCGTCAGATATAAAATCTCGTCCAATCCGGCGGTCGATGTAAAAATGGGATTGTTGAGCATGCGGTCGTAGTCTTCCACGGTGGTGGGAATAGAATAACCTTTGGGTTCTACGTCCAGAAAATTGTTGCAGGCAGTGAAAAATACGCCCAGTGCAATGAGGATTGGTTTGTATGATTTATTTTTCATGATTCGTCAGTTTAAAAGTTCAGGCTAAGACCGAATGTATAAGTAGGTGTTATGGGAATTGTCTTTGTACCGGTAACCGGGTTAATGGCTTCGGGGTTGATGTCGTTTCCGCTGAACGTGTAGTACCATAAATTATTGATCTGGAAGCGCAGCCTGAAAGCATCGATGTGAAATTTTTGCAACCACTCTTTCGGTAGGCTGTAGGTTAGTACCACTTCTTTCAGCTTTACATAATCGGCCCGTCGTATGCGCGATTGAGCATATTGATAGGCGGAAAGCGCATCCATACTAAACCAGCCATCGTCACCATAATTAAGCGCTTTATAGTTGTAGCCGGGTACATCTGTTACCAACTCATCGCCAGGGTTCATCCAGAAGTTTTCGGCGCCCTCATACAACGTCCACGTTGATGGAACCGGCGCCGGCGTGCGCATTACGTGCCCGCCGTTGAACAGGAACATAAAATAAAAATCGAAATTCGCATAGCTTAACGTATTGCTAAATCCTATGGTATACTTTGGTTTTATGCTACCGGAGTAAACCAACGCATCTTGCGGAATATCCGATGTAGTGGGATAGGTATACGCGACTATACTTCCCGTACCGTCGTTGACAAGCGGTTGTCCTTTTTCGTTCAAGCCCCGGAAATCGTAACTAAACAGGGCATCGTAGGGATAGCCTTCCGTAACTACCCGGCTTTGCACTTTAGAAAATGTAAAGGCATACTCGGTTTCTTTAGTTTTTTCGACATTGTTGTTGTTGATAGAGCCGGTAAAATTGCTACGCCATTGGAAATTTCCGGTGCGAACATTCACACTTTCCAGCGAGAGATCGAATCCATTGTTCGATATTTCGGCATAGTTCTGCATCAAGCTGCTGAAGCCGGATGTAGGATCAGCAATGGTGTAACCCAACACATCGGTCGAGTATTTATAATAGTATTCCGCTGTAATCGACAACCGGTTGTCGAAAAACGAAAGATCAATCCCCGCATTGTAGTTCATCGTTTGCTCCCAGCGCAGGCTTTCGTTCTTCGGAGATATAATTTTATCGTACATTGGTATGTTCGGTACACGCGAATCTGCTGCTGTTTGAGTAAGAATGAAAGGCCCGTTGTTTTTTGCAATGTTCCCGTTGAAACCGGTGGAGAGGCGTACTTTCATCAAGTCGAGCCAGTCAACATCTTCGAGAAACGATTCGTTTTTTGCATTCCACGATACACCTGCCGACCACAGCGGCTTATAGCGGTACTGCGGGTCTGTACCGAATAAATTCGACTGATCAATACGGAAACTGCCTGTGAGCACATACCGCCGGTCGAACGTATAGGCTGCATTGGCGTAGAACGATACAAACCGGTTGTCTGTATACGAAGCCCCGAACAGCGAGTTATAGTCCAACGGTGATGTGCTTACCAACCCACTGTAGATTGGCTGCAAGTGGTTCGTCCATTCGGTCGTTGTCAGCTTTTCGATATTAACCGGCAACGTAATGAGCGATTGTTCGTCGTAGCCGAACATTGTAGCCAGGCTGCCTTCGCTAACCATCATCCGCTGTTCGGCTCCTGCAATGGCAAATATATTGTGCTTTTCAGCTATTGTCTTATCAATGTTGAGTTGCAGGCGGATCGTGTAGTTGCTCGACTCGCTGCGGTTGTCGCTATACATATCTCCATAGGGAATGCCGAATAGAATAGAACCTGCATCGGACATTTCGAGGTGCGAGTTGGCAATACTGCGGAGATAGAATGAATTTTTATCATTGATCGTAATTCTTTTATTGAAAAATTTCTCATAGGCGCCCCCCGCTTCCAATGTGATGCCTTCTATGAGTTTGGCTTGTAACGTTCCTTGCAAGCGTATGTTGTTAGTGGAATTGGTACTCGTATTCAGTAAATATTCGTCGTACGGATAGTAGTTGAAATCGTAAAAACCGGCATCAATGAGAGCCTGGTTAGCTTGCGGATCAATGCTTGTAGCGCGCCAGTAGAAAGGCGCTTGCAATGTCGGGAGGGCATTTCCATTGTTGTCGCGCAGACGCTCATAAGGGAGTAACATTGTAAGCGATGGGGCATATTTGTTTTCGTTTTGTTGATTGCCATAGAATATAGAGGCGTTTGCATTAAACACCTTGTTTATTTTATAATCCCCTTTCATGCTTACCGTTACTTTTTGTGTGTTGGCACCCTTTACTAAAAGATCGTTATGGAGGTAATTAAGACCCAAGAAATACGTGGCTTTTTCATTGCCGCCGTTCATGGTGAAATCAACTTGCCGGCTAATGCGGTTCTGGTAAAAAAGTTCTTCGTATTCATCTTTATTATCTTGTGCACCTATTTGCCGGAAGATAGCGGCAGCTTGCTCTTCCGTAATCAATCCTTCGTTCAGGTCAAATTGTGCGGCATGAATTTGCGAGTAGTACATATCGGACACCGTATAGTTGGAGCGCTTATCAAGCGATGCAGCAATAATCCGGCGTTGCGCTTCGACGTATTCGTTACCCCGCACAAGGCCCAGGTAGCCGATATCCGGCTTGGGCTGCACGCCAAGGCTTGTTTGCAACGAGAACATGGTCTTTCCGCTATCGCTTCCTTTTTTGGTAACTATTACAATTACCCCGTTGGAAGCCCGCACCCCATAGATAGCCGATGCCGCCGCGTCTTTAAGCAACGAAATGCTGACAATATCGTTCGGATTGATTTCGCTTAATTTCAGTTCGCTCGGAAACCCGTCAATCACAATCAGCGGACTGTTCACGGCATTAAAGGTAGATACTCCGCGGATTTGCACTTCATTCGGGTTTAGCGGGTCGACATACAAACCGGCCAATTTACCTTCCATAGAACTGGCGATATTTCCATCGGTACTAATCTGCTGTTTGATCACATCGGCATCAACCATGGCTACCGAGCCTGTCATTTGTTCTTTCCGTATTTTCTGGTAACCGGTTATCACCACTTCTTCCAGTAATTGGTTCTCCACTTGCATCGTAGTATTGATAACACTGCGGTTTCTTACGGAAATCTCTTGTGTCCGGTAGCCCATGTAACTAAACACAAGCGTGTCGGTGGCAGGCTGTGGAACGGTTATTGAGTAGTGGCCATTATCTCCGGTAATGACCGACAAGTTTTTATGGTTCTTTACGAATACCAGTACGTAGGGCAAGGGCTCGCCACTCTCGCCGTCTTTAATTGTTCCAGCCACTGTTTTTCCGTCCGGCAGCTTCAGTGGCCCATTACCATTAGTGTTGGTGGCTGCTGCAGACGAAATTTCCCCGGCATTATTAGCGCCGGTCTGTTTATTGCCTATATAGACAGCAATCTGGCTTCCCATGATTTTATATAAAATGTTTCCGTTACTAAACAGCTTATCTAGCGCGGTGGATAATTTTTCGTTGGTCACATTCAGGCTTGCGGGTTTCTGCACATCAATAAGTTGTGTGTTGTAAAAGAAGGTCAATCCTGTTTGCTGCTCAATATCGTTCAATATTTC
>JAVBNJ010000070.1:0-39321 GCA_031551625.1 Bacteroidales bacterium | reverse complement strand
GCTGGCTGTTACTAGGATTTCGAGGTTTATCAAATCATTTTGCAATTCTTTGCGCAGGAAAGCTATGATAGAGCGCGCCATATTATCTTCCAGCCATTTTTTCTGTGCACTGTTCATCATTGAACACACAATTTTGTAGCCCTCCTCAATCAATGGGTTCGAATTTTCCAACGCACTGCGTAACCGCGGGTTCTCTACAGTAGCGGCTAAGCGTTTCCAGGCATCCAACAGGGTATCGTGTTCAAAGTGTTCTTTTTTTTCTTCTACTGTTGTGCTGCTTTCCTTGTTTTTCTTCGCTTTCTCGGCCACAGAACTTTTTATGGAGAAACTGGGCGGCGGTGCGGTAGCAACGGCAGGCGCTTCTTCAACTATACTTTTAGTTTCTATCTTCGATTCTTCTGGTTTAACACCTTCTTTAGAAATTGCTTCGCTATCGCTCGCAATGACGTGCTTGGCACCGGCGTTGCCGGTTGGAATAGACTGCGTACTGCCCACTGCCGACTGCTTACTGTCCTGTTCACTGCTTACTGCATACTGCGTACTGCCTACCGCGCATAACTTCAGCAACGCCAGTTCCACATGCAACCGCGGGTTGCCGCTGCTTTTGTAACTCATTTCACACGCATTGGTGATTTGCAAAGCTTCGAACAGGAATGGTACCGGGCATTGTGCCGATTGTGCTACATAATCTTTCTTGAGTGCTTCGCCCGACTCAAACAGCTTGAGTGTGGCGGTATCTTTGCATACCAGCAGGCTGCGGAAATGCTCGCTCAGTCCCGAAATAAAATGCAATGCATCAAAACCCTTAGCCAACACTTCGTCGAACAGCAGCAATGCTTCGGTGTGGAGGTGTTCCGTGAAATAACCGGTTAGCGTAAAATAATATTTGTAATCGACAACGTGCAGGTTTTTGATAATTTCTTCGTACGAAATAGTCGAGCCGCAAAAAACAACCGCCTGGTCGAACAGCGATAGCGCGTCGCGCATGGCGCCGTCGGCCTTTTGCGCAATCACGTTCAGCGCCATATCGTCAATCGCGATGTTCTCTTTTTGTGCAATGTTTTTCAAATGCTGCTCCATGTTCTCTACGCTCATTCGGTTGAAATCGTAGATTTGGCAACGCGAGAGAATGGTCGGCAGTATTTTATGTTTTTCGGTGGTGGCTAAAATAAAAATCGCATGGGCGGGCGGTTCTTCCAGTGTTTTCAAGAATGCGTTGAATGCCGCAGCACTCAACATGTGCACCTCGTCGATGATGTACACGCTGTATTTCCCGATTTGCGGCGGCACGCGCACCTGGTCGGTCAGCGTGCGGATATCTTCCACCGAGTTGTTCGACGCCGCATCCAATTCGTGGATGCTGTACGAACGCCCTTCGGCAAACGATTTGCACGATTCGCATTCGCCGCAGGCTTCGAGTTGCTCTGTGGGATTCAGGCAGTTTATTGTTTTAGCAAAAATGCGCGCACACGTGGTTTTGCCCACCCCACGCGGCCCACAGAACAGGTAGGCATGCGCCAACTGCTTGCGCTGGATCGCATTTTTAAGGGTGGTGGCTATGGTGTCTTGCCCTACTACCGATTCAAACGTTACGGGACGGTACTTCCGGGCCGATACAACAAATTGTTCCATTTATTTTTTTATCAATTACACAAAGGTACAAAATTGCGGTGTAAAATAAAAATGAATTTGCGCTTTCCGATATTTTTAGTATCTTTGCAAGTTCTGCAAACTAAAAAGGAAAGCTTATTTTGGAAAAGAATTGGATAGTAAAAGAACAAGGGAACCCCGCAATGGTTCGCCATTTGGCTGCCGAACTCGGGGTCGACCAAACGCTTGCCAACCTGTTGGTGCAGCGTGGTATCCAAACTTTTGCCGAATCGAAAAATTTCTTTCGTCCGCAACTCAGCCAGCTACACGACCCGTTTTTGATGCGCGACATGGACAAAGCCGTCGAGCGCATCCAGAACGCCATTGCCAACAACGAAAAAATAATGGTGTATGGCGACTACGATGTGGACGGAACAACAGCGGTGTCTTTGGTTTATTCGTTTTTGAAAAAAATCAGCCCGCTGGTTTCTTTTTATATTCCCGACCGCTACAGCGAAGGGTACGGCATTTCCTATCAAGGGATTGATTATGCGCGCGATAACGGCATTTCGCTGGTCATTGCGCTCGACTGTGGTATCAAGGCCATCGAGAAGATTGACTACGCCAACGATCGCGGTATTGATTTCATCATTTGCGACCATCACTTGCCCGACGAGCAAACACCGAAGGCCGTAGCAGTACTCGACCCCAAGCGGAAGGACTGCGACTATCCGTTCGATGACCTTTCAGGATGCGGTGTAGGGTTCAAATTGTTGCAAGCGTTTTGCATTAAGCAAAATATTCCATTCGAGCAGTTGCAACCGTTTTTGGATTGGGTGGTAGTGAGTATTGCAGCCGATTTGGTATCAATTACCGGAGAAAACCGTGTACTGGCGCATTATGGTTTGAAACAATTGAATGAAAACCCGCGCCGTGGGTTACTTTCGATTATCAAACTGTCGGGGCTCGACAAACACCGTATTGCCATTGACGATATCGTATTTAAAATCGGCCCGCGCATCAACGCGGCAGGCCGCATGGAATCCGGCAAAACGGCGGTGGATTTGCTCACGGCGGAGAATGAAGCGTTGGCTACCCAAGTGGGCGAAACGATTAATACGCACAACAACGACCGCAAGAGCGTTGATCGCGAAATTACGCAAGCCGCCATTTCTATGGTCGAAGAACAGCAAATAACAAAAACAAAAAAATCAATTGTACTCTACAATCCATCGTGGCACAAGGGTGTAGTGGGCATTGTGGCGTCGCGTTTGGTGGAATCGTTCTATCGTCCGTCTATTGTGCTTACTGAATCGAATGGCTTTATAACCGGCTCGGCGCGCAGCATTCCGGGCTTTGACCTGTACGATGCTATTGAGTCGTGTTCCGATTTGCTCGAAACATTCGGCGGGCACATGTATGCGGCAGGCCTTACGTTGCGCGAAGAAAACTTCGAAGAGTTTTGTACACGTTTCGAAAACTATGTGGCCGAAAAAATTACGGAAGAAATTCTGACGCCGCAAATAGACATTGATACCTATCTTGACTTTAAGCAGATAACACCGAAATTTTTCCGGATCCTCAAGCAATTCCAGCCTTTCGGGCCGGGCAATATGTCGCCGGTGTTTATTACCGAAAATGTGTACGACAACGGAAATGGTCGCCTCGTGGGTTCCGACGGCGGGCACTTGAAACTGGAGTTGATTCAGGAAGACGAGCCTTATCGCCCGATCTCGGCCATCGCCTTCCATCAGTCCGACCATTTCGACTACCTGCAAGGCGGTAACCCGGTAGATGTGTGCTACTCGGTGGCCGAAAACTATTATCGCGGCATTGCCAATATTCAGTTGCGTGTTAAAGATATCAAAGAACGCGAAGTTATCGTGTAATAACGATGAATTATCAGCAAATCATAGAACGCATTTACAAGGAAGTTGTGCCGCTTTATGGCACAGGCCGTGTGGCCGATTATATTCCGGCGTTGGCCAATGTAAATCCGCAAAAGTTCGGCATGGCGTTAAAGTTGGTTAGCGGAGAAGAATTTACGGTAGGCGACAGTGCAGAACCGTTTTCGATACAAAGTATTTCGAAACTCATTACCCTTTCGTTGTTTGTGCGCAAACAAGGAATCGATTTGGGTAAGCGGGTAGGCGTGGAGCCGTCGGGCACGGCATTCAACTCGCTGGTGCAATTGGAATACGAACAGGGCATTCCGCGCAATCCGTTTATCAATGCCGGTGCGCTGGTGGTGGTCGATTCGCTGTTGTCGATTTACGCCGATGTGAAAGAACGGATTTTGAAATTTTCGCGTACCTATTCCGGGAACAAAGCATTGACTTTCGACGAAGCAGTGGCTGCATCCGAAGCCACCACAGGCTTCCGAAATGTAGCGTTGGTCAATTTTATGAAAAGTTTCCGTAACATTACGCACGATGTGGAAACGGTGCTTGACACCTATTTTCATCAATGCTCGCTAACAATGTCGTGCGAAGATTTGGCGCGTTGTTTCCTGTTTCTTGCCAATGGCGGTGTGCACAGCAACGGCACGCAAGTTGTTAATATCCGCGAAGCCAAGCGTATCAATGCCATCATGATGACCTGCGGCACTTACGATGCGGTGGGTGATTTTGCGTTCCGCGTAGGTATTCCCTCTAAAAGTGGCGTAGGCGGTGGCATTGTGAGCATCATACCTGGCCACATGAGCCTCGCCGTATGGTCGCCCGAACTTGATGTGCACGGTAATTCCGTACTCGGCGCCAAAGCACTGGAACTGTTTACCACCTACACGGGAATCTCTATATTTTAAGCTTGAAATTTGTAAATAATTGAATATTATTTTATCGAGTGCAGCGTACTAAATATTTCCAACCGGATGTATTGTAATTATGAATGAGTCCGGCGACTTTACCTGCTCCGCTTGAACACCAAGGCCATGATGAAACGGTGCATAAGACTAATGCAGAATTAGCAGAGGGATTGTCGCTGCAACATATTTCACAGCCTGTTGAACCACCTTGTCCACTCCAATAATCACCTGTATTATTCAATAGTCCGTTACTCCACATACATTTCAATAAAGCAGGTGAAGGCCACGTCCACCCGCTTGGACATCCATTATTGGGAGACCATGTTGATGAAAACTCTGTTTGCTTTACTTCGTATTCTATCGAACTACAAGTGATCTTCGCGGCATTATCAGCTACTAAATCTCGGCAATAACCATTAACGAGTGTCAACCCGGTACAACAATTGCCTATCCCAGCATTTTGATTACGCATTTTACAGCCGGGGCAGCTGGTAGCATCTGTCATTGCCACTACATTTTTATCTAAACTATTGTAATTTTTTGCAGTTATTGTTGTTGGTGATTCGTTTTCATACGTTACGTAAAATGGGGCAGTACCTTTAAAAGTAAGGTTTGCACTTCCATTATATACGGCTTGCGGCGGACAATCGCTCACAATGGCGCACCATTTGAATTGCTCTGGCACACCAACTAATGTTATAGTTATATTTGCATTTTGAGCTGAGCTAGCCTGTCCTTGATACCAGAAGCCTTTGTTGTTGGTGCCGTCGGAAGTACAATTAGCGGGCAGCTTGCTTAAATCAATAGTTGCCCGCTGCCAAGAGCCATAGGGCACACCACTGCGAATTTCTAGGTAATCAATCAATACCCACACCTTAGAGTTGTAGGTTCTTGTACCGCTCGTACCGCGGCTGCCCGCCGCCCACGAAATGTTAAATGTTACTTGTTTGGTAGCATAGTTCGTGCTTACCGATTTGGTAAACGTACGCTGTTGTGCAGCGCCTGTGACACTTAGTAACATTACTGTGATGAAGTAGATTTTTCTCATAATAATTAAGTTTTTAGTTAATTTACTATTATTTTAGTTTTCTCGATAACTGTCGGAATGTTGTAGCTTTGGGAATCGGCGACTTTAAATACAAACAAACACATTTGCCGATTCCCTCGACTACTTTACAAATAACAATACCCTGCTACTAACTTTTTCTCGCTGCCTTTCTGTTTCAACTATTCAATATTTGCAATAAAGAAACGTGAACTTTGACTTATTATATCACGAGGTTCTGCAATACCTGAAGTAACAATAAATAAAAGTTCACGTTTAGTAGACGTGCCCTTAGATTCCATTACTTCATTGAAATTTTGCAGATTTCGTGATATGGAAAACTCGAACTAAAAAGAACGCTCAATAACGTAACAAATGTAATAACAAATTTTTTAATGCACAATAGGCAAAGTGTTAAAAGTTATAAAAAAAAACACCTCTAAATAATTTTTAGAGGTGTTTTTTTAATGAGATTGTATTTCTATCGTGTACTTCTTGTGCCGGTGTTTGTATTGCTACTGCGCGAAGTCGGTTGGGTGCTGCCCGATGGAGCAGTGGTGCGGCTGTCACTGCCTCTTGTGTTTGTTGGGCGCGGTGAAGTGGATACGCCGGAAGGGCTGCTATCCCTAGTAGTAGCGCTGCGTGTTGTAGTGCTACTACTGCTTTGCGAGGTGCTGCTGCCTGTATTGTTGCGTGTAGTGGCTGCATCTTGCATAGCATCGTTGCGGCTTGGTGCTGTCGTAGCAGCCTCGCTCCGCGGAGACGGAGTGGTTGTTGTTTCTTGTGAACGGCTATTGTCGCTATTTTGTGTACGCGATGGGGCTGTATTTTGTTCAGTGTTATTTTCGGTGGCTGTACTACGCGATGGAGCTGCCGTACTTGTGTTCCTGCTGCGCGTATTGCTAGGCTCGGCGCTGCGGGAG
Organism: Bacteroidales bacterium; assembly: GCA_031551625.1. Classification (GTDB taxonomy): domain Bacteria; phylum Bacteroidota; class Bacteroidia; order Bacteroidales; family UBA932; genus JAVBNJ01. Next base: position 32,957 of record JAVBNJ010000070.1, on the reverse strand, counting down.
TTCACATATTCCGGTGTGCGCGAATCGCTGGGGCGCGTGGCCGGCGAAAGATTGCTGCGGCTTCGTGTGTTATTTTCGACCGGTGAACTGGTGTAGTTGCGGTTCATGTATTCCGGACGGTTGTCGTACGAGTATACGTGTACTTGGTTGCGTCGTCCGTCAACAGGTTTGGCGTAGTATACCGTGCGTCCATAGTAGTCGTACCGGTTAGGCGCCGCACCATAGGTCATTACGTAGCCACGTGGAGCCCATGCAGCAGTAATCCATACATAGCCGTAGCCGGCGCGGAGTTCCCAGTAGCCGGGTATCCAAATAGCGCCCGAATAGGGTGGAAGTGTCCAATAGCCGTCTTGCCACACATAGCGGCGGTAGTAGGTGTCCCATGCCCAGTATCCTTCTACCCATACGTATGAACGGGCCGGTTGCGAAGGTCGTGTTACCACAATGATCGGTGGCTCGGCAATAGGAATAGTTTCAACATACACAACTTCAACAGGTGCCGGTTGTGGAGCGGGTTCCACATACACAGTGCGAGTGGTGTAGCAGCCGGAAAACAGCAGGGCTGCGAGGCTCAGGGTTGTTATGGTAGGAAGCGTTTTCATGATGTTTATTTTTATGTTGAAAATAGTAATACACAAACCGTGCCAAAATTAGAATGTTACATAAACTTACTATTAACAGTGGTTTTAAATCCTGTTAGGGTTGTTAAGTAAATAGGTTATTTCAAATACAATTTCGTCCACCGTTTTTCTATTTACATCTATGCTGTGTTGTGCTTGTTGGTAGGTTGGTTCGCGTTGCGTCAATAATCCGGTAATGTATTTTTGTAAATCCGGTTGATTTTGCAGCATAGGGCGGCGGGCAACGGTTCTGTGAAGTCGTTGATACAAAAGTTCTACCGGTGCATGCAGGTAAATGGTGGTTGCGTGCCGGTTGAGCAGCTCCATCGTGTTGCGGAAGCAAGGAGTGCCGCCGCCGCACATAATAATAGATGGTTCTATACTATTTAATAGTTCTGTTATTATTTCGTGCTCATATTCGCGGAACTTCGTTTCACCTTCTATAGTAAAAAAATCAGCAATGCGTTGTTCGCGCAATTGTTCAATCACGGTATCGGTATCGAACAACGGAAGGTTGATGGCCTTAGCCAAAGCCTTTCCCACTGTGCTTTTTCCGCAACCCATGAAACCAATTAAAACTACGTGATTCAAAGATTCCAAAATTTCAAGATTTAAATTATAGAGACCTGGACTGTTTTTTCTTCTTCCTGTGCATGTGCCGGGGTGTGCGGCAATTCCGGTTCGGGAACGGCTTTTTGCAAAGGTTCGATGAATTTCACGGTTTTCACTTCCATAGTACTGGCGCGTTTACCTTTGGCGCGGAAGCTTTTTACGCCAATGAAATCATCGACATCAATAGCTTCGGGGTCGCGCTTAGCATTCTTACCTTTGAATGTTAACTCGGCTTGCGGGAAGCGGTCTTCCGATAGGTCAACCAAGTACGAATCGGCATGTTCGCCTACTAGGCTTTGCGGCATATTGTCGTTCGGTTCCAACGTGAATCGCTTGATGTAAAAACACTTCAGTTCGGCCTCGTAGTAGCTTATTGAAAATGTTTTGTGCGGGTTGAATTTTTCGATGCGCAGTAATTCGCCGTTATAGTGATTGCTCAAGTCGTAGTTGGTGGTGTAATATTCGCCTTTTTTCGTAATTACCAGTATACGCTCGCCGGTGTGGAATTCGCCCAGTAATACTCCGCGGCTGTCGGTGTTCAGGCGTTGCACATCGGTATCAAACCATATTTGCTGGCCGCCGAGGGTCGATTCGCCTTTTTCTTTCAATGCAATTTTGTGAACCGGGTAGCGCGCCAATAAGTTGCCCATTGATGCACGGCCTTTGATAGCAAGGCTTCCGAACTCGAAGTCCATAATCAATTTTTTAAGTTTCGGGCGCGGTTTCAGATACACTTTTAATATTTCGGCTTCTCCGTTGGGGTTGGCGCTGAACCAAAGTACCTCGGAGCCTTCTTTACCTTGCGATACGTCGTATTCCTTGTCGCGCGTTATGCCCGACACAAAGAACCGTTTCGCGTAAATCATTCCGTTTTTTCCGTCGCGGTAAGCCACGTTGTAAATGGTGCGCTCATCGTTCTTCTTGAAAACCGCGGCGTGTATAATGTCCTTCCCGAAAAACGCTTTTTCGGTAACTTTCGAAATCATGTATTTACCGTTTTTCAGGAACACAATGATGTCGTCAATATCCGAGCATTCGCCGATATACTCGGCATTCTCATCGCGTTTCAAATCCATGCCCACAAAACCTTCTGCTTTATTCAAGTAGAGCTTGGCGTTGGCCACTACAACTTTAGTTGCTTCAATGGTTTCGAATCCGCGCAATTCGGTTTTACGCACAAATTTTTTGCCGTATTTTTTCTTGATTTGTTGAAAATAGTTAATCGTATAGTCTACAATGTTTGCCAAATTATTTTCTACTTCCTCCATTTCCGCTTCGATGTTGGCAATGCGCTCGTCGGCTTGTTTGATATCGAATTTCGAAATTTTACGCACAGGCTTTTCTACCAACCAGTCGATATCTTCGGCGGTAATGGGGCGGCGCAGTTTCTTCTCAAACGGTTTCAATGCTTTTTCTACGGCAGCCAATTGGTTCTCCCAAGTTTTCGCATTGCTTTCCAATTCACGATAAATGCGTTCTTCGAAAAATATTTTTTCCAGCGACGAGTAGTGCCAATCGTTATGCAACTCGTTTAACCGTATCTGCAACTCCTGTTGTAAAAGGTCTTTGGTATGTCCGGCATTGTGCCGCAGGATCTCCTTTACGCTAATGAAGTGTGGCTTGTTGTCGTTGATGACACAGGCGTTCGGCGAAATGGATACTTCGCAATCGGTGAATGCATAAAGCGCATCAATCGTCTTGTCGGGCGACATGTCGTTGTGCAAGTGCACTACTATCTCCACATTTTGCGACGTATTGTCGTCCACTTTGCGGACTTTTATTTTGCCTTTTTCGTTGGCTTTCAGGATAGATTCGATAACAGTCGAAGTTGTTTTCCCGTAAGGTATTTCGGTAATCACCAACGTTTTTTTATCGACTTTGTTGATACGTGCGCGTACCTTTACCGCACCGCCGCGCAGCCCGTTGTTGTAGCGCGAGCAGTCGGCCTGTCCGCCGGTCGGGAAGTCGGGGTACAATTCAAAGTCCTTGCCTTTCAGGGCGGCAATGGCGCCGTCAATCAATTCATTAAAGTTGTGCGGAAGAATTTTCGAGGCCAACCCTACGGCAATTCCTTCCACGCCTTGCGCCAGCAGCAGCGGAAATTTCACCGGCAATGTTTCCGGCTCGCGGTTCCGACCGTCGTACGAATCCATCCATTCGGTGGTCTTCGGGTTGAACACCACGTCATTGGCAAAGTGAGTAAGACGTGCTTCGATGTAACGCGGTGCTGCGGCACTATCGCCGGTCAGGATATTTCCCCAGTTTCCCTGTGCATCAACTAACAAGTCCTTTTGCCCCAGTTGCACCAGCGCATCGCCGATAGAGGCATCGCCGTGCGGGTGGAATTGCATGGTATGCCCGATAATGTTGGCGACCTTGTTGTAGCGCCCGTCGTCCATGCGTTTCATCGAGTGCAGGATCCGGCGTTGCACCGGTTTCAGTCCGTCGTCGATATGCGGCACGGCGCGTTCGAGGATTACATACGATGCGTAATCCAGGAACCAATCCTTGTACATGCCGGGCAGTTTGTATTTTTTATCGCCTTCATGGAGCAGCTTGGCATAGCGGCCATCGGCCGTACTTTCGCCATCTGTTATTTCTTCGTCCAATTCTATATCTTCGGTTGCCATATCTGTAAATTATAATAAATCTAAATTAGGGCTATATGGATTCGCTTTCAGCTGTTCGACCCATTGCGCCAGTTTGCAAATGTTTTCGGAACCTTGCTGTTTAAGGTCGCAAAATAATTTTTTGAAACGCGTATCTTTTTTACTATCTATATTTTTAGATTCCGTTTTTAGGCTATCTAAAGTAGATGGTAATCCATAATTGTCAAGGGTAATCTTGCAAATATTCGCACTGTCTAAAATGAATTTTTCGACAGCAGGAGCTATTTGAATAATGTAATGGGATTTTGTTTTATGCTTATGCAGAAATAGGGTATCGTTAAAACGCTTTACTTCAGTAAACATATTAAGATATTCTAACTCTCGCTTATCCTTATCAACGATTCCTAAAGCAAATTCATCAGACAATCTCTCTTGCATTTGTTTTGTCACATTATTGCACCCTTTCTGATGATTGTAACCGGTAACTGTTGCCACAAGTGTTTCTATTAGGCAAGTATCTACAAAGCACTCTATGATTATGTTTTTATCCATTTATGACAAATAGTTCTCAATATTGAAAAACAAATCTATACCATAGTTATAAACTTCATTCAGTTCTTCTTCCGATAATTTTCTTGTTATTGTTTGATTGTCTTGGTAGCCGACAATATATACAGCCACATCTTCCCGTTTCTCTTCAATGAAATCATTTATAACAAATGGACTGTGTGTAGTAATGAAAAATTGATTTGTTGTACTATTTATAATATCGTTTGTTAATGTGGAAATATAAGGGGGGAACGCATGCGCTTCAGGTTCTTCAAAAAGTAGTACTGAATCTTTATTGGAAACGATTGCTGTTTTGTAAAATATAAGGCGCTGGAGTGTGTTGGCAATAGAGGAGTAAGGCAATTGAACAACTTCATCACTTGTTAGTCTTCTTTGAACTTTTATACTATTGCTTATTTTATCAAGAAGATATTCCAATCCAAATTTGGAAAATTCTTTTTTTATCCAATTTTTTACATTGTCCACTTCGCTATTATAAGATAGAACATCTATAAGATTTTCTCCGAATGGAGGTAGCAAGAACTTATCTCCTGTTGATTTCCACTGCTTCTCTTGTTTAAATGTATATCGCTTAATAGCATAAAAATCATCCTCAAACGGAGATACATATTCTGCTGCCAAATCATTAGTAAAACGACATCCACGATTGATAGTTTCCTCTTTATTAAAAAACAATCGTAATACACGCATGTCATTTTCAAATGTGATTTTCTTTAAATTTGTCTCTACAATACAATTATTTTCAGAGGCATTATAAAATAGTTCATTCTTGTTTTCGGCACGAATAAGTCGGTTGAGATTTTCATCTATATTTAAAAATGGCACAGAAAACAAACTTAAAGCCTCAATAATATTTGACTTCCCTACATTCGGATAACCAATAAACAGATTGATACGCCGGCAATCGTCAATTCTCAAATCGCGTATGGATTTGAAATTATTGATGTGTATGTATTCTATGTGGCTCATGGTCGTTTATTTAAGTAATAACTAATAGTGAAAATATTGCTTCGTTCCTCGCAATGACGGCGGCACTGCTAACTGCCTACTGCTAACTGCCCACTGCCAACTGTAACTCTTCCTCCACCGCTTCTAAACTCTCTTCTACGCGCAGGTTTTCGATAATGAAACCCTGGCGGTCGGGCGTGTTTTTGCCCATGTAGAAAGTCAGCAGGTCTTGTATGTTGTCGTCTTTGCTTAGGCGCACGCGGTCGAGGCGCATGTTTTCGCCGATAAACCCGGCGAACTCGTCGGGCGAAATTTCTCCCAATCCTTTGAAGCGCGTAATTTCTGGATGCTTGCCACATTTTTTGATGGCTTTTTCGCGCTCTTCGTCGGAATAGCAATAATACGTTTCTTTTTTATTGCGCACGCGGAACAGCGGCGTTTGCAGGATGTGCAAATGCCCTTGACGGATAAGATCGGGGAAGAATTGCAGGAAGAACGTAATCAACAATAACCGGATGTGCATCCCGTCCACATCGGCATCGGTAGCAATTACCACCTTGTTGTAGCGCAGGTCTTCCATGTTTTCCTCAATGTTGAGTGCGGCTTGCAAGAGGTTGAATTCTTCGTTCTCGTACACAATTTTCTTGCTAAGCCCAAAGCAGTTCAGTGGTTTTCCTTTTAAACTGAATACCGCCTGGCTGTTCACATTGCGGCTTTTGGTGATAGATCCGCTTGCCGAGTCGCCCTCGGTGATGAACAGGGTGCTTTCTTCGGCCAGCTCATGCTTGTCGTTGTAGTGAATGCGGCAGTCGCGCAGTTTTTTATTGTGCAGGTTCGATTTCTTCGCCCGTTCGCGTGCCAGCTTTTGTATGCCCGATATAGCTTTGCGCTCTTTCTCCGATTCCAGAATTTTCTTTAGCAGGATGTCGGCCGTTTCGGAGTTTTTGTGCAGGAAGTTATCCAATTTTTCTTTCAGAAAATCGCCGACAAAGTTACGTACGCTGGGGCCGTTGGGTCCCATGTCTTTCGAGCCGAGTTTTGTTTTTGTCTGCGATTCGAAAATAGGTTCCTGCACTTTTACGCTGATGGCGGCTACCAGCGAATGCCGGATGTCCGATGGGTCGAAATCTTTCTTGTAAAAATCTTTAATTGTTTTGGCCACCGATTCGCGGAAAGCTGCCAGGTGGGTTCCACCTTGGGTGGTATTCTGCCCGTTGACAAAGGAAAACACTGTTTCGCCGTATTCATGGCCGTGGGTAATTACCACTTCAATATCTTCGCCTTTAAGGTGGATAGGGGAGTAGAGCGGCTCCTCGCCGATATTTTCGTTAAGCAAATCGAGCAACCCGTTTTTCGAAGTAAATGTTTCACCGTTGCATACAATTTGCAGGCCGGCGTTCAAATACGTATAATTGCGCAACATTTGATCGACAAATTCCTTGTTGAATTCGTAGCGGCCGAATACTTCCTCGTCTGCGGTGAAACGCACGGCGGTGCCTGTTTTCTGCTCGCTTGCCTGTTGCACTTCTTTCAGTAATTCGCCTTTGGAATATATGGCAGCGCTCATTTTACCATCGCGGAACGAGGCTACTTCAAATGAACTCGAAAGGGCGTTTACGGCTTTGATACCTACGCCATTCAAGCCTACTGCTTTTTTGAACGACTTGTCGTCGTACTTGGCGCCGGTATTCATTTTGCTCGATACATCGACTACTTTTCCCAGCGGAATACCCCGCCCATAGTCGCGTATGGTAACGGTTTTGTCTTCAATGGTAATAACAATTTGCTTGCCGTGCCCCATTGCAAATTCGTCGATAGAATTATCGAGTACTTCTTTGAGCAGGATATAAATACCATCATCGGGCGAGGTGCCGTCGCCCAATTTGCCGATATACATACCCGGGCGCCGCCGGATATGTTCGTTCCACTCAAGGGTAATTACATTGTCGTCTGAATAATTGATTGCTGTCGCGTCCATAAAGCTCATTTACGTTCAAAAAATAACCAACAAATATACGAAAAATAAGTGGTTTTCGCATATTAATATAAGAAATAGTTGCATTGGTAAGTTAAACCTACGCTGTCTATAAAATGCAATAATTATTTTGCTGGAGCTTTCACTTCATCTACAATCCGTACAAATTCGGAAAATATTTTTGAGCGGATGTTGAGTTTATTCAACTTCTTGTCGTCATTGGGGTAACTGCGGTTCGAGAGGAATATCACAATAAGATCGCGTTCGGGGTCGACCCAGCAAAGGTTGCCTACATAGCCCGAGTGGCCGTAGCTGGCCAACGACCACTCGCGGCCAATAGGGCTGTCCTTGTCGGCATCGGGTTCGGGCTTATCGAATCCCAGCCCGCGCCGGTTACCTTTTTTACAAGCGGCACATTCGGTAAATTTATTCACCGTGCTGTCGGCAAAGTAGCGCTCACCGCCATAGGTGCCGCCATTTAGGTAGAGTTGTAGCAGTTTGGCCAAATCGTTGGCATTGCCGAATACACCCGCATGACCGGCCACGCCGCCTAATAGCGATGCCGTGGGGTCGTTAACTGTTCCTTGAATCGTTTGCTTGCGATACAGCGAGTCTTTCTCGGTAGGCGGAATGCGGGTTTTAGCAATACGTTTCAACGGCAGGTACTCCGTGTTATTCATACCCAGCGGCGCATAGAATAAACTATCGGCTAAGCGGTCGAGCGGGCGGCCTGTAATGCTTTCAACTATGCGTTGCATATATATAAACCCCCAATCACTGTAACGGTATGTTTTCGATTGCAACGCCGAAGCATCAATCTGCCGGTAGATGAAATGCGCTACTTCCTCTGATGCATAGAGCTTGTCGGTTACCTGTAGCGGAAATTTCGCCGATGGTGTCCGTGAAAAATAGGCAGTGTCAATTGTTTTTTCGTCGGGTTCGAAAAACGATGTTTGGAATGCTTGGAAAGCCTTGAGCCCTGCGCTATGTGTGAGTATATCGGAAATTTCCAAATTCTTTTTATTGGTACTTGCTAGTTCAGGCAAATAATCGCTGAGCGTATTATTGAGTTGCAGTGTGCCGCTGTTGTACAGTTTCATCACTACGGGCAGCGTAGCGCTTATTTTTGTGAGCGAAGCCCAATCGTATATGTCGTTGATGGTAACTGCCGAAGCCTTGTTATCGTATGTTTGTTTGCCGAAAGCCTTGTTGTAAAACACATTCCCTTTGTATATCGCCACCATCTGTGCACCCGGCGTGGCGTGTTGCTTGATAGCCGACTCAATCAACGAATCGATGCCCTTCAGGCGCCCTTGTGCGATGCCGATTTCCTCTGGTATTACATAATGCAGGCGCGTTGCTTGCACTTGGCGGATGCCGTTGCCAAAGCTCAATGTATTGTCTATAGACACCGGTAGCGTTCCTTGTGCCGCAACGCCTCCAAAGATAAGTTGTGCCGAACGCTGTTGGCTATACTTGCTGTTTTCGTACGACACAATGAGTCCTGCCAGATTTTTATAATCCTTGAATTTTTTTATTCCGTAAGGTGTTCCGAAGAAATTGAGTACTACTTTTTTCTGCAATGCCAAGTTGGTTATGAATTGCGCAGTAACAGTGTCGACCCCAAAATTGTACTGCGGCCGCGCGTCGGTGTTATGCCAGCCTGCAATTATTAGATTGTAATTGTCTAGCTTCTTGCGCAAGGATTTCAACGTGTCCTTTGGCGCCTTTGGCTCAATCGAAAAACTATCAAATGCACCATAAAACGAAAGTTGTTCACGAAAATCTTTTCCGTAATTTTTGCCGATTTCGAGGTAGGCTATCTTCAGCGTGTCCAAGTGTTGCAATGGAAGCAAGCTATCTTTATTAATGAGTAGAGTCAGCGCTTTTTCCGTCAATTCGTAACGCAACGCTTCGTCGTTCGCATTATTCAAATCACCTAATAAATTAGTTGAAACTACAGGGCGGTAATTGTTTAATCCTGCACGATACTTGGCGGCCAACACTTTTCGGCACTTGGTGTTTATTTTGTGAACCGATAATTTTCCGTCGGTCACCGCTTTTTCGATTCTATTAATAGACACAGAAATGCTGTCGGGCATCAGCATCACATCGTTGCCAGCAAGGATAGCGGCGTAGGCCAGTGAGTCGCGTTTGCAATTGAGCGTAATGGCTTTCATGTTCAGCGCGTCGGTTACAATTAGTCCACTGAATTCCAACTCGTCTTTGAGTAGCATGCTCACTATATTATGCGATAGGGTTGAGGGGCGTTTCACACTATCGTAGGCCGGCACCTGCAAGTGCGCCACCATCACCGCATCAATGCCCGCTTCCATCAACGCGCGGAACGGGTATAGTTCCAATGAATCTAGGCGGGTAGGCGAGTGGCAAATAGATGGTAGCACCTCGTGCGAATCCTGATACGTATCGCCGTGCCCGGGAAAATGCTTGGCACACGATAGCACGCCCTTGTTTTGCAGCCCGTGCATGTAGGCAATACTTTTTTCGGCTACATTGTATTTGTTCTCGCCGAACGAGCGCGTGTTAATCACCGGATTGTTGGGATTGTTGTTCACGTCTACCACAGGCGCATAGTTCATCTGTACACCAATGCGGCTACATTGCCCTGCCACCGCTTCGCCCATGCGTTCAATCAATTTATTGTCGGAAATGGCACCCAGCATCATTTGCCGGGGAAACGGCATCACACTGTCCATGCGCATGGCTACGCCCCACTCTCCGTCAATGCTCACCAGCAATGGTACATTGGCCGCTTGTTGCAACGTATTGATATTTTTTGCATACAAACTTGGCCATGCTTTCATCACAATTACGCCGCCCAGTTGTTCCTTCTTAATGTATTCAATTAACCGGTCGGTATTCGGCTGTTTTTCGGGAATTATCTCTACCGGCGCTACAAAAAGCTGCGCGATGCGTTGCCGCAGTGTGAGGGTATTCATTACCGAATCGACCCACTGCTGCTCGCGCCGCCGCTCCTGTTGCGGCACAGTGCCGGAAGACAGTACGCCCAACAGTAAAAGTGCACTAAAAGAAAATAGTATTATTTTTTTCATAAAAAGATGCAATATAAACTACAAAGATACTGCTTAAATAGCAAGAGTTGCTAACAAAATGCGCTTATAAATTAACAAACGCAATTTCTTTGAAAACGTAGTTTTTTACCACACCGTTGTCGTGTTCCATCGACAGTTCGCCGCTGCGGTGTACACCAGCGATTTTTCCACGAAAGCGTTTGCCGTTTTTCTCGAACCAATGCCATTCGTCAAAACGGTATAAGTGGTGCCGGTAATCGTCGTCAAGCTGTTTGAGCAGGCCTTGCTCCAATTGCCGATATCGATACATAATACACGCAATGACTTCGGGTAGCACTTTTTGCAAGTCAAGGCTGCGACCGGTTTCCAGTTTAAACGATGTAGGGTTGGGGGCATCGGACACAAATTTTTCCTGATTCAGATTTATTCCAATGCCTATAACCGAAGCGTTGAGCACGTTGCCGCCCAAGTGGTGTTCAATAAGTATGCCCACCATTTTCCGGTTATCCGCATATCCGTCGTTCGGCCATTTAATGCTTGTCTCCAGCCCTTGTTGCACCAAAAAATCGCGTACACCAAGTGAAGTTACTTTGGAAATATAAAATTGATAGTCTGCCGGTAGCCATTCGGGGCGCAGCAACAGCGAGAACAGTAAATTTTTTCCCGCTTCACTTTCCCATCTATTGCCTTGTTGTCCGCGCCCGGCGGTTTGATGCAATGTTGCCCATACGCTACCCTCAGCAGCGCTGGTTAAGTGTTGCGTGGCTTCGTGGTTGGTAGATACTGTTTCGGCAAGCCAGGTTATTTTAGGTTCAAAATTCAAAATTTTTACTAATAAAAAAGGTTCACGTTATTGTGAACCTTTTTGTAGCGCGGGGCGGGATTGAACCGCCGACCTCATGATTATGAATCATGCGCTCTAACCATCTGAGCTACCGCGCCATCATTTTTGGGATTGCAAAAGTACAACTTTTTTGCGAGAGTACAAAAAAAATATGAAAAAAGGTTTGGTAGGTAGTTAAACATATCTTATTGCTTTTGCAGTATAGAATAACGCTATTTTACAATGATAGCAAGGCAAATGGTTTTGCGGTCAGGTGTGTGCGGAATTATTAATGGAACTTATTTTACTTGAGTTTTTAAATTTTGAATCACATTTGTCAACTGCCCTGCGTAATTGTAAATTTTATATACAAACCCAAAGTGAAAATCTATAATTTTCTGATAATCAATAATCCGTCTCTTAGTGATAAAAGTACGTTTTCGACGCGGCAATCGGCTTGCACCAGATTGTTAAATTCGATGATGCCTTGCGTTTGGGCATCGGTGGGGGTGGGCGTTTCGACCACTTTACCATCCCACAGCACATTGTCGGCCAAAATGAAACCGCCCGGGCGCAGGTGGTCGAACACAGCATGGTAGTATTCGCAGTATTCGCGCTTGTCGCCGTCGATATATACCAAATCGAATATTTCGTCAAGCGTGGGAATAATTTGCAGCGCATCGCCAATGTGAGGTTGGATGCGGCTTGCAAAGGCACTACGTGCAAAGAATGACGATGAAATTTCCTGCAATTCGTCATTACGTTCAATAGTGTGCAGAATACCATTATCGGCTAACCCCTTTGCTAAACATAAGGCAGAATAGCCGGTAAAAGTGCCGATCTCTAAAATCCGTTGCGGGCGGAGCATGCACGAAATTTGTTCGAGCAACTTGCCTTGCAGGTGGCCGCTCAGCATGCGCGGATGCATTACGTGCAGGTGAGTGTGGCGCACGAGTTCGCGCAGTAGCGCATCTTCAGGCGAGGTATGTTGTTCGGCGTATGTCGCTAAATCCATCTGTTAGTAGCTTGTTTAAAGTTTGACGGTTAAAGGTAGGCAAAATTTTTGAAAAAGTGGTATCTTTGCACGCGCTATGCAAATGGTAACACTTATAACCGACTGGCAGGAGGCGGACTTCTACGTGGCAGCGCTCAAGGCGCGCCTGTTGGTCGCTGTGCCGGAATTGGTGATTGTGGACATTTCGCATCGTGTGCCGGCGTTCAATACGTTGCAAGCGGCGTTCCTGCTGCGTTCCACGTATACTAATTTTCCGAAGGGGACGATTCATTTAATTGGTGTGAACAGCGAACCGTCGCCATTCAATAAGCTGGTGATTGCCGAAGCCGATGGCCATTTTTTTGTAGCGCCCAACGATGGTACGCTTTCGTTGGCACTCGACCATGCTCCGGCCGAAGCGATGGAAATGCCTATTCCCGGTGGTGTGTCGGGCTTTAAGTCGGTGTTGATGTTCAAACGCGCTGTGCAGGCTATTACCACCGGAACGGTTGAAACCACCGGCATCAAAACGGAATTGCAACACGCGCTCACCAGTCGTCCGACGTACGATGACCGTTGGCTGACGGGACAAGTGGTATACATCGATTCGTTCGGCAATGCCGTTACCAATATTGACCGCAAGTTGTTCGAAAGTGTTTGCCGCGAGCGGCGTTTCGAACTGGTGGTGCAGTCGCATCACAACAAGATAACGCGCCTTTCGTATTACTACGACGATGTGCCGCCCGGCGAATTACTGGCGCTATTTAACTCGCTGCAATTACTCGAAATTGCGGTAAACCAGGGCAACGTGGCGCAGCGCGAGCGGCTCGATACAACGAGTTCGGTGAGAATAAAGTTCTTATAGAGATTGATAATTTACAAATTTACAGATTTTGTGAATTAGTGAATTAGTCGATAGAAAAATAAATTTGTAAATCTGTGTAAATAAAATATGCAAAGTAATTCCTTCCAACGCCTTCTCGACATCATGGATCAACTGCGGGAAAAATGCCCGTGGGATCGCGAACAAACCTTTGACAGCCTCCGTACGCTTACCATTGAAGAGACCTACGAGTTGAGCGATGCCATTCTGAAAAAAGACTACAACGATATTTGCAAAGAAGTGGGCGATGTGTTGTTGCACATTGTATTCTATGCCAAGTTGGGCGAAGAAGAAAAGCGGTTTACCATAGATGATGTGATAAACAAATTGTGCGATAAGCTGATTTTCCGCCATCCGCATGTGTTCAGCGAAACAGAAGTGAACAGCTCCGGCGAGGTGATTAAGAATTGGGAACAGTTGAAGTTGAAAGAAAAAGACGGAAATAAAACTGTATTATCGGGCGTGCCGCAAAGCATGCCGGCATTGGTAAAAGCGTACCGCATACAGGATAAAGCGCGTGCTGTGGGTTTTGACTGGGAGCAGCGCGAGCAGGTGTGGGACAAGGTGAACGAGGAGATGAACGAAGTGAAAGCCGAGATTGCGCACGGCACACCCGACACGCTCGAAGATGAGTTTGGCGATTTGCTTTTCTCCATTGTCAACGCCGCCCGCCTCTATGATGTGAACCCCGATACAGCATTGGAACGCACGAATCGCAAGTTTATTCAACGATTCAATTATCTCGAACAAAAGACCATCAAGCAAGGCCGTTCGCTTAGAGAGATGACACTGGCCGAGATGGACGAAATATGGGAAGAGGCAAAAACAAATGGAAAATTGAGAATGGAGAGTTGAGGATTATTTTTCATTCTCAATTCTCCATTTTCAAATCTCAATTAAGTTATGTGGTTAGACAGAACAAAACTTCTTGTAGGCAATGACGGTATAGATAAGCTAAACGCCGCCCACGTGCTTGTCGTAGGTTTGGGCGGGGTAGGAGCCTATGCTGCCGAAATGTTGTGCCGTGCAGGTGTTGGCGCGTTGACAATTATTGATACCGACAAAGTGAGCGAAACCAACCGCAACCGTCAATTGCTGGCGCTTGTTAGCACCGAAGGAAAGGCTAAAACCGACGTGATGCGCGAACGCCTGCTCGACATCAATCCCGACCTGCAACTGACGGTACACAAAACATTCTTGAACGAAGAAAATTTAGATTGTTTCGTACCTCGCAATGACGGCGCCATTCTTCATTATGTTGTCGATGCTATCGACACGCTCACGCCTAAAGTCGACCTCATTCGCCATTGCTTGCAACACGGCATTCCCGTGGTTAGCTCAATGGGCGCAGGTGCCAAGCTCGATGCCACAAAAGTGGAAGTAAGCGATATTTCGAAATCACATCACTGCCCGTTGGCACACATGCTTCGCAAACGCTTACACCGCGCGGGAATCCGAGAAGGATTCAAAGTGGTTTACTCTACTGAAATGCCCGATATGCAAGCTATCGAACAATGCGAAGAGCGCAATAAAAAAACAATAGTAGGCACTATTTCATACTTGCCCGCGGTGTTTGGCTGTGTGTGTGCACAGGTCGTAATCAGAGATATAATTGAAAATTGAAAGCATTTTTATATTAAAAAGTTTAAGGTTTAAAGTTGACGCACTTGTCATAACTTTAAACCTTAAACTTTTTAATTAGAAACTACGTTTGTGCTTAGCAACTGCATCCGCCGCCGCAACCATTGGGATCACAGCCGCTGTCGCCACAGCCACAATTGCAGCCACCAGCTAATTCGCCGTATAAACCGTTTTGCAATTCGCTATCCGTAGCTTCGCGCACGGCTACCACGGTGCCTTTGAAGTGCAATGTTTCGCCGGCTAGCGGGTGGTTGAAGTTCATTATCACGGTGGTATCGCGCACTTCGTCTATATGGCCGTTCATACGATTTCCATCGCTGTCGCTCATGGGTAATACTGCGCCTATTTCAAGCAGCCCGTCTTCAATCTTACCGTTTACTTCAAAAATATTCTTAGGCAATTCTACAATCGCTTCCGGCATTGTTTCGCCATAGGCATCGGCTGCAGCAAGCGTAAACTCGAATGCATCGCCGGGTTGCATGCCTTCGATATTGCTTTCGAACTTGGGTAGCAGATAACCGGTACCGGCAATGAAATTCATCGGCTTGTCGGCTGGAACGGTTTCAATCGTGTCGCCGTCCACCGTAAGAGTGTAGCTCAACGAAATTACTTTGTTTTTTTCTACTTTCATGGTTATTCAGATTTTTAAACTACAAAGAACGCTTTTTTTTGCGACATACACAAAAAAAATTACAGTTTTTAAAATTATCGGTTATATCTTTGGCGTAGTTGAGATTGCCTTGTGTCCTGCAACAACGTATGTTCTTTGGTGGTTGAATGTTTATTTAACACTATTTAACACTTAGCTGTTTGGTAATTAAAAAATAGTGGCTATATTTGTACCCATTATACGCTCTTTCTCATAACGGATTAAAAGCAAACTTTTATTCTACATACTTTAATATCGCAAATTAAAAAACCAAAAGGAATAAAAGTAACAGCCTGCGTTGTAGATAAAACAAAGCGCGGCTATTACTTATATTTTGGAGGGTAATGCGATAACCTAAGTATGTGATAAGTAATATGTCCGCGTTTGTTTTTTGCTAGTGTTGAGTTACACTTAAAGTGTTTCATACACACATGGAAAAGTGAAAATCAGATGGGTCATAATTAGATAAAGATAAGTCAAAAACTTATAACATGTAAGTTGTAGCAAAAGTAGTAATAAAGTTGCAAATGCGCAAATTTCAAAAAGTTTTTGATAAAAAGTCAGTGTAATTAAATAAGCAGCAGGGGATTTTTTTGTAGTGTAGATATCGTGGTTTTGTTTGTAAAGAATCAATAAACAAACTAATCCCCAAGCGCTGCTAAAATTAAAAGAACAAACAAACACAAACAAATATGAGAAAAAAACTGTTTTTTATTGCGATGCTCGTGAGCATTGCAGCGGCCGCAGGGGCGGCGAACTGTGTAACCACTAGGCAGGTGAGTGCCAACTATACTGCTAAGCAGGTTACCTTTACATTAACTTGGACAGGATGCGACGATGCCCAACAACACAACAAAAAAGTGTGGGTGATTGTGGAGTACCGCACTGTCAACGGTTCTACCAAGGGGGCATGGACACGTGCTACAATATCCGGGGCTACAGTAACAGGGGCTACTTACGAAGCGGGCAGCTCTTCCGGTTTCTATGTAACCGGCAATAATGGAGAGACGGCTTGGGTTACTGCGACCTTGGGTAATACAACCAATTCCTTCGATTGGTGCGCTTACGCATTGGATTATCCGCCGCAGGCTATTATGAGCAATGGCGCATATACCTTGAAAGGCACTCCTCCGTTTACGATTAATGGTTTTACGGAGTTGGGCGCTACCCAAAAGACTTACAGTGGTGGTTGTATCAATACGGTTACCGACAAAACCGGTCATCCTGCCGGTACGGTAATTAACCCGGCATTTACCACAGGTTCCGTTAGTGGTAGTTCTACCGTAGCGTTTGGTGGTATACCTATCGTAGCAGCTACCACTACTGCACCGACTGGTGGTAGCGGTGTGTATAGTTACCAGTGGTTCCGCAACAGCGAAACTACCCCGATTTCCTATACCGCAAGTTTTACGCCCCCTGCAGCTGATGCGCAATCGGTGGGTGCCGTAACGTATACCCGTAAAGTAGCCGATAATACGTGCAATACTACCTACATTGCCTCTTCGGGTTCTTTTGTGATGAATGTAGAAAACCCATGCCCCGCTCCCGCGTTAGTGGCGCCTACTAACGCCGTGCAGAGTACAATTGTGCAAGTGGGCCTAACGGGTATTACCGGCGCGGCGACCTATTGCTTTAATCTCAACAGTAATTGCACTCTCGGCAGTAATACCAATAGCGTAGGTACTGTTACCATGCCAGCCAGCGGCAACGCTACGCTCTATGCGAACTGGCGCGACGCGAACGGTTGTACCGGTTCTACCAGCACTGTTATTACTTCGTTGGCGCTGGGTTCCGGTTCTATTGCCGGTACCACCTGTTTTGACATCAACCAAAGTAATTGGAATACCACCTGCGATTTGCAAACGAACCGTAATTTCACCGCTACTAACTTTGCGAGCTTGGTTGCGCAGACGTATACCTTTACCGGTACCGGTACTATGAATAGCTTCCGTTTTGAGGTAATAGACCCGGAAGGAGTCATAGAAACATACACAACCAACGGAACCGGTAATGGGGCTACGGTTGCTATTAAATACAAAACCACCCTGAACCAGGAAAGTAGTACCCCTAAAATCTACGGTCGTACGCGCGACGAGGCCGCCAAGGTAACTATTAACGCCCTGTTCCATAACGGTAGCAGTGATGCGATTGTAACCCTTACGGCCAGTGTTCAGGACTGTAGTTGTGGTTGTAGTAAAAACAGCGGCCCCGGTACCAGCGCGTTGATAGCGGGTAAGCAATGGGCTTGTAATAATGTCAACACCAGTGGGACGTTTACTAACACTCCCGACTCGTATGGTATGTTTTATCCGTGGGATAGTAAAACAGCCTATGCTACTTCGGGTACTATAGGTAATTGGCTTGGTACTAATTCCAGTGCTTCCAGTTGGCAAGCAGCTAATAACCCTTGTCCGAGCGGTTGGAGTGTGCCAGCTCAGGCTGATTACCAAGCGTTACATACTACAGGTTGGAAATGGAATGCCAGTCCGGCCGGCATGTTCTACGGCCCTAATGCTTCGAGTGCGACGTGGGATAACTTCCAGGGTTGTGTGTTCTTCCCCGCTGTGGGCTACCGTTAGTGCATCCAATGTGTTCTATCAGGGTAGCTACGGCTACTATTGGTCAGCTACGCAGCACATTAGTACGTACGGCTACTTCTTGTACTTCTACAATGGCACCAGTAATCCGAGCAACTACGCCACCAAGTACACCGGCTTTTCCGTTAGGTGCGTGCGTTAGGGATTAATTGGGCCCTTGGGCCTTTTCCGCTTTGGCCCAACCGCCCCCTTGCAAAGGGGGGCGGAGGGACAAAGCGGTGAACCCAAAGCCCGCCGAAGGCGGGCTGAAAAAATAAAAAAGATGATCTTTGACATGTTGCTTTCTTTTGGCCGGAGTTGGGGTGGCTATGGCTACTCCAAGCGCGCCAGTTTTGAATCCGGTAACCCACTTGTTTGCCTGCAGGGCAGGCAAGTATAGTTTTTGGTAGTTGTTGTACACAAGCAGCTATCGCCTACAAGCGGTTACTATACTGTGTTTTTTGTGTGTTCTTCCCCGCTGTGGGCTACCGCAATAGTGCATCCAATGTGAACAATCAGGGTAGCAACGGCTACTATTGGTCAGCTACGCAGAACAATAGTACGAACGGCTACAACTTGAACTTCAACAATGGCAACAGTAATCCGAGCAACAACACCAACAAGTACAACGGCTTTTCCGTTAGGTGCGTGCGTTAGGGACTCAAAAAAGAAAGCAACGTCGAAGATATAATATACGCCAAGTTTTATAATTTGGTAAAACAAAAGACCTCCTTTTCGAAATATACGGGAGGCAACGGTTTTCAAGTAGTTAAATTGTTTGAATAGTAAAAATAATATATATGTACACAGTATTAACGAATACATTTAGGTTTGCCAACCCTGTTAAATTATCGCATGGCAGGCCGTTGTTTTTACTACCAACTTTGAACATAATACTACTTGAATTTTTATTCTCGAAGTTGTGTTCAGAGGGCCGGAATTGGGGTGGCTACGGCTCCCCCGAGTGCGCCGTTTGAATCCGGTAACCCGCCCGGGTGGCCGCCGCGAAGAAAAGGTTGATTGATGATGATGGATGTCTTCCTCCGGCGCTTGGGTAAAGGTGCGGTAATAGTCGCTTAGGCTATTGCCGGTTTAAGAGTGGTTGCCAAAACACAGTTCCTCATTTTATTGTACTAATTTGCCGGATGTTGCAGCGTGTTGTCTGCCGCAGCATCTGTGTACAGGAGCGACCATAGTTAGCTATGGCTGCGCCTTGCCGGGGAATTGTTGTTTGGTAACTTGTTGTTGCAGGCTCCTCATTTTAATAAATATATTGTACCACTTAAAATCGAACTATTATGCAGATACGGAATAGTAAATACCAGTAACCGCCTTGTCCGGCTTACAGCCTGCTGCCAGTGCGGCGGGCAGCCGTTTTGAATTTCTTAAATCCATCAATCAAAAAAACTATTATGACAACCGAAGAAATTTTACGAATCGAATCATTGAATGCCACCGGTATCCACTTTATACTCGAGGGCACATTCTGGCATGTATACGAACGCAGTGCTTTCCTGACGTTCACTTATTTGAAAGAACTTAAAATGACCCGCAAATACATCAAAGCAGTGGGGCGCGACATTGTGTACGGAGGCTTCCCAAAAGATCGTTTGGCCGACTTGTTGGAAAAGTCCGTGACGATTGGCGCTTTTGTCGTTGAGCAAAGCGCTAAGCGCTGCTCGGTGCTTGGTTTTCCCGAAACGCCCGGTTTCGACCTCTGGCGCGAAGGCTGGACGCTGAAAGAGAAAACTTCTGCGAGCACGTCCGACAACCTGCCGGTGTATAAGGCGATTTACGATTTATTGACAACCCTTTTTGTGCAAGTCCGCAATTTTCCGCGCGACTATCAATACACGCTTGGCGAACGTATCAAAAACAGTACGATCGAGTTAACCGAAATGGTTTACTATGCCAACACGTGTGGCGATGTGTCCGAAAAAATAAGTTACCTCAAAACCCTTTGTGCCAAAGTTGAAACGCTGCGCTTGTTGCTGCGCATGTGTTATGACCTGCGCCTATATAACCTCGAAACACATCTTCGTTTTAACGATCAGATTGAGCTCGTTGCCCGGCAAATGGCCGGTTGGCGAAAGCAGGTGTTGCAAGTGGCCGATAGCCGCCGGTCGAAGGAGGAGGTGCCCGAACCGGTAGTGGTGGAAATGCAGGAAGAGGATATACCTTTTTAACTAAAAAATTAGTATCTAAAAAATGGATTCCTTGCTTACCGATTTATTTAATGCTTATTATTGTGCCCGTAAAAATAAACGTAATACCATCAACCAACTGCGGTTTGAGTTGAAGTTGGAAGAAAACTTATATGCGCTCTACAACGATATTCGGAGCCGCGAGTACGCCGTATCGCAGAGCATTGCATTTGTGGTGTTCCAGCCGGTGCAGCGCGAAATTTTTGCTGCCGACTTTCGTGACCGCGTAGTTCATCATTTAGTGGTGAACTACCTGGAGCCGCTCTACGAGTCGCGCTTGGTTCCCGATAGTTGCAGTTGCCGCAAAGGCAAGGGTACGCTCTATGGTGTAGGCCGTGTCCGGCGTTTTTTGCAGGCTTGTTCCGACAACTACACGCGCGATTGTTATATTTTGAAGCTCGATATCAAAGGTTACTTTATGAGCATTAACAAAACCCGCTTGTACGAAAAGGTTTGCGAGTTCATCGATAAAGGGGAGGCCGCGGCGGCCAAGCAGGGCGCCGCGCTCCCCTTTGATACCGGCCTTGTGCGCCACTTGCTGGATTTAATTATTTTCAACGATCCGCGCACCAATTGTATTATCAAAGGTTCGCGCGACGATTGGGAAGGCTTGCCGCCATCGAAAAGTCTTTTCCATTCGGCCGACAACTGCGGGTTGCCCATTGGCAACCTCACTTCGCAAGTGTTTAGCAATATTTACCTGCATGAGATGGATTGTTTTATCCGCTACAAGTTGGGCTTTAAGTACTATGTGCGCTATGTCGACGATTTTGTGATTATCCACGAGGACAAGCAGCGCCTGCAACGCTTGATTGAAGAACTGCGCGAGTTTCTGAAAACCAAAATGGGATTGGAGTTGCATCCGAACAAAATTTATTTGCAGCACTACACGAAAGGCGTTCAGTTTCTTAATGCCTACATCAAGCCCTATCGTTCGTATGTCCGCAACCGCACCAAGGTCAAAGCATTTGAAGCCATCCGTAAATGGAATGCCTACTTCGAATTGTTGGCCGATGACAAGGTGCCGCCGCGTGAGCAGTTGATAGATTTTCGCAACCAACTTAACTCTTATCTTGGCCTTATGGTACATCAAAATACCTATAACCTGCGTCGCAAAATGCTGCTAAAACTGTTGTCGGACAAAGCATTCCGTTATTGCTTTGCGGTGGACTTGAAAAAAATTGTACTCAAACCGAAATACCTACTAGTATGAACCGTGTTATTTATGATTTTCCGCAAACATCATTGTATACTGCAATGGTGGAGTTTGTGGAAGGTTGCAATAAATTGATAGCAAAGATGACTTTGCAGGGCAGGAAAATTTTTGGTGGGCGTATCCGCCGCGATATGGCCGAAATAACCCAACTACTATTCAGGGCTGTTGCCACACCCCGAGCCAGTCAACGGCGTCAGTTGATAGATAATGCCGCTTGCTATTTTCATTCGTTGTGTTTATTGTTGACATTTTGCCGAGACCTTACCTTTTTGCGGGTACAGGATTATGAGAAAATTATAGCACAAATAATTTATATAGATCAGGAATTATCCGAAATATAGTTGAGCTGTTCCCTTATTTTCCAAACTTCTGCAACTTCAATTCCGTAAGCACGCGCTTGGTGTCGAGGGTAAAATTGTTATTCATAATCCAGCTATAATAGCTCGGGTCGGCGGCCAACACGTCGTATACGCGCTGGTTTTTGTATTTGCCGAATGTAATAATGGGTTCGTCTTTATCGTTGAGCATAAAACGGCCGGCATAGTCGAGCATCTTTTTGGTGCCCGAGCATTCGGCCAATTGGCCCATGTCGTTGGTTAGTTCGTTATAGCGGTCGAGTTGGGCTTGCAGCACTTCGTAGGTAGCCCGCGTGTCGGCTTCGGCGCTGTGGGCATTTTCGAGTTGTTTGTTACAATAAAACTTGTAGGCTGCCGTGAGTGTGCGCGGTTCCATTTTGTAGAAAATGGCTTGCACATCAACCAGCTTGCGTTTGCGAAAATCGAAGTTGATACCGGCGCGGATAAATTCTTCGGCGAGTACCGGGATATCGAAGCGCAGCGAGTTATAGCCTGCTATGTCGCAGCCTTCGATGTATGCCGCGAGGCTCTTGGCAATTTCGGCAAAGGTAGGGCAGCCGGCCACATCGGCATCGGTAATTCCGTGTATAGCCGTTACTTCTTTCGGGATGGGTATAGTTGGGTTAATGCGGCGTGTTTTGCATTCTTCGGCACCATTGGGCAGTACTTTCAGAATACTTATTTCCACAATGCGGTCGGTAGCTACATCGAGCCCTGTTGTTTCTACGTCAAAAAAAACAATCGGATTTTTTAAGTTTAATTTCATTTTCCCAGCAATTCACTTAGTTTCTCATTGAGTTGTTCGATAGTCACATTTTTCAAGATAATGGTTTTGTTCCTATCCAATAAGTAGATTGTGGGGATGGCATGGATGTCGTATTTTTCGTATAGTTTCTCGTCGCCCGTGGGGTCCCATCCGTTCAGCCATGTGTAGTTGTGTTCGGTAGTGACATAAGGCACCCAGTCGTTGCGGTTTTGGTCTACATAAATGGCAAATACCTGCAAGCCTTTTTTGTTGTATTTCTGATAAGTTTCCCACAGCATGGGCGTAACAATGGCGCACGTACCGCACTTAGGGTTGTAGAAACTCAGCACAATGTACCGTGCCTGGATATCGTCAATGGCTATGTGGTTGCCGGCAGGGTCTTCGAGTTTCAGGTTGGTCGCTTTGCTGCCCACGGGATTCAGCCTGGCAAGGCGCACTACGTCGGCCATGCGCGCTACGTATGCTTTGTCTGCCCAGTGCAGCGAATCCTCCACTACATATTGTTCGGCAATATGTGTAGCCACCTCTTCAAGTTCGGGGTAGGGGGCCGTGCGGAAAAAATCGTAGCGGTTGCGTACCACCCACTCATATACCTGGCGGTTGGCTTTTGCTTTATTTATGATAAAATCATAACGTTCCATCAAAATATTTTTGTCGAGCGGCAACACGCGCATGGTATATAGATTGAGTGAATTGAGCAACACCGGCATGTTCAGGATACGCGCGTCGGAAAAATCAACGTTATCGAAAAAATGTTCGCGGTAATAATTCATGTAGTAGGCTTGCATGGCCGAGTCGCGGTTGGGCACCAGTGGCGATATGTTGGGGGCCGGCGCTTCGGGTTCTTGAATCGACTTGATGAACAACGCCAGCGTGCTGCCCGGTACGCGGGTATTCAGCGTAGCCCATTGTGCTTTGATTTCGCTGTTGAGCGCTTGCAATTGTGCGCCGATAGCGGCTGCCGAATCGGGATTGACTGCTTCCTGCATGCGTTGTTGCAACGCTTGCCCGCGTTGTTGGATTTTGCTGATATTGTGCATGCATTCGGCAAATACTTCATTCTCGGGCGAGCCTTTTACTACCAGCGATTGCAGGCCTTTTGCGAGGTCGAACTCCAGCGAGAACTGCTGAGGCGCACCGATAGATATAAAGAAATCGATCGATTGGTTTTGTCCGCCGGGCATAGCTACCGAGAGATTATACATGCCGGGCGTCAAGCGTTCTTCACCCATGAAGCGCACATGATTTTCGCTGTTTATGGGCAACGAGTCTACCACGTGGCTGGTCGATTCGACATAGCGGTTGAACACAACCATCTTCCCGGCAGCAGCGTCTGTCAATTTCATATCAATGGCGTAGCCTTTTACGGGTGTTTCTTTTTGTTTGACACTATTCTTTTTTTGTGCATGTCCGGAAGTAAATGCTATGAGAACAGTGGCTGCTATAAGGGCAATTTTCTTCATACTATGTAAGTGGTTGTAAAATTATTATTCGTTCGTTTGTTGTTCGGCAGTGTTGCCGCCTATCGGTTTTTTGTTGATATAAAAATCAAGCAACTGATCGAGCAGGTCATGGCTCACACGGCGCGCGATAATTGTTTTATCGCGGTTGATAAGGAAAGCCTGCGGTGTAGTTGTTACTCCGTACAAATCGTGATAGCCCGTGCGGTGGTAGGGGTCCCATACATTGATCCAGTCGAGGTGATTTTCTTCTACAAACTTTTGCCAGTTAGGGCCATTTACCTGTGTGTATACACAGTATACCTGAAACCCCTTATCGCGGTATTTTTTGTATACGTCGTATATTTTCGGTATTTCGGTTTTGCAGTGGCCGCAGTCGGTATCGAAGAACAGCAGCAGCGTGTAGGGAGCTTGTACATCGTACAACGAAATGTATTGCCCTGCCATAGTTTCCATTTTCAAGTCGTGCGCTTTCATGCCCACCAGTGAATTGCTGTTGTAGAACACGTAATCGCGTACTTGCTTCATAAACGTGGTGTCTTTCTGCGCCCAGTCGGCCACTCCCGACAGGTAATAGTTTTTCATCAGGTCAATCACCACAGCTTCCATACCCATAGCATGATCGGGTGTGATGGACACCGTGTTCCACTGGATGTACATGTTATACAAGTGGCCGAGGCAATACATGAACATGTCGCGGTTGGCTTGCGATTTCTTTAATACCATGTGTATAGCCGAAATCAGCGAATCGGGTTGCTGGATAATTTTATTTTTGAAGTAATAATCGAAGTTCGGCTGGAACATAGGTGTGTTGAGCAGCCTAGCATCCGAAAAATTGAAGTTGTCAAAAAAATGATTTTTTTCCCATTGGTAATAATGCACCCACATAATGGAATCGCGCTTGGGCATGTCTTTCGGGAGGTTGAGCTCGGGCATTTGCGGCGGCGCCTGCAGTGCGCGGGACAGCGATCCAAGCAGCTTGCCGCTCCACTGTGCAGCCACTTTTGTGGTGTATGCTTTTTCTTCGTTCGAAATAATTTCCAAACTATCTTTTGCTGTTTTGGCAAATGTAGTATCGGCTTGCGCTTTCTCGCGGAGGCGGCGGGCTGCTGCCTGGCGTGCACCCATGTATTTCTGGAATTCCACGAAAGCCACGTTTTCCGGCGAATCTTTGTAAACTACTTCTACCGATTTGTCTTTATTCTTTTTGTAGTGGGCGCTAAAGCTTTGGCTCTTGCGGTCGGATACCAAAAAGTCGAACAGTAATGTGTTACCCGTAACAAACATGTAGAGGCCACCCGGTAGCGTATCTTTTTTCGAGAAAACGGCCAGCCCGTTCTTATCGGTTTTGGCCGTGTCGCGGGCATACTTGCCTTCGCCGACATATACGGCCAGAATAACGGTCGAGTCTTTGGCGGCATCGTCCAATTTTAAATTGATACGATAGCCTTGTGCTACTGCTATACTTGCTCCTGCTATCAAAGCAGCTATGCAGATAAATAGTTTCTTGAGCATAAACGGTTGTTTTTTAAGGATACAAAAATAATCATTTTTCTTTACCGTAGCAAAAATTTTGCCACAAATAAGAATACGATTTTAACATTTTTTTAACATAGATGTCGTTTGGTAGTTGAAAATATTGTGCTATATTTGTAGATTATAATAACTTGAAAATAAAACCATCCGTATTTATGTGTGGAATTGTTGGATATGTGGGTAAACGCGAAGCGTACCCAATTTTGGTGAAAGGCTTGCACCGCTTGGAGTATCGGGGCTACGACAGCGCCGGTATTGCATTGATCAATCAAGCCGAAGATTTGAATGTATATAAAGCCAAAGGCCGCGTGTCGGAACTGGAGGCATTTGTCGATACAAAAGATATTTCGGGAACCATTGGAATTGCGCATACGCGCTGGGCTACGCATGGGGAGCCGAACAATGTGAATGCGCACCCGCACTATTCGCAATCGGAAAAATTAGCGTTGATTCACAACGGTATTATAGAAAACTACATGGTGTTGAAAGAAGAGCTGACTAAGCGCGGCTACACGTTTTCGAGCAGTACCGATACAGAAGTGTTGATCCAGTTGATTGAATATATCAAGGAAACGAACAAGGTAGACCTTTGTACGGCTGTGCAGTTGGCGCTGAACCAGGTGGTGGGCGCGTATGCCATTGCTGTAATAGAGAAGGGTAACCCCGACTTGATTGTGGCAGCCCGCCGCAGCAGCCCGCTGGTAGTGGGCATAGGTAACGACGAATATTTTATAGGTTCGGATACCAGCCCGATTATTGAGTATACCGATAAGGTAGTGTATCTGAAGGACGGCGAAATTGCTATCATTGAGCGCAACAAGCCGCTGAAAGTGGTGGACACATCAAACGTGGAAAAACCGCATGAAATTCAGAAACTGGAATACAACTTGAGTTTGTTGGAAAAAGGTGAATTCCCGCATTACATGTTGAAAGAAATATACGAACAGCCGCGCACTATTCGCGACTGTATGAGCGGCCGCTTGAATGTAGAGGCTACCAATGTGGTGCTGTCGGGAATTTTGGATAATAAAGAAAAGTTCTTAAACGCCCGCCGTATCATCATTGTGGCGTGCGGCACGTCGTGGCATGCCGGTTTAATTGGCGAGCATTTGATTGAAGAGTTGTGCCGTATTCCGGTGGAAGTGGAGTATTCGTCGGAGTTCCGTTACCGCAACCCGGTTATTTATCCGGACGATGTGGTGATTGCTATTTCGCAATCGGGCGAAACAGCCGATACGCTGGCGGCTATTGAAATGGCCAAAGCGGCTGGAGCCTTTATTTACGGCGTGTGCAACGTGGTGGGTTCGTCGATTCCGCGCATGTCGCACTCGGGCTCGTATACGCACTGCGGCCCGGAGATTGGGGTGGCTTCGACCAAAGCGTTTACTTCTCAAGTGGTGGTGCTTACATTGATGGCGTTGGCCATTGCCAAAGAAAAGAAAACAATTCCGGCTGAACAGTATTTGACTATATTGAAAGAACTGGATGCTATTCCCGAAAAGATAGAGCGGATTCTGATGCAAAATAAAGGTATTGAAGATTTGTCGAAAATATTTACCTATGCTCATAATTTCATTTACCTCGGCCGCGGCTACAATTACCCTGTAGCGCTGGAAGGGGCATTGAAGCTGAAGGAAATTTCGTACATTCATGCCGAAGGCTATCCTGCTGCCGAAATGAAACACGGCCCGATTGCACTTATCGATAATGAAATGCCGGTGGTGGCGATTGCTACCAACAAAACAATTTATGATAAAGTGGTGAGCAATATCCAGGAAATAAAAGCACGCAATGGTCGCGTGATTGCTATTGTTCCGGAAGATGATACGGTGGTAAAGGAATTAGCCGATTATTCGATTGGCGTGCCCGAAACTATTGAGTGCCTGCAACCGCTGTTGGCGACCATTCCGTTGCAATTGTTGGCCTATCACATTGCGGTGAACAAGAAACGTGATGTGGATATGCCGCGCAACTTAGCTAAATCCGTAACAGTGGAATAAATGAGATTTTATATGTTTTAACTAATGTGAAATAAACGACCTTGATTTTTAATAATCCTAAAATTAAATGTTTAATGAAAAAAACAATCTTTCTGTTAGTGGCTTTGGTAGCGGTATTTGCTGCATGCACCGGTACTAAAGAGCACAAAGTGGTTTCGAAAACGGATGCTAATGGCATGACGTACGAAACAGTGACGAATGATCCGCTGGCGGCCCGTATCTATACGCTGGATAACGGACTTAAAGTGTACATGACCGTAAACAAAAACGAACCGCGTGTGCAAACGTATGTAACCGTGCGCGTGGGTGGTAAGAACGATCCGAAAGAAACAACGGGTTTGGCGCACTACTTTGAACACCTCATGTTTAAAGGCACTACACAATTCGGTACCAAAGATTATGTGGCCGAAAAAGTATTGCTGGATAAAATAGAAGGTTTGTTTGAAACATACCGTAATACTACAGACGAAACCAAGCGTAAAGCTATTTACAAAGAAATTGACGCCGTTTCGCAGGAAGCGTCGAAACTGGCTATTCCTAACGAATACGACAAGTTGATGAGCGCCATTGGTGCGAATGGTACTAATGCATGGACATCGTATGATGCTACTTCGTATGTGGAAGATATTCCCTCGAACCAAATTGAAGCATGGGCCATGATTCAGTCGCAACGCTTTGCCGAGCCGGTAATCCGTTTGTTCCACACGGAACTGGAAACCGTGTACGAAGAGAAAAATATGTCGTTGACGAACGATAGCCGCAAGTCGTACGAAGTAATGTTGCAAGGATTGTTCCCGCATCACCCCTACGGTACACAAACAGTGTTGGGTACACAGGAGCATTTGAAAAACCCTTCGATTACGAATATCAAAAAATATTGGGAAACGTATTACGTAGCCAACAATATGGCTATTTCACTGTCGGGTGATTTTGATCCCGACAAAACAATTGCTGTTATTAATAAATATTTCGGAACATTGCGTAAAGGCGATGTGCCCGCTTTGCATCAAGATTCCGAGACATCTATTACAGCACCTATTGTGAAAGAAGTGTGGGGTAATGATGCGGAAAATGTGCTGATAGCATTCCGTATGCCAGCTGCGGGTTCGCGCGATATGGAAACGGCCGAGATGGTGGATTACCTGATGAATAACGGAAAAGCGGGTTTGATTGATTTGAACCTAAATCAAAAGCAATTGGTACTCAATGCCGGTAACGGTATCTACGATATGGCCGACTATGGTGCATACATTCTGAGCGGTCGTCCGAAACAAGGACAATCGCTGGATGAAGTGAAAGATTTATTGCTGGCACAAGTGGATTCGTTGAAACAGGGCAAATTTGCCGACTGGTTGCTCGAAGCCACTATCAATAATTTTAAATTATCTCAAATGCACGGGTTGCAATATAACTCGTCTCGCGCACAAAGTTTTGTTGATGCATTTACCAATGGCGAAAGCTGGTTGGACGCTGTAGGCCGCCTCGACCGCCAATCGAAAATCACGAAACAAGAAATTATAGATTTTGCCAATACTTATTTTAGCAATAACTATGTGGTGGTATACAAACGGAAAGGCGAAGATAAAAATATCAAGAAAATTGAAAAGCCGCAAATTACGCCGATTGCTACAAACCGCGATGATGAAAGCGAATTTTTGAAACAAGTGAGAGCGATCAAGGTAGAGCCGATTGAACCGGTATTCCTGGATTTCAACAAAGACTTGGTAAAGGGAACAACCAAAACAAACTTGCCGCTGCTGTACAAACAGAATAAAGAAAACGGTTTGTTCGAATTGACTTACTTGTTCGATATGGGTAGCGACAATGACAAAGCGTTAGGAACAGCTTTCTCGTATTTGAACTACCTTGGTACATCGCAGTACACGCCGGAAGAAATCAAGAGCGAATTTTATAAAATAGCCTGCTCGTTCAGCCTGCAATCGGGCAACGATCGTGTATATGTAACATTGAGCGGCTTGGACGATAATTTTGAAAAAGCCATTACGTTGTTGGAATCATTGCTGGCCGATCCGCAAGTGAACCAAGCGGCGTTCGACAATTTGGTACTCGACATCAATAAATCGCGCGCCGATGCGAAACTCAACCAGCAACGCTTATTCAACATGTTGCGCAACTATGGTATCTGGGGCCCGAAATCGTCGGCTACCAATGTGCTTACTACCGCGGAGTTGTCGCAATTGAAACCCGGAGATTTGATTGCGCGGGTGGTTGATTTGAAAAATTGCAAACATCGTGTCCTTTATTACGGCCCGCGCTCAGAGAGCGCTATCAGCGGTTTGCTGAGCAAACTGCATGTTGTAGGCGAGTTGAAAGACGTGCCGGCTCCGGTTGTGTTTGCCCAACAGGAAACGCCGGTAAACAAAGTATTTTTCGTACACTACAGCTCGCCGCAAGTCTATATGAACATGTTGTCGAAAGGCGTGGTATTTGATAAAACGATGGAACCTGTCCGCTCGTTGTACAACGATTATTTTGGCGGCGGCATGAATGCTATTGTATTTCAGGAAATGCGCGAAGCACGCGGGTTGGCTTACTCGGCTGGCGCTTCATACTCCGGTGTGTCTAAGCCCGATTTGTCATACTACTATGCTACCATGATTGCTACGCAAAACGACAAGGTGCCTGATGCGGTGGGCGCGTTCCTTGAGATTATCAACAATATGCCGGAATCAGAGAAGGCATTTACGTTGGCGAAAGAGAATGCACTCACCAATATACGTAGCGAACGTATTACACGCTCGGATGTATTGTGGTCGTACTTGGATGCCGAAAAATTCGGCTACGATTACGATGCCCGCAAAGACAAGTTTGATCAATATCCGAACATGACGCTGGCCGATCTGAAAACTTTCCAAGAAAAATATGTGAAAGGACATACTTACACGTATTGTATTTTGGGCGACGAGAAAGATGCAAAGCTGATGGGAACCGCCGCTAGGTTCGGCGAAATACACAAACTGTCGTTAGAAGAAATTTTCGGCTACTAATTAGTTAGTTCAAAATTGGTTTATAAATTGAACGCCCCGGTATATTTATTATTCCGGGGCGTTTGATTTTAAATATTGCGGATAAAATCGTCGAGGTTTTGCTCTTCTGCCAATCCGAGTTTCTTTTTTACCCGGTAACGGTGCATCCGTATGGATTCCGGCGAAACATTCAGCATTTGAGCAATTTGCTTGGTCGACATACTAATGCGGAGATAGGCGCACAATCGCAAATCGTTTTCCGAAAGATCGGTACCGGTGTTCTTAATCCGGATAAAAAATTCCGGATGAACTTTATCAAAGTGCATTACAAAATCTTGCCATACATTATCGGTATTCAGGTTATTTTTGATTACCCGCCGGATTTCGCCAATAGCCTTTGTGTCGTCCCGGTCAATTGTATTGGCTATTTGTAGCAGGATATTATTCTTGTTTGATAGCGCGAGAGAGTAAGAACTTAGTTCCCGTTCTTTGGCTGCTATTTTTTCTTTTTGCAATTTTTCTATTTTCTGCTTTGCTTCCAAGCGTTCTCCTAAGTCGTGGTTTTCTACGTCTTTAAGTAGGGATTGTTGGCGGATGTGTCGTTTCTGCAGGTATAATATTCTAAGAAGCGAAGCGAATAGGATGATGATACCCGCTGCAGAAAGGATAGTTACTATGTACCGCCGTTTATTCAGCAGTACCTCTTGTTCTTTTATAATCAGTTCCTTTTGAGATCGTTCGAGGAATACCGAAATGTAGGCACGATAGGCATCCATGAGATTGGCATTGATGTTTGAGCGATCTTGCAGTCGATTGTACTCTTTTATATAATAAAAAGCACTATCTATATTATGCCGGAGTTCGTGTAAGTAGCTCAACGCTAAATAACTGTAGCCTATTAGATTGGGACTTTGCGTACGATGGGCTAATGTTTTAGCGGTTAATAGATTGGAATATGACTTGTCGTATTCTTTTTGGAGATAATAATAACGGCCTATATTAAGGTATAACGAGAATATAAATACGTCGTTATCAATTTTTTCGCTAAGTTTTTTGGCACGTGTATAATAGAGAAAAGAAAGGTCGTGCCTCCCTTGCATAGAGTAAATAACACCTATGTTTAAGTAATCTAAAGCAAGAAATCCCTGATAGCATGTTTCGTCTAACAATGTAGTCATTCTTATTAAAGAGTCGATAGAACCATTGGACTTATCAAGTTTTGCACTAGTTATATAAAGGTTAAAAAGAATTCTATAGTATTCGTTTTCAGAAGGATTAGCGTACTTTCGAGCTTCGTCCAAATAATTTTCGGCGAGTTGGAGGCTTCCGATATGGTAGACTATGCGCCCCAGTATATGTAACGATTTTGCTATATACAAGCTGTCGTTGAGTTGTTTGAATTCGTTCGAAGCTTGTATTGCTAATGTGAAGGATTCGGATAAATTCCACTGAGTCAGATGATTCATTGCTAATGCATAGGTTAGCAGGCTATGAAGATAGGGGCTTTTTGCAGGGGTAATTTTTGTTAACTCTTCTGCAATCCGACAGGTTAAGGTGGAGTCGTAAAAACCTTGTATTTGACCGACTTCGGCATTTAATACAAGTGCTTTTGTGGTAAGAGTTGTACTATCAGTATGTTGTTTGGCTATTTGGTAAAGTTGGTCTATTAGCTGGTATGCTTGCTTTTTGTTGGAGAAGCTAATACTATTTACTTTTAGTGTAAGAGAATCAAATGTTTGCAATATATTAGAAGAGGATTGAGCATTTAAGGCTACTAAGCTAATCCAACAATACAAAATAAATATAAGTAAACGTTTCATTTGTATTTATTATTATCAAAAAAGAGTAAAAATATATTATGTAATAATCAGTAAATTATGTAAAGTGTAACAAACATTGTTTTTTTAATAATCATTATCTTTTTATAGATGTAACATATTTAAAATGTTAAATATATAGTTATTAAATAGTTAAAATTATTTTTGTTACGTTTAATATATGCTTTAAATTTGGATTTTCAGTATAAAATAGCTTAAATTTGTAAGTTGAAAAGAATATTTGAATTTTGACAATTGGTAAATGCAAATGTAAAAATAAAAATCCGAAATACAAATTAAATCTGAAATTATAACCAAAATTTAGCTTTTTTATGAAAATTCCAAAATTGTTGTTTTTAAGTGTGCTTTTAGGTGTTTTCTTTTTGGGAAACAGTCTCTTAGCTCAAGTAAGCAAAGGCGGGGTTCCTCCTTCGTTCTCTGCAACGACGGTAGGCTCTGTGTCCCGATCAGCTGTTCAATATCCGGTAATTGATTTGCCAGTGACATTCGACATTAATAAGTTGAAAGCCGAAGATGCGGAGAATGCCAAGTATAATTGGCCGGCTCGTATGGGGGTTTCTATTCCTGTTGGTGTTGATTTATTTCAAAAAGGTAAATGGGAAACCTTGCCCGACGGACAACGTGTGTGCCGGTTGGCTATT
>JAVBNJ010000042.1:0-9823 GCA_031551625.1 Bacteroidales bacterium | reverse complement strand
TACAATTATCTTTACATGGCAAATCCCGATGCCTGTACCGGTTGTACGAACTGCGCTACGGTTTGCCCTGACTCGTGTATCACGGTTTATCGCGTGAAAGAATAAATTCAAAAAATTCAAAATTCCATGATTCCATAAATTGTGAATCATTGAATTTTTGAATCGTTGAATCATTGAATTTAAAAATCTGAAAATTAAATAATATGGCAGAGAAAAAACTCCTGAAAGGACATGAAGTGATCGCGCTGGCAGCTATCCGCTGCGGCTGCGACGGCTACTTCGGTTATCCGATTACCCCGCAATCCGAAATCATGGAAACATTGATGGAAGAAAAGCCCTGGGAAACCACCGGCATGGTAGTATTGCAAGCCGAAAGCGAAACATCGTCCATCAACATGTTGTACGGCGGCGCGGCTACCGGCAAAAAAGTTATGACTTCATCGAGCAGCCCCGGCATCAGTTTGATGTGCGAAGGCTTGACCTACCTGGCCGGCGCCGAATTGCCCTGCCTGGTGGTAAACGTGGTGCGTGGCGGCCCCGGCTTAGGCACCATCCAACCGGCGCAAAGCGACTATTTCCAAGCTACCAAAGGCGGCGGACATGGCGACTATCACCTGATTGTGCTGGCTCCCGCATCGGTACAGGAAATGAACGATTTCGTAGACTTGGGCTTCGAACTGGCATTCAAATACCGCAACCCGGCTATGATTTTGGCCGACGGCGTAATTGGCCAGATGATGGAAAAAGTGGAGCTGAGCCCCGAAAAACCGCGTTGGACAAAGGAAGAAATTCAAAAAATGTCGGGCGACTGGGCTTGCCTCGGCAAAACCAAAGACCGCCAACGTCACATCATCACTTCGTTGGCGCTGGAAGCCGACGTGCAGGAACGTTTCAACCTGAAATTGATTGACAAATACAACATCATTCGCGAAAAAGAAACACGTTTCGAAAAAATTAACTGCGACGATGCCGAATACCTGATTGTAGCTTACGGCGCTATGTCGC
The DNA here is from genome assembly GCA_031551625.1 of Bacteroidales bacterium. GTDB lineage: Bacteria > Bacteroidota > Bacteroidia > Bacteroidales > UBA932 > JAVBNJ01. The sequence goes on along the minus strand of JAVBNJ010000042.1, from coordinate 8,818 downwards.
GTATCTGCCAGGAAACAGTAGATATGGCGCGTGCGCAAGGTATCAAACTCGGCCTGTTGCGCCCCATTACGCTGTTCCCCTACCCGACCAAGGCTATCCAGGCATTGGTGCCACAATTGAAAGGCGTGCTTTCGGTAGAAATGAGCGCCGGCCAAATGGTAGAAGACGTTCGCCTCGCCGTGAACGGTAAAGTACCCGTAGAGCACTACGGACGCTTGGGCGGTATAGTTCCCGATCCGGGGCAGGTATTGGATGCGTTGAAAAAAACGTTTTCTTTAAAATAGTTTATCCATTTCAAAAATAACGAAAGACTATGGACGTAAAAGACATTATAAAACCCGAAAATAAAGTGTACGGCAAAACGCCGGTGCTTACCGACACGGTTATGCACTACTGCCCGGGCTGCACCCAAGGCTAAGTACACAAACTCATTGCCGAAGTAATCGAAGAAATGGGTATCCAGGAAAAAACAATCGGCGTATCGCCGGTAGGTTGTGCGGTATTTGCCTATAACTACCTCGATATCGATTGGGCGCAAGCGGCTCACGGACGCGCTCCGGCCGTGGCTACGGCTATCAAACGCCTGAACCCCGACAAATATGTGTTCACCTACCAGGGCGACGGCGACTTGGCTTCAATTGGTACGGCCGAAATCATGCATGCCTGCAACCGTGGCGAAAACATGGTGGTAATCTTTATCAACAACGCTATCTATGGTATGACCGGCGGCCAAATGGCCCCGACTACCTTGATTGGCCAGGTTACAGCCACTACGCCTTACGGACGTAATGCCGAATTGAACGGCCACCCGTTGCGTATTACCGAACTGATTGCCCAATTGAAAGGCACTTGCTATGTAACGCGCCAGTCGGCTCAAAACCCTGCTGCTGCCCGCAAAGCAAAGAAAGCTATCCGCAAAGCGTTCGAAAATTCCGCCTTAAAGAAAGGAACCTCGTTTGTAGAAGTAGTAGGAACCTGCAACTCGGGCTGGAAATTAACACCCGTTGATTCGAACAAATGGATGGAAGAACACATGTTCCCCGAATATCCGTTGGGAGATATAAAAGATGAGTAAAAATTAGGAATGACGAATTAGGAATTAGGAATAGCGCAAGCACACACTAATTCAGTAATTCAATTATTCAGTTATTCAAAATTAAAAAGTATGAAAGAAGAAATCATCATAGCAGGATTCGGAGGACAAGGCGTTCTCTCAATGGGAAAAATATTGGCCTATTCGGGTATCATGCAGGACATGGAAGTAACCTGGATGCCCTCGTATGGCCCCGAAATGCGCGGCGGTACGGCCAACGTAACGGTAGTGTTGAGCAGCAACCGCATCAGCTCGCCGATTGTAAACAAATGCGACACGGCCATCATCCTTAACCAGCAATCGTTGGATAAGTTTGAAAATACGGTACGCCCGGGCGGTATGTTGCTGTACGACCCAAACGGTATTACCAAACCGCCGACACGTAAAGATATTACCGTTTGCAAAATCGAAGCGGCCGAAGAAGCCGCCAAGATGGGCAATGCCAAAGCATACAACATGATTGTGTTGGGCGCTTATCTCAAGAAACGCCCGGTAGTAAAAATGGAAAATGTAATTGCCGGTGTGAAAAAATCGGTGCCCGAACGTCACCACAAGCTCATCCCGATGAACGAACAAGCTATCCAACGCGGGATGGATGCAGTGCAGGATGTGAAATAGCACACGTTTCTCACAAAAACATAAAGCCCACAAAAATTAAACTTTTGTGGGCTTTGTGTTTGCTCTAAAACAAGATTTTGTTTACATATTCAGCACATCTTCCGGCAAGAAAATAGCATCGCTCATTTTTTTACATTCTTTAACAAACAATACCGGCGTAATCTTTTTTCCTTTTGCGAACGGCAATTTACGAGCCTTTTCCAGAAGATTTACTATCAACGCATCACCATTGGATATTTTGCTCCATTTGCACTCGCCAACCAATAGTGATTTTTTATCAACCGATTGGGCCACGAGGTCAATTTCTATCGCCTCGTTGCGCGAGACATTGCCCCACCACCGCGAAGCCATTGTATAGGTTACCCCATTTAGCGTACCTCCGCTTACTGCTTTTCGGCACTGCTGCTCCCAATGTCGCGACAGGTAGTCGTTTAAATTTTCATTTATTTCATTTAGCACTAAACTTGTCCGTTCCAACTCTATCAACGAGCGGTTGGGGATAACAAAACGATAGTAAAAATCCATAAACGGATCGGCAATTTTGTACAAACTTTTCTTACTGTTCTTCGGATTCTCGCCGAATGGTATTTCCCTTGCCACAAACCCCAGTTCTATTAACTTATCAAGCGGTCTCGAAAGTTGAGTGGCGGGCTTTTCCACTCTTGCCGCAATTTCCGACAAGCGATTGGCGCCGGCGCCAATAACCGACAGCAGTGTCGATGCCTGTATAATATCGCGCATATCATCGAAAAGCAATCGGTAAGGTTCCTCATATAAAGTTCCTTGCGAATTAATAATGTGATATTCGATAGCTTCTTTCAACGATTTATTTTTTTGCCTCAACTCCCAATAGCGAGGAATACCGCCCCAAACAGCATATTCTTCAATCGCATGAATGGCGCTACAATTTAGATATTCTGAAATATAGTGTATATTTATCGGGGTAAGTTTCAGTATTTGATTTGCCCGGCCATATAGCGGCTCTTTGGCATCAAGCACCAATCCTTTCATCATTGTTTGCGACGAACCGCAAAGAACGAGGTTAAATTTAAGCGTTTTGGCATCCAATTTTTTTTGAAGTATGGATGGCAATTCCGGCGATTTTTTTACCATATACGGAAATTCGTCCAAACAGAGCGTAAACTTTTGGGTTGTTCGCAGATTCAATGTTTCGAACAACGTATTCCAATCGGGATAGACCACCTTGTCGAAACCCGCTATTTTTAATGCAATCTCTTTGGCTAGCAGCCGAATTTGTTGGGAGGTTTCGGTTTGGTCTGCCAAAAAATAAACGTCCTTGGTCGTCAATACTTTTTTGATTAAAGTCGATTTCCCTAACCGGCGACGTCCATAAACAACTACAAATGAACTATTCTTATCGTTCAATGTAGCTTTAAGCCTCTTCTGTTCTTCTATTCGGTTTACAAATTTCATGATATACAAAAATTATGTTCGACAAAGATAATGTTTTTCGAGCATAATTACAAATATTAGTACTTTTAAAAGTCCTAAATGTAGCTCAATTTCGCATTACTGCGCCACTATGTATTCACAAGTCTTTGCTGGACAATGCAACATATTCGCGCGGAAGAAACCCGAGCCCTGAAACACAGGCGGTGCGCCGCGCGAAACACACAGTCCGTTCCACATCCGCCAGTTTATTCAAATGTATCTCCTTCGGGGATTTTTCGTATCTTTGTACTGTAAATGGAACATGCTACTAAAATAGAAGAAGCTATACTGCCGTTCAAAGTGCAGCAATTGGTCGAAATCATCATGCAGAAGAAAAGCATGGATTTTACCGATGCGCTTCACTATTTATATTCTACCGAATTGTATAACCTATTGCAATCGGAAGAAGCAAAGCTTTGGTACTTGAGTGGCGTGGCTTTGTATGAGATGATAGAAGCCGAAAAGCAAACATCGCAAAAAGGATTGGATAACCGCAAAATAACGCTCTTCCTCATTTTCTGTTTGGAAAAATACAAAGAAAAGGCACATAAAACCGCCGAAGAAACACTTGCATTATTTTCTACCCACAAAGTATTTGATTTTCTACAACAAAATTTCGAAGTCCTACACACGCAAGGACCAGCATACATTGTAGATACAATAACCAACTTTCTGAAAACCCGAAACGCATGAAACTATACCACGGAATTACATGCGAAAACGTTACGCATCCACAACTATCTCAATGCAGGGAATCAACCGATTTCGGAAAAGGTTTTTATACTACCACGTGTTTCGAGCAAGCAAAAAAATGGGCGTTGTTAAAGAAGAAACGCCAAGGTGCAAAAAATACGTTTGTATCGGAATACGAAATTGATGATAACGTGCTGCAATCGGGGAAGTATAACGTTCGGAATTTTGATGGCGCTACAAAAAACTGGTTAGAGTTTGTAGCCAATAACCGAAAAGGTCTTCAAACAGAAATATACGATTTTGTAATGGGGCCGGTAACCAACGATACATTATATGCTACTTTATTGCTTTACGAGCAAGGCGTATTAAGTGCGGAAGCCACTATCGAACAATTGAAAACACACAAACTATTCGATCAACTGTCGTTTCATACGGAAACTGCGTTGAGCGAAATAAAATTTATACAATCAATAGAAGTTACCTAATGATAAAATCCATGACCGGCTACGGGAAAGCCGAACAAACAGTTGCTAAAAAGAAAATCACTATAGAGCTGCGCTCCGTTAACAGCAAGACACTTGATATAAACCTGAAAATGCCGCCGGTGTACCGCGAGCGCGAAAACCTGTTGCGCAACGAGTTGTTCCGCGTGGTGCAGCGCGGCAAGCTCGACGTAATAGTTGTCGCTGCTTCGCAAGATGCCGAACCCACGGCGCAAATCAACAAAGCGCTGTTCACCGCCTACTACAAGCAATTGGAAGACGTGTTGCAAGGCGTGGGGTCATCGGCCGCCGAAGCGGGTATTGCCCAAGCTATCTTGCGCCTGCCCGACATTTTGGAAACAACGACCTCCGAAACATCTGAGCAGGAATGGGAAGCGCTGCTCGAGTGCCTGCAAAAAGCGCTCACAGCATTCGACACATTCCGCATCAACGAAGGTGCCGCGTTGATGAAAGATATTCTTTCGCACGTGTCGCTCATTGCCGCGTTGCTCAGCGATGTGCCGCAATACGAAACACAACGCATCGAGGTAATCCGCCAACGCATTGAAACCAACCTCAGCAATCTATTGAAGGATGCGGCATTCGACAAGAACCGCTTTGAGCAGGAATTGATTTACTACATCGAAAAAATTGATATTACCGAAGAAAAAACGCGCCTGCGCCAACACTGCGAACACTTTGTGGAAACAGCTAACAACGAGGATGCACCGGGGCGCAAACTCGGATTCATTGCACAGGAAATGGGGCGCGAGATAAACACGCTCGGTTCCAAAGCCAACCACGCCGACATCCAGCGGATTGTGGTGCAGATGAAAGACGAGTTGGAGAAGATAAAGGAGCAATTATTGAACGTGTTATAGAATTGACGGATTTATTTTGGATAACGCCACCATCAAACTATTTAAATCGCTATCGCAAAAAAAATTTCGCGACGAGTACGGATTGTTTGTCGTAGAAGGTGAAAAACTGGTAGAAGAATTGTTGCAGTCGGATTTTGTAACTAAAAAAATAGTTTATACAAACCGATTCTCGTATCCTCCTGTGGATGGAGTAAGGGGAGAATACGAACAAATAAGCGAACCGGTAATGGAGCGGATAAGCGCCTTTAAAACACCCCCGCCGGTGCTGGCTGTAGCCGAAATACCCAAAGCACGGCCGCTGCCTGTTATTGATAAAAACGAATTGTACCTGGCGCTCGATACTATTCAAGACCCTGGAAACCTTGGCACCATTATCCGCATTGCCGATTGGTTCGGCATCCGGCACATCATCTGTTCGCCCGAAACCGCCGATTGTTACAACCCCAAAGTGGTGCAGGCTACGATGGGCGCCATTTTCCGCGTACAGGTACATTATACGGATTTGGCCGCATTCCTGCAACAAACTAAACATTTAGTTCCTGTGTATGGTACGTTTCTCGATGGCGAGAATATGTATAGCAAAACATTAACCGCAGGCGGTATTATTGTGATGGGCAACGAGGGCAACGGTATCTCGGCATCCATAGAAAAAAACGTGACGGAACGGTTGTATATTCCGCCTTTCCCTGCTAATGTAATCAACTCGGAATCGTTGAATGCAGCGGTGAGCGCCGCTATTGTGTGTGCCGAGTTCCGGCGATGCGCTTATTCGATGTGAATAGCAAAGATAAAAATTTGCGAATTGAGCCGCGAGATCGCATCGCGGTAAGCTTCTTGTCCTTCCACAACAGTAGAACCAAGACTATTTGTCAAGCCGCCGGAGTATTTAAATTCCAACGATAATTTGAAATAGTAATTGTAGATATCAATCCCGGCACCTAATTCTATATAGGGTTGATACACTTTCGATGAAATGTAAATCCCTTTATTATCCGACGTTTTCCAATTTAAGTTGAAGCGCGAGTTAAAGCCTGCTATCAGATATGGGCGATAGTTGCTGGTACGCTTGGCCGAGGCTTTGAGCAGAATAGGGATTTCCACGTAGTTCGACTCAATGTTCATGGAGTGGTTGAGCGAACCGTCTTCGTTATAATAATTGAGTTCGCGCGAACCGAAACAAATGCCCGGCAATGAGCGCAGGTCAAAATATTTAGAAAGGCGATAGTTTACAATACCATTAATGTTGAAACCCGGAATCACATTCACCACATCGGCCTTGAGCACTTGCGGGTTTTGCCCCAATGGCTGCACGGTTTGCATGGAGTTAACCACGGTGTAGTCAAAAATGTTGATGCCTATTGAAAAGCCGAAACGCCAACGCCGCACGTAGTCGTAGCTAAGTAAGTGGAGCGACGTGGAGTTTTGTATCTGTGCCACCGCTGGAAGCGCTACACAAAGGAGAAAACAGAATATGAGCCAAAAACGTTTCATTCAACGGAAGGCAAAGATAGTACTATTTTTTGGAATTTTTGCAGACCATTAAAAGAAAAAACACTTACAAAATTTTGTAAATGCTTTTTCTTTTGTGGGAGCTATAGGGATCGAACCTATGACCCCCTGCTTGTAAGGCAGGTGCTCTAAACCAGCTGAGCTAAGCTCCCTTTGTTTTGGGATTGCAAAGGTAGAACAATTTTTGATATCTGCAAAATTTTTTTGAAATATTTTTCATTGCAGATGTTTATTCCTGATAATAAATGCGTTTCACACGGCGCGAAACGCCGGTCAGCACTTCGTACGGAATGGTATCGAGGGCGCGGGCCATTTCGTGAATGGGATGCGCATCGCCGAAAATAATTACCTCGTCGCCTTCGCGCGCCGCAATGCCGGTAACGTCGATCATGCACATATCCATGCACACGTTTCCGATAACAGACGCTGTGCGGCCATTTACTAACACACTTCCGCGACCATTGCCGAAGCGGCGGTTCAAACCGTCAGCATAGCCTATGGGAATGGTGGCAATGGTCGTGTCGCACTCGGTCACGTGGTTACGGTTGTAGCCCACCGATTCGCCAGCTGCTACCTGCTTTATTTGCGAAATCACGGTTTTGAGTGTACTCACATTCTGCAACTGTTGTTGCTCTGCTTCATCCATGCCCACACCGTAAAGGCCAATGCCCAAGCGCACCATGTCGAACTGCGCTTCGGGGAAGCGTACAATTCCTGCCGAATTGAGCGTATGGCAAAGCACCGGATACGGACAAGCAGCCGTAATCTGCGTACTCATGCGGCGGAATTTTTCTATCTGTTGTTGGGTAAACCAGTCGAGTTGCGGGTTGTCGGTGGCAGCGAGGTGGGAAAAAACTGATGCTACTTTTATGATGGACGATGATTCCTGTAGACCTTTTAGTTCTAGTAGTACCTGGGGAATATCTTTTTCTTCAAAGCCCAAGCGGTGCATGCCTGTATCAAGTTTTATATGAATCGAAACTGCTGACTGCCCACTGCTGACTCGCTCTTTCAACATCTCCAGCACACAGAAACTATACACCTCTGGTTCCAAACCGAACTCCAGCATCTTGTCGAGGCTGTGTTCTTCGGGATTCATCACCATTATCGGCAAGCGGATGCCTGCACGTCGCAGTTCAACACCTTCGTCAGCATAGGCCACCGTAAGATAATCGACTTGGTGGAATTGCAACAGGTTGGCTATTTCGAAACTGCCGCTGCCATACGAAAAGGCTTTTACCATCGCCATCAAACGAACACCGGGCGAGAGTTTTGAACGGAAGTAATTCAAGTTATGCGCCAGTGCATTCAAATTTATTTCGAGCACCGTGTCGTGCGCTTTTTGCTGCAGCACTTTGTCTATTTGCTCGAAAGCAAATACCCGCGCACCTTTCAGCAGTATAGTTTCGTCACGGAGTTCTGCTAACGGGAATTCGCGTAAAAAAGTAGCCGTATCGGGATAAAAACTTTTTGCAACCATTGTGAACTGGTCGGCCTGCTTCGAAATCACAGGGCCGATACCAATTACGCGGTAAATATTTTTTGCGGCCAGCAAATGGGCAATGTCGGAATATAGCACCTCCTCGCTCCTACCGCTTTGCAGAATGTCGGAAAGAATAATTGTTTTTTTTGCATGCTGTTGCTGCTGGTTCAGAAAGTCTACAGCTATTTGCAATGAGTTGTAGTCCGAGCTATAGCTGTCGTTGATTACCGAGCAGTTGTTAATCGCCTCTTTCAACTCCATGCGCATTTCGATGACCGGCAGTGTGGGCATGCGTCGCGCAATGTACATTGGTGTAAAATGCATTGCTAACAAACAAGCCCAACAGTGCATCGCATTTTCAATAGACGCCTTATCGGAAAATGGAATTGATATGGCTATCTCAACACCAGGTACAAAAGGCGCTATTACGTGTTTATATAGTATTTTTATCTGGGTATACGCACCGTTTGTACTTATTGAAAGAATTTGCAAATTGTTTCCATGCCCATATCCCCATGTAAATTTCTCGACATTATCCAAATGTATATCTTTCGCGATTGCATCCGTCAGTTCCGGATAGTCAGTCGAATAAACAAGCGTATCAACG
>JAVBNJ010000088.1:0-22423 GCA_031551625.1 Bacteroidales bacterium | reverse complement strand
AATAGTAATGTTCGTTAAGCCGCGACACCAAGCAAAAGCATCATCCCCAATCTCAGTAACACTGTTTGGAATGGTTACGCTCGTTAAGCCGCTACAGCCGGAAAAAGCGTACTTTCCAATCTTTTTAACACTAAGGGGAATCCTGTAACTGCCCTTCTTCCCTCCGGGGTATAGAACCAGGGTGTTTTTTTGCTTAGTAAATACAACTCCACCGTCGGAGGCATAGTTTGGGTTATCAATGGACACATCAATCTTTGTTAATCCGTCACAGTAGGAAAAAGCTCCCTCTCCAATCTTGGTGACACTGTTGGGAATAGTAACGCTTGTTAACCCGCTACAGCACCTAAAAGCGTCCTCTCCAATTGTGGTAACACTGTTGGGAATAGTAATGTTCGTTAAGCCGCGACACCAAGCAAAAGCATCATCCCCAATCTCAGTAACACTGTTTGGAATGGTTACGCTCGTTAAGCCGCTACAGCCGGAAAAAGTTCCCTCTCTAATCTCAGTAACACTATTGGGAATGGTGATGCTCTTGAATCCGCTACAACCGTAAAAAACATAATTCCCAATCTTGGTGACACTGTTGGGAATAGTAACGCTCGTTAAGCCGCTACAGTCGGAAAAAGCATAATCTCTAATCGTGGTAACACTATTCGGAATGGTTATGCTCATTAAACCGCTACAACCGTAAAAAACATAATCCCCAATCTCAGTAACACTGTTTGGAATGGTTACGCTCGTTAAACCGTCACAGTTGGAAAAAGCCTCTTTTCCAATCTTGGTGACCCTGTTGCCGATGGTAACGTTCATTAAGTCGCTGTAATAGGAAAAAGCATAATCTCCAATTGAGGTAACACCCTGCTCAATGATTAGTGTTCTAATTTTCGCACTATGATTCCACCATGGCACGGTTAAGCCGCTTTCCGTATATTCATAATTAGGCATGGCGCCGGTACCGCTAATAGTTAGAACACTGTCGGGAGTAACCCTCCAAGTGAGCGGGCCGGTAACGCCACTTGCTATTTTCCGGCTGCAGCCGGCCGTCAACACGCCCAGCAGTATAATGGCGGTTAAATAAAGCAGGTTTTTCATACTAGAATCTTGAAATTAGTGGGGCTGTTCGGTAATAGTAGTAAATGCATTATTCCACCCAGCGGCCTTGTAGGCATTTACACACCCGGCAGGGACATAAAGGATATTATTCGTATAGCTTGTAAAATTATCATCACCGAGAGTGGGTGGCGTGGTGGCCATGATGGTGACGCTCGTTAAGCCGCTACAGTCGTAAAAAGCATAATCTCCAATTGATGTAACACTGTTTGGAATGGTGATGTTCATTAAGCCGCTACAGTCGAGAAAAGCATGATCACCAATTGAGGCAACACTGCTGCCGATGGTAACGTTCGTTAAGTGGCTACACCAAGCAAAAGCTTCACGTCCAATCTCGGTAACACTGTTGGGGATGGTGACGCTCGTTAAACCGCTACAGTCGAGAAAAGCATAATCACCAATTGAGGTGACATTATTTGGAATACTATAACCACCTGTCTTTCCACTGGGGTATAGAACCAGGGTGTCTTTTTGCTTAGTAAATACAACTCCACCGTCGGAAGCATAGGTTGGGTTATCAATGGCTATGTTAATCTCGTTTAAGCCGCTACAACCGTAAAAAGCAGCATGTCCAATTGAGGTGACACTATTGGGAATGGTAATGTTCGTTAAGCTGCTACAGTGGGAAAAAGCATAATCTCCAATTGATGTAACATCGTTTGGGATGGTGATGTTCATTAAGCCGCTACAGAAGAAAAAAGCATAATCTCTAATCGTGGTCACACTATTTGGAATGGTAACGCTCGTTAAGCCGCTACAGTGGGAAAAAGCTCCCTCTCTAATCTCGGTCACACTATTTGGAATAGTAACGCTAGTTAAACCACTACAGTTGTAAAAAGCATAAACCCCAATCTCGGTGACACTATTGGGAATACTGTAACCGCCTGTCTTTCCGCTGGGGTATATAATCAGGGTATCTTTTTGCTTAGAAAACACGACTCCACCATCGGAAGCATAGGTTGGGTTATCAATGGGTACATCAATCTTTGTTAATTCGCCACAGCTGGAAAAAGCATAATCTCCAATCGATGTAACACTGTTGGGAATAGTAACGCTCGTTAATTCGTTACAGATGGCAAAAGCGCGCTTTCCAATTTTGGTAACACTGTTGGGAATGGTGACTTCCTTTAATCCGCTACAGCTGTAAAAAGCCCTCTCCCCAATTGTGGTAACACTGTTGCCGATGGTAACGTTCGTTAAGTTGCTGCAATAGGCAAAAGCCCCCTCTCTAATCTCGGTAACACTGTCGGGAATGGTAATGTTTGTTAATCCGCTACAGTAGGAAAAAGCTTCACGTCCAACCTCGGTAACACTGTTAGGGATGGCGATACTCGTTAAACCGCGACAGCTGTAAAAAGCCCTCTCTCCAATCCATTTAACACTATTTGGAATACTATAACCACTCGTCTTTCCTCTGGGATATAGAACCAGTGTGTCTTTTTGCTTAGTAAATACAACTCCACCGTCGGAGGCATAGTTTGGGTTATCAATGGCTACGCTAATTTCGGTTAAACCACTACAATCGGAAAAAGCAGCATCTGGTATATTTGTGACATTGCTACCAATATTTACAGTGGTGAGCTTAGTGCAAAAGGCGAATGCGGGAGCATCGAAAGACCCCATGGCAGTACAATTGGCGGCATTGAAGTTCACTGTTTGTAATCCGCTACAGTTGGCAAAAGCAAGATCCCCAATTGAGGCAATACTGCTGCCGATGATAACACTCGTTAAGCCGTTACAGCCACGAAAAACATCTCTCCCAATTGAGGTAACCCTGTTGGGGATGGTAACGCTTGTTAGGCCGTGACAACCGGCAAAAGCACCCTCCCCAATTGAGGTAACCCTGTTGCCGATAGTTACGCTCGTTAAACTGCGACAGCCGGAAAAAGCATATCTAGGTATGTTTATTACATTGCTACCAATATTCAAAGTAGTTAGTTTAGTATAATTATCAAACTTCCCAATAGAAACACAATTGGTAGCATTGAAGTTCACTGTTTGCAAATTGCTACAGTCGTCAAAAACATAGTCCCCAATCTTGGTAACACTATTTGGAATAGTAACGCTAGTTAAACCACTACACCTGCTAAAAGCAGCATCCCAAATCTCAGTAACACTGTTGGGAATGGTAATGCTTGTTAATCCGCTACAGTAGGAAAAAGCTCCCTTCCTAATCTCGGTCACACTATTTGGAATAGTAACGCTCGTTAAATCGCCACAGCTTTCAAAAGCATAATCTCCAATTGAGGTAACACCCTGCTCAATGATTAGTGTTCTAATTTTCGCACTACGATTCCACCATGGTGCGGTTAAGCCGCTTTCCGTATATTCATAATCGGGCATGGCGCCGGTACCGCTAATGGTTAAAACGCCGTCGGACGTAAGCTTCCACGTAAGCGGGCCGGTAACGCCGCCGGCTATTTTTTTCGGAGTATTGTTGTTATCATCCGTAACTAATGCATTCTGCATTGTTGTAGCCGTAGCGTTTTTATTTGCAGCCGGCAACACGCCCAGCAACACTATGGCGGTTAAATAAAGCAGGTTTTTCATTGGTTGTGCTATTTTAGTTTCACCTCTCCGGATGGGGCCATTCGAATGAAACAAATTCTTAACAAAGATAATAAAATGTGCTGATATTCAAATATAATAATGTATTATTGTTCCCCGTCATGCCGATTGTTCTTGGCGGCGGTACCTTCGTGTTTAGCTTTGTAGAGGCGAAAGAAATAATTGGTAGGAACTGGAGCAATCGTTTCTAAGAAATTAAAATCGTATAACGACAACAACAAATAAAAAGACCTAACAGGTAAAAATGCCAAACCTGTCAGGTCGTTCGTTCGAATCCGGCTTACCTGGTAAATGTCAATTCGAATACTTTTTCAGTAAAATAGCTACTTCTTCTTTTAGTAGCGGCAAGTGCTTCTCTACGATTGTCCATAGAATATCAATTGATATTCCATCGTAGCCATGCGATATCCAGTTACGGGCATCTACAATTTTCCGAGAGTTGGTTATTTGAACAGTCGGGTCGACCTTCAATATGCGATTAGTGGCTTCGCCGATTATCTCAATATCGCGTTCTACCGCTCGTTTTATACAAAGTGTTTGTCTGAATTCTTCTTTTGGATTTTCGCCAAAAAAACCTTCTATTTCTTCTATAGCAAAAAAATATCGGTTAAGTGTTTGCTGATATATTCATCCATAAACTAATTGTTTGGTGGCATCAATATTCTTTTTCAAAAACGGATTGCGGATGGCTTGTTCTTCTAATAAATCGACCGGTCGCCCCAGTATATCTTCGAGAGAGTACTTAAAATCGAAGTAATTTAAAAAATAATCATCGACATTGTCCTTATCGAAATCTACTACAAAATCTACATCACTTTCTTCGTTGAAACGATTAGTAAGCACCGAACCGAAAACAAACAGCCTATGTACCTTATACTTTTTGCATAAAGCAACTATCTTATCAATATAGGTATCAGTATATATCATTAGTATAATACAAAGGTAGCATTTTTTTTAAAAGTATGAAGACACATCTACCTCTCCTTGAAAGCCAACGTATCATAACCCGTGGTAAGAAAAGCAGTCTGCATCTTGTGCATGGAGCACGCCTTTTCAGCAGATGGTTGTTCCCTGTGCGCCAAGTCACATGTTTTCAATAGGGAATCTTTTGTCTTTGTGGAGGCGAAACACAGGTAGAACGCGATATGAACCGAGGGAAGAATCCCATAGGGGTGAAATATATATTGTCTCTATGGGAGCAGTCGTTTCTAAGAAATTAAAATCGTATAACGACAACAACAAATAAAAAGACCTAACAGGTAAAAATGCCAAACCTGTCAGGTCGTTAGAATATAGACGGAAAAGCCTCCTGTTATTCGGCGGCTTGCACCAATGCGTATTCCACAATGGGGCGGCCACGAACTCCGCCGTCGTTGTTGATGCCCATTTTTGTAAACCGCATCTTGTAGTAGTTTCCGGCAGGGTCTTTTACTACATAAAACACCGTGGCAATAATCCCTTTGCCCGACATGGTATTCCGCCAGCTGCTACCGATAGCGCTACGGTCGCCGGTGAAGGCAAGGCCGGCCAGGTTGGCTGCCGAAAAATTTTCGTAGCTTATGGCGCTGGTTTCTACTTTCACGCATTGCACGCCGCCCATGTTATTGCTATATACATAGTCCTGCATCCAGTAGGCAACAACAGCACCACCACCGGGCATTGTGAAAGGGCCGGTTCCATAAGTCCATTCAATATCCCAGTTGGTAGAGGCGGGTTCGACCAACAAGGTTTTATTGGTTTCAAACGATACGCAAGCCATGTTGTAACCGGCGGCTTTAGACACTTCGATGGTTTTTATTTCACCGCCGCCGAGCTTCCCGTATTGCACCTTGTAGCCGCCGCCTTGGCGGGTTATTTTTACTTTATAATACTCCTCGGGGCGCACATTGTTGTCTTCGAAAGCAACCAGGTACACGTTGTTGGCAGCCTCGTCGGCTGCAACTTCGGCAAATGCAGTTTTGGTAATATCGCCCGCTATGTCATCGACATTTTGCAGCGCAATCATTTGCGAAGCCATCATGTTGGGCACCAGCCTCGGCAAGCCGGCCGTATCGGACACGGTTACCGCATTGATGTCGGTTTTGGAAGTGGCTGCCGCCGCCATCTGGATAGCCGGGTTGAGGAATACACGGAACTCATTGCCGCAATAAAAACCGAGTGTCCAGCCCTTGCGGTCGACAGCGTATTGCTTGTTGTTGCTGAAGTCAACAAACACGGAATTGGCATAATCCGATGTTTCGGATTTTCCTTCCAGCGTCAACGTATTTCCTTCGGAAACAATGGCGCCGAAAACCAGCTGGAGGTTCTTTTTAGCGCCAATAATAACCGGTTCGCTGATAGCAGCAATCGTAAAATCGATTGTTTCCGTACCTTCGTAAAGGACTCCATCGACCAGCGAAACTGTGAGTGCAGCGGTTGTTTGTCCTTTCGGGATTGTAACGGCTATCGTGTTGCCGGTAGCAGCCGGCGTAGTGGTAAAGCCGGTTCCGTAGGCCACGCCGGTAGCCGTGTAGCTAACTACAGCCGTAATGTCGGTAGCGGCGGCGCGTGTCAGGCTAAGCGTCAGTTCCGCAGACTGCGTGTCTTTATCGATTCCTGCTTTAGTCGCGGTAAATGCGACTTCAATGTCGGGCAACTTGATTTCTTCTTTCGAGCAAGCGGCAAAACACATGGCCACTGCCGTCAACGATAAATAAAAAATTTTTTTCATTGTATTGGTACCTGTTTTAATTATTATTCAAATGTATGTTTAATCCTATAAAGTAAGACCGTCCGCAACCGATAAAACTTGCCGGGGCGCTATCCACATGCCCGCCGGAATAGGTATTATCAACGGTTGTAACATCGAAAATATTTTTTATGCCGGCCGATAACGTAAAGTATTTCCAAATTTTCTGGGATAGCGTAAGATCGGCCCAGTTATAGCTGCCGAGGCCGGCCAGTAGCAAATCTCCCGTGTCCGGATCAAAACGATATTCTTCGCGTTTGCCGGTAAATTTATAGAAGAGGCTGAATGTAGTGCCTGTCTTCGACAGGTTGTATACTACGCTGGCGGTTACTTCGGGCGAAAAACGGAATTGCGGTAAATTTTGATCGGCATATTGCCGGTCGTTTGCATAGCTATTGTAGCGGCCCACGTATGAGAATGACAAGTTCGCTTGCAGGTTTTTCCATGCCACAGAATTTCGAACGTGCCGCCGGTAGTTTTATACTTGTCGACATTGTCGTAGATGTTGTGTGCCGGGTCGTTCTTATCTGCGGCTATTACAATGCGGTTGTTGAAATCGTTGTAAAAACCGGTAAGCGCCGATGTCAGCCGCACGCTACCACCATGCAGGATACGCCACACGAACGAGCCGGTCACGTTGTTCGAGTATTCGGCTTTCAGCTCGGGGTTGCCGTCGATGTTATGATTGGCGTTATGAAACGAAAAATATAGTTCACGCAATGTAGGCGCACGAAAACCGTAGGCATACGAAAGCCTCAGGTCCATGTCCTCGGCAAGGGCTATTTTTGTATTCAGCGAAGGGATGGCCGGTGGAGCGCTATACACCGAGTTGAACACCGAACGCAGGCCGGGACGTACGTTCAGCCATTTCCACGGAGTCCACTCCGCCGATACGAATACGGACACATCCGTCATTTCGGGCTGTCCTTTGATGCGGCCTCCGGTCACATGGTTCCACTGGTATTCGAGGCCCGGTTGCAATGTCAATTCCGGCGTAATGCGCCAGGTAGCGGTAGCGCGTGCAAAACAGACCTGCTGTTTCGTGGTGTCTTGCGCCGCGGGGTCGAGCGACAGCCACTTTTTGTTCCGGAGCGTGTCGGTTACCACGGTTCTCGAACGCCGCTCGTAATCTTGGTACGAAGCCGCCAGGTTGAACCACAGCCGGTGGTTGGCGCGCCACTCTGCCTGCAACTGGTGGGTGAAACGGTCGGTCTCAAAATCGCGGTCGATAATTTCATTAGGCGTCAACGGCAGCGCATTGAGGGCCGTGTAAATGGTTTCGTCCAAATAATCCAACCGGTACCACGCATGGAACTTATCGTGCTTATAGCCGATAGTTCCATTTGCCAGGTACTGGTCTTTCGGCTGCCATTGGGTCTCGCGGCCTGGTTTATCGCCCTTCCAGCCGCCCGAGGCATCGCGCGAAAAGCCGCCGCCGGCATAGAATCCTTTTTTGTGCGCCCAGCTGAGGGAGATGTTTTCGTTGTGAATCCCTTTGCCGCTAAAAGGCGCATACTCATTGCCGGCCGATTCTTCCTGTACACGGGCGGTAATATTCCAACGGTTTTTGTCGGACGATACGGCTGTTTTTTTAGTAATCACATTGATTACGCCGGCCAGTGCATCGCTGCCATACATGACCGACATTGGGCCTTCGACAATTTCCACCCGTTCGATGGTGTTGATGTCAATCTGGCTGAGGCTTTGTTTCAATGCATCGCGGTCGATAAGCGGCACTCCGTCGAGCAACACTTTTACATTGCGGCCGCTCATCCCCATCAGTTCAAAATCGGTTTCACCCAGCGCCATGTCGTTCGACAAGCGGACACCGAGTTCCGTGTTCAACAGGTTTTGCACATTGGTAGCGGCTTTTTCCTCTATTTTGAGTTTGTTGATTACGCGCATTTTGTACACCGAGTTGCGGAGCGACTGCGGCGAAAACTGTCCGGTAATCACCACTTCCTGCAACTGGTGTTTGTTCTCGAAAATAGTAACAGGCGGTACTTCCGTATCGACGCCGGCAGTGATACTAACCGGTAATTCCTGCATGTGGGCGGTTATGGAGTAAACAACCATCGTGTAGCTTCCGGCAGGAGCCGACAAGGAGAAGAATCCTTTATCGTCGGTCGTGGCGCCGTAAGTAGTTCCTTTGAGTGTTATCGAAATAGTTTCGGCCGGCTGTCCGTCGGCCGTATGTATCCTTCCGTGCAGTGCGCCTTCAGGCGTGTGCTGACCACACAAGTAACCGGCACTTGAAATAAATAACAGAATGAATACTATTTTTTTGATCATCACCTTTTTTAATTCGGGAGTGCAAAGGTAAACATATTTGAAACCTTTTCCAATAGCAAAAAATAATGACCGGATAAAAACAAACTAAACAATTTTCAAATCTTGCAAGTCAACCAGTTTATTTAAAATGGCATAAACGGTGAGGCCCGACACGCTATGAATGCCCAGCTTGCGGGTAATATTCCGCCGGTGCGCTATTACCGTGTGTACCGACAGGTTGAAGTAGTCGGCAATTTCTTTATTAATCATTCCACGTACAAGGGCTACCAGGATTTCCTTTTCGCGATCGCTCAACTCCCCGGTTTGTTCATTCTCCTGCCTGTCCATTTCACCAATTACTTTCTGCAACTTGCCTGCAATGGTCTCCAGGGAATCGGTAATGGTAAGTACAGCGGCAAAATTCTGAAGGTATTTTTCGTCTATCAAACTGTATACTAATGCGACTACCGGAATATCCTCATCTATTTTCAAAGCCTTGTGCGGCTTGATCTCCGGTGTTACACCGAGCAGTTGCGGATTTATGATGATGATATCCACCTCTTCCGCTTCGATTTGCGAAACCAAAGAGGTTTGTGTATCCAGTTCTATTATATTCTCAACGTTAGAAAGCTGGGAAACGGCCAATGCCAGCCCTTTTCGAAGGAGATACGAATGCTCGGCCAACGCTATGTTTTTTTTCTTGATAGCCATTTTTTATCTTTTGTTTTCGATAGTCCGGACAATAGGTACCAGTATCTTATCCTCTATAAAACAATGGATATCGAGATCTTCTTCGCTTTGGAAAATATCCAGTAATACGTTGGTTACATCATAATTTTCCGCCGGAATCTGCAGGTACTTTATGAGAATGTTCTTCAAGTCTATCAATTTTTCTCGGATGTTGCTATGATGCGATTCGAACTCGTCGATCGAAAAACCGGCAGGCCTGTTACCGGCCCGCAGGTCGTCGATATAAGGGAACACAATGTTGTTTTCATACCCCATGTGCTCCTGCACTTCCCGGAAATAACCATCGAAGAAGTGCAGGATGCTCGCTTTCGATAGTTCGTCGACACCTTCCAATATGGCCGACAAACGCCGGCGGATATCGGGCAGCCGTTTTTCCAGAAAATAGCAATGCGAATTTTTCAAGTATTTCAAGATCGATTCCGGGCGCAGGTGCAGGAATGCCGACGAATCGAAACCTTCCGGATTGAGCAATAGTTGCATTACCGCAATAAGGCAGTCCATATCGACATTATGTTGCTTGCACACTTCGCGAATTGTTTTATCGCGGAAACCCAGCGGAATATCAAAGCGATTAATCACCAGCAAAAGGCGATAATCGGCATGAATCAAGTCCGCTAATTTGCTATCGGGTTCAATATGGCGAATGATTGGTTTTGCGTGCATATACTTATTTTTTACTGTTTCTACAAAGATACGAAAATCTACACGTAACTGTGAATGCCTCCCAACAAATAGGTAACGCCGAAAAAAGTCATGGCCACGGCCATGAAAGCCACTACGCAATATCGGTGGAACGTGGCCGGCTTGCGGAACCACGGGAGGCTTTCTTTGTGCATCGGCAGGGCATACACAAACAAGGTAATGAGCGCCCATGTCTCTTTGGCATCCCAGCCCCAGTAGCGCCCCCACGAGACATTGGCCCACATGGCACCGATGAAAATGCCGGCTGCCAGTAAAAACAAGGCAGGGTAAAGCAGTTTCGTATTCCACCGGTAAAATTGTTCGCTCCGCCTGCGCGATGCGATGCCGATAATACCGGTTATAGTCATGAAGACAAATAGGGCATAGGCCACCATGATTACCGATACATGCAGCGCAAGCATAGGCGTCCGCAGGATCGGGGTCATGGGGTTGATTTGCGAGATGTAAAACCAGACTCCGGCTGTGGGGAGCAAAGTGAAAAGGATACCTCGCCAACCGATACGTAACCACAGAAGCCATAGCATGGCCAGCGCCAGCAAGGCATAGCCGGTATAGGTTATGCCGATGCCCCACGGATCGTGGCTGACCAGTAAAGTAGTTCCCATTTCATCGGCATCATAATCGATTTGATAGAAGCGAAAGCCCCGGCGCTTGTAAATTTTATTCATCGACACGCGGCACAGTTCCTCATCGACTTTCAGGAAGCTAATAAAATCGGCAGGGTTATCGGTTCCCGCATGGTATTCGATGTCGAACAATACCAGTTTTACCCCGAAAGGTAACGGGCGTGGAGTTTCGTCTTCTTCCGAAGTATAGTAACGGGCCGTTTCGCCTTGCCGGATGTGAAGATGACCGCGTTCGGCGGTAAGGTAGGTAACCAGTGCGCCTGCCAGTATCACTCCAAACGCACCATGTAACAAAAATGCAGCCGGGCGGCGGTATAATTTTTTCTGAATTATATAGATGAATGAAGCGAGCGCAAACACCGCCCATAAAGCCACAAACCACCACGAACCGTAGATATATTCATGTACTTTTTCACTCCCGGAAATTTTCTCGAAAATGGTAGCGGCTACAAGCACTGCCTGCAGGAAAAAGAATAGTCTGAATACGCAACGTTTCATCGGCTCTGTTTATATCGATTCCAGGAATTTAATCAATGCTTCGCGGTCTTCTTTCGGCATGGCGCGGAATTTTTCCTTTGCCCGTTTCGCTTCTCCGCCGTGCCACAGGATGGCTTCGGAAAAACTGCGTGCACGCAGGTCGTGAAGCATATCGGTGTGCCCGGATGTAACGGACATCAAACCGCGCCCCCACAGCGGCGTGGTGCGGCACACGCGTGCACGCCCCGGCTCTTTCATCTCCAGGTCGTGGCGCAGCAAATCGGTGTAAGGGTATATTTTCTGATTCGACAATTGCGGCATGGGCTTATAGTCGGCGCGCGTAGTCCACGACGGTTTATGGCAAGCGGCACAACCGGCATCGGCAAACAATTTTTTACCTTTCTGCACTGTCGGATCATCAAGGTTACGGGCCGCCGGAACAGCCAGAGCCCGGTGCCACACCATGAATGCGTCGTAATCGGCCATCGTCATTTCGGGCTTGAGGTCTTTCGCCATCAGGTATTGGTAAATCTCCTCTTCCGTTTGTCCGAGCGCTTGTTGCACATCGGGATCTTTCGACATCTTTGTTGCATATTCAGCCGTAATATAATGGTAGCGGCGGTTTTCGCGTGTTACATTCGTAATATTCCACAAAGCATTGGAGCCCGGCCCGTTCTCGAGCGAACCGCGGGTACACAGGTACGTAAAACGCCCGGGATGTTTGCCGGGATAATATTTGTTACCGCCCGTAGCATCGTCGTCAATATCGGCGCCAATCAAGCCGGCGCAGTAGCTGCGTGTTTGCTGGTAATTGTATTCGGCGCGCAAGTCTTCGTCCGAAATGGCGTCCAGCAGGCCGGTGCCGTAAATACCAATGGTTGCTTCGAGGCAAGCCGCGTGTTTGCTCATATCGAAATCGTCGAACAGGATGGCGTTTTGCGCAATGCTCACAGTCGGGTAAATCAAACTATAGGAGGTTCCGTCCGCATATTTATTTTGCGTTTCGGGATCAATATATTCATGCCATGTTATAGTAATCCCCTCTTCGTTAATCGGCGCTTTGAACGGTGCTACGGCGCGTGTTTGCGTCATACCGGTAAAATATTTGGTAGCTAACGGCAATGTCGGTTGCGAAGGGTCGTAAATCATCAACAGGTAGCCGTTCTGGCTATCGTTGCTGTCGTACTTGTCGACCCGCTTGCTGCGCCCGCCATAGCTGGGGTGGCAAGCCACGCATGATTTGCGGATATACACGGGGCCTAGGCCAGCGTAGGCCTTGCTGGCATCGCTGGTATCAGACACAAAACTTTTCCCGAAAATCTGTTCGCCCCGCATGAACTGTTTATACAGTGTCGCATCATCACTGATAAAGGGCATCGGCTGCTTATAGGCGCGCGATGTAGCGTTGAAAACGGTTCCGTTGACACCGCCTGCGTACCACTCTTCGGTATATTCTTTTTTCCCACCGTTGGGGTCGTCAGTAGTCATATCGTCATCCTTGCAAGCCACGAATAACAAGGGTAACAAAAAGACGATAGTTATTTTTAGTGATCGTTTCATAATTGTTTTAGTTTATGATTTCTTCCAGCGAGCCAAATAATGTTTCCAGTTCAGTGCAGGCAACCACAGCGGCATCTACTTCTGTGGCATTTGTCTGATCGCGTACTACTTCGTAGAATGATTTGCCACCATTACCGATAGCTTTGATTTTCGCGAGGCATTCTTCCATTTTAGCTTTAATATTCGCATCCAGCTGCGTATTTTTTTTCGCCACGTAGGTACTCAACGAAACGGGTGTGCGAGAATTGTTACCCAAGCCGCCCAAGTAGGCATTTTTAATGCTGTAAATATTGTTCAGATAATCGTCGAGTGAGTGCCAGCTATACCACGACTCCACTTCTTCGACACGGTGGTTATCATAAGGCGCTTCAATTTTTGTAGCGCCCACTTCGCCTGCTATTTCGGCGGCGCCTACGGCTATTTCGGCCAATGCAGCGCTTAAGCTACCGTTGTAGATGCCGGTCGCATTCTTAAGTGACGATGCAAAATTCTTATAGTTCGGATTATTGTTCAGGTGCGCCACTACATCGGGGTTTTCATTGAACACTTTTTTCATTTCAGCCGATACATTTTCTTCGCCAACCCATGCAACGTATGCCAGTACACAGTCCCACACCAATGCATCGGTAGCGGCTACCAGGTAGTTGAATTCGGCAGGTTTAGCGATCAAGTCTGCTATGGGGCGCGGCTGTCCGTCGCGATATAACAGATATTCCGTTACATGAAATCCGATTACTTCGGGATCCAGCATCCACGCTTGCCTGCCTGTAATATTGGCGCCCGCACCGATAGATTGGTTAATGGCTTCCAGCTCCAACGGCCACGAATCAATGTGCCCGTCCACGTCCAGCGCCTGATCGCCCACCGGGCCAAAGAGGAACGCCTCGCTCAATTCCCATTCGATACGCGCTTTCATCCAGGCATCACAGGCCGTTTTCATTGTTTCGGACGTCGGGTTGGCTTTCAATGCCTGCGTCGCCGTGCGCATTTCCAATGCTGCATCGGCCAATGCTTTGTAAGTAGGCACTACGGTTGTCTCCACGT
Source organism: Bacteroidales bacterium (assembly GCA_031551625.1). Lineage (GTDB taxonomy): Bacteria > Bacteroidota > Bacteroidia > Bacteroidales > UBA932 > JAVBNJ01. The sequence goes on along the minus strand of JAVBNJ010000088.1, from coordinate 8,587 downwards.
AGTTGGCTAGGATCGTCCGGCTCAATTCTTCGTCGGTCGGCTCGGGAGTGGCGTTGCTGTCTTTTTCACACGAAGGGAGAAAAACTAATGCGCTTAAGGACATCAGTATAACAACTAATTTTTTAGTAACATTTGTAGTAATCATATTTTTTTAGTTTTTATAATATATAACAATTGTTTTTTAATCCTAACACGGATTAAATCCTCTGTTAGGGTAGGTATTTTACTTTATAAATAAGCCCGAATAGCCAACGGCCAGCGAAATAGTCGGCTCGTTGTTGTAGGGCGCATTAAGTTTACGGAATGCATATTCGGCTTTGATGACCAATTCTTTCATCGGGAAATAATTCAACCCGACGCTCATAATGGTTCTTTCGGCCCACCCTTTTTGGGCAATGCCGTCGGCCGTTTTGTACATGGAGTTATAATAACCATAGTGTCCGTATACATACAATTTATCGCCTTTATACGTGCGATTGCCGAAGAACGACAGCAAATCATATCCCGCCTCTATATAGTAGCTCAATACGTCGGACGCCACATCGGTTCGCGGCGACGGGCTGGCAGATGGCAAGCGTTTATTGATCATTGAAATATCGTAGGAGCCGCCTAAATGACCATACATCACGTTGCCGCGGGCCAATACATTGTAGTCATTGTACACGGCGTCGAACGATCCGATGGTAACAATCCCTTTCACCCCGCGGTTTTCGTAACGCTCTGCTTTCAGACTATTGATAGCGCTGTAACCATAATAACCACTCAAGCCCATACGCAGTCCTTTTACTGAGAAGTTATCGAGGCGGGCTGCACCGGCATATACATTGGCGATTTTAAACTCGTAGGGCGATACTGATCCGCCGGCAATCCAGTTAGCATTGCTGAAACGTTCGGCATCGAGTCCTGCCAGAAACTGCGCTTCGTAGCGCCAGGCGCCGGCACGGCCCCACAAGCTCACACCGGTTTCGTGCCACGTGCAAGGCAGGATCGAAGATTCTTCTTCGGGGCGCAATGCCGAGAAAAATTCGGTAGGCAGGTGGTATACATTAGTCAATCCTACCGGAACAATGACGTGTCCCATTCGCAGGTTCGCCCACGTGGCAAAGCTCTTTTCGATCCAGAATTGTTCGACCGCCACTTCGCCGCCTTTTTCGATTTCCGTTTCGTATTCGCCGGTTTCGGCATTTTCAATTTCGTAGGTTACACCGGCGCCCCCGTGTTCGTATTCCAATTCCATTGAGACTTTCCATCCGCGCCCGAAATCGTAGGCGGCATATAGCACCACATGGGGCAAATCGAAACGCCCGTGCGCACTACCGGCATAGCTCTCAGGGTAGGCGTAGCGCGCTACATTATCGCTGTAAAACATACGTTGCAAGACAACTTCTCCGTAACCTCCAAACTGAAAACGTGAAGATCTGGTTGTGGTATCGGGTTGGGCAGTAATAACTAAAGTTATAGTTGAAAAAAAAATCAATAAAAACAGGTTTCGTTGCATAGAACTTATATTTTAGGAGTGCAAAGTTCGCCTGTTTTTATTTTTTACACAATTACAACAAATAGGTAAAATAGAAGTATTTAATTTTTTTAGTTACCAATAAAATGCGATACAAGTGAAATTTATTTTCCAAAACGTTTGTTTTTTTCAAAAAGATATGTAAATTTGCTGCAGATTTTGCAATAAGTAAACCGATTATTTTGTGAATGTTTATTTAAAAAACCTACTGGGTTGTCTGTTTGTCGTGTTGTTCTTGGGGTACTACGGAGTGTCCACAACCTATACGCATGCCCACAAAGTACATGGTATTCTGATGACGCATAGTCATCCTTTTGCCAAGGCCAACGGACAAACGCATCAGCATTCTACGGCCATGTTCCATTCCATACAGGGGCTATCATTATTTTTTGTAATTATTGTTGCCGGATGGATGGGTTGCATATTGTTCAGGAAAGCCTATAAATCGTTACACGAAAAACTACCGGATAAATTAATTATTCCGACATATAAGTTCTGTATATTTTCACCGCGATCACCTTCTATTGAGGAGAGAGTTGAAAATATAAGTATTTACATAAATTCATGCCGATTATTTTGAAATAGTCGGCTTTTTATTAACATTAAAAGAAGCAGGGAATAAAAAACCCCTGTCTTAAAGTAGCGGCTCTCACCCCGCTAAATTATAAAGGTGCCACAACACCACGACAGAGGCCATAGCCTTTTGTTGGTGTTGTGGCACCTTTGTTTGTGAGAGGAAGCAAAATTACAACATTTATTAGGATTTACAAATTTAATATATACATTTTTATAAACTAAAAAATACTATGTTATGAAAACAAATCGTTTTAAAAACTACTCATTTCTGCGAACAGCTAGCACTTTTGTACTGGTGTTAGCAACGCTTGTATTCGTTTCGTGTAAAAAAGACACGCCGGTGGATACGTTGGAATTATCGACCACAGAAATTAAAGGAATCCCCGTTGAGGGAGGCACTGCCTCGTTTACTATTACAACCAATACCGCTTGGTCTGCCGTTTCGGACAGGGAATGGTGCCACATAGGACTGGCTTCGGGCGAGGGTGCACAAAGCATTGTAGTAACCATTGACCCGAGCATGGAATCGACTTCGCGCACGGCTACTATAACTGTAGTGGCAGGCTCGTTGCAAGGCACGGTTTCGGTTACCCAGTTTGGTTTTGCTGCCGAATTAACAGTAGCCCCCACCACTATTAGCGGCGTGATTGCCGAAGGCTCAACTAAATCTTTCGTTGTTACCACAAACACTTCGTGGTCGGCTACATCAAGCGGCACATGGTGCCAAATCAGCCCGAGTGCAGGTACGGCTTCCGAAACAGTAACGGTAACGCTTGCGCCTAACACCACTGCCAATGCACGCACCGCCACGATTGTGGTAAGTGCATTTAACCTGAGCAGCACAGTTACTGTGTCGCAAGTAGCCACAAAAACGTACAGTCGCACAACCGATAGCTTGGCTTTGGTTGATTTTTATAATGCCACAGGCATGGCTCAATTCGCCAGTTCGGTTACATGGAATCTCAATGCTCCACTGCCTACGTCGGGAACCAACACCGCATGGAAAGGTGTACGTGTTAATGCGCAAGGACGTGTAGACTCAATTTGGTTTGCGTCGGGTGTTATCCCTGCAAGTGTAACTAATGCTTATATCCCTGAAAGCATTGGTGATTTGAACGAGTTGAAAGCTTTTGTAATGTCCAGCGGTTCGGGTAAAGGGCAATTAAACGGCGCTATTCCCGAACGGTTCTGGTATTTGACCAAACTACGCTTTGTTACATTAACCAATAATAATCTTTCCGGCACCATACCAAGTACTATTGGCAACTTAGTAAATATGGAGAAATTCTTGTTGAATGCTACTTCCGACACCATGGACGTAACGGGAGCCGTGCCAGCCGAAATAGGTTTGTTGACAAAAATGACCGACTTTAATATATCGGGAACAAGGATTACTTCATTGCCTTTAGAATTACGAAACTGTATAGCCATGCAAAACTTTAATTGCTTTAACACACAAATTACCAGTTTGCCCGAAATATTTGGTAACTGGCCGGATGTTGGCACTATTTTATTACATAAAAATTCAAAACTTACCGGCCCACTTCCAACTTCTATTGGTACGATAACCAATACGACTAAAGCAAGCGTAAGTATTCATCTGTATGAATGTAATTTTACCGGAAGCATTCCAGCATCATGGGCAAACATTACTTCCAAATGCGGACAACTTCGTATTCAGACAAATCAATTGAGTGGTGAAATACCTGCGGAGGTTAAAGCACATGCCAAATGGAGCACATGGACTCCTGCAAGTTATATTTGCCCACAGCGAACAGGATTCGGTTTTACTAATTGTGACTAACTAACAAACGAAACTAACCTATGAAAAAGGTTGCCTTTATTATAGCGGTGTTGTGCATGTGTGGCAGTAGTGCCATACATGCACAGCAAACAGCTTCGCGGGTTTTGCTGGAGGGCGTGGTAAAAGACGCCGACAGCGAGAAGCCCGTTGCCATGGCTACCATTGCACTTAAAGAAATAGGGCTGTGGGGTGCAACCGATGGCGAGGGACATTTTGTATTGAAAAATATTCCTGCCGGACGTTACACGCTCGAAATATCGTTGCTGGGCTACGAAATCAGTGAATTTCCCATCGATTTAACTAAAAATTTAGTAGGTGGCGAGTGGAGTATTCGCGAGCAAAGCCTGAAATTACAAGAAGTGGTGTTGGTGGCTTCCGGCGGCAAAGGGATGAACAGCTCGTCGCGCATTGGGCAGCAAGCATTGGAGCATGTGCAGCCATCAAGTATTAAAGATGTGTTGCAGCTGTTACCGGGTAACCTTACCCAAAACCCGTCGTTGAACACGGTAAATAAATTGACGATTCGCGAAATCAAAACCAACGATGCAACTAATTCTTTAGGTACGGCGATAATTGTTGACGGAGCCGCTATGTCTAACGATGCGAATATGCAAGTGCTCAAATCGGGGACATCGACCACTACCGATGCCACTACCTCGGTTGCATCCACTGCCGGTTCGGGAATTGACGCGCGGCAAATTGCGACAGACAATATTGAATCCATCGAAGTGATACGCGGTATTGCGTCGGTAGAGTATGGCAATATGACGTCGGGAGCCGTAATCGTAAAAACAAAAGCGGGTGTTACGCCTTGGGAGGTGCGGTTCAAAGCCGATCCTTTGCTGAAACAAATGGCGTTGGGCAAAGGACTTAGATTGGGAGAAAAAGCCGGTGCGCTGAACTTCAATGTCGACTATTCGTTGTCGTACGAAGACCCACGTACACCAGCCAAGTCCTATAATCGCATCAATACCCAAGTCGGATATTCCAACAGATTTAAGAAGACTACATTCAATGCACGGTTGTCGGCCATCTACAGCAATGCCGACGTGAAAGACGACCCCGATAATTTCCTCGGAAATATATCGACCGAGCGGAACACCGGTGTGCATTTGAACATCAACGGCCGCTGGATGATTAATAAATCGTGGATTACCAATGTCGAATATTTAGTGGCGGGTAATGTATCGAAACAGTATTCGCGCGAAAAAAAATACCGTTCTCCCGGACGAATGCCTATGTCTACTTCTTTGGAATCGGGTGAAAATGTAGGTTTTTTCACACTGCCACAATACTACTCTGATGTTACTATAGACGGTTTGCCGATAGATTTCCAATCGAAACTAACAGCGAATTTGTATGGTAAATACGGCAACGTGCTTAACAAAGTCTTAATTGGCGCCGAGTGGAACACACAAGGAAACGAAGGGGAAGGAAAACAGTTCAACCCTTACTATCCGCCCGATGCCGGCGGAAACAATAACACATTGCGTGAGCGTTCGTACAAAGATATTCCCTACCTGAACCGCTATACTTTTTTTGTGGAAGACAAAGTAAATTTCCCGATTGGAACTACCAACTTGGAAATACAGGCAGGTGTTCGCATGAATAGCATTTTACCAAACGACAAATTTAAAATGGACGAGCTGACAGCGTGGGAGCCGCGTATCAACATGCGTTATACAATTCTTGAAAAACCCGAAGGGTTCAAAGAGCTTTCGATTCGTGGCGGCTGGGGCCTCGACTACAAAATGCCGTCGATGATTTACCTGTACCCCGAACCGGCTTATCTTGATAAAGTATCATACTCCTACAACGATATCGACGCTAATGGCTATGGGCTGGCAGTGTTTACTACCAAGCGAGTAGATAAGACGAGCAATCCGGAATTAAAATTGCAGAAGAGCCGGAAAGTAGAAATCGGTACGGATTTTACAATTGGGAATGTTTCAGGCAGCGTAGTGTACTATAACGAAAAACTTAGTAATGGCTATGGTTTTTCGACCTACTACGACCCGTTCTACTACACGCGCTACGGCTATCAACTAGTCAATGGAGTACCAACAGAGGTGCCGGTTCCATCGGGCAAACAGCCTGTTTACAGCAATGGTGAAATATTGGTTGACGGTGCGCCACTGCCAAAAATAAGCGATACTACATTTATCAGTTATTCTGTGCCGCAAAACAGTATTCAACAAAGCAAATGGGGTATTGAATACACGTTGGACCTCGGTACTCTAAAAGCCATTAATACTTCCATAAATATTGATGGCGCATACATGTGCATACGTCGTGAAAATACAGCTTTGACATCGTTGTTACCCAGCACAACCATCAACAATAAAGTATATTCGTTTGTGGGTATCTATGCCGGAAGTGTTGGTATGGCAACGGGATCCATTGATGAACGGTTGAATACGAATGTGCGTTTTATTACCCATATCCCTAAAATCCGCATGGTGGTTACACTGGGTGTGCAAATGGTATTCTTAGACCGTTCGCGCAACATCAGCGAATACAACGGAAAAGTGTTGCCTTACTACACCGATAATAACGGCATCCGTCACACTGGCGAAGCTGTTTATGACGACACGCAATATACCAAGTTTGTAGACCCGGTATACGTGATGGATAAAAATGGCAATCAATTAACATTGGCGCAAGCACAGAAGTTGTATCCGGGTTTTAATTTTTCGGAGCAATTGACACATGAGACCAATATGGCTACATATTATTTGCGGCAAAGTTACCCTTTCTACGCGATGTTGAATTTACGGGTAACTAAAGAATTAGGTAATATTGCTACCGTGTCATTCTATGCCAACAATTTCTTGAATATGCTGGGGCGCGTGGAAAACAGTGTAACGCATTATCCACAAAATATGAACTCGCCTATTTATTTCGGCGCCGAAGTGAAACTTTCTTTTTAAACAGATGAGCTTATGAAAAAAATACTTTTTATTATTCTTGGTGTTTTTCTTTTAAGTAGCTGTTTAAAAGAAGAACAAAGCGGAACGGTCACAACCTTGCGTATTAAGGCTGTGTTACCTCTCGATTATGCAAATGCAGACCTGACGAATGTGCCGGTGTTGGTGCAAAACAAAAACATGCCGGTAAGCTATCAGAAAAATTTTGACGCCAATGGGGTTGTTGAATTCAAGGTAGAGCCGGGGCGTTATAGTGCTTCGGTTTCGATACGCACGAATGTTGGTATTATCAATGGACTAAATAGTGATATACTACTCACGGAAGACGGAGTTGTAGACGAAAATCACCAGGTAGCTGATAGTGTAGGCATTAACTTAGAAATCGCCATTCCGGGAGGCATTATTTTCCGGGAAGTATACTATGGCGGAACAAAAACGGCTAATGGCGCCGACTACAGCAAAGACCAGTACTTTGAATTATACAACAACACGGAATACAACATGTATTTGGATTCGTTGTGTTTTGGAGCTATCGCTCCGGCCAACGGGCAGTCCAATACATTTTCGTGGCAGGGGAAAGATACTATAGCGTTATTCAGCATGGTATGGATGGTGCCGGGCACTGGGCAAGACTATCCGTTAGGCCCGGGCGAAAGCGCGGTAATAGCCATGAATGCGATAGACCACACGGGACGCTGCCTCTCGAACCTGGATCTCTCGAAAGCGCATTTCGGGATTTACTACCCTGGCCTTAATCACGAAAAAGCGCCCGATGTGCCGGCAATGGTGCGTATTATTGCCGCACAAGGTACTGCATACTCAGTATCAATAAGCAGTCCGGCAGTAGTTATTTTTCGCCCTTCGATGGGTGTTAAAAATTATTTGAATAATCCGGCAAAATGGGATCGCTATGAGCCCGGAAAAACAAGCGGTACCAAGTACTGGCACATTGCTAAAAATTGGATATTCGACGGTGTGGAATGTGCAAATGGCCCAACCCTCAATGTGAAACGTTTGCCTGTGTCGGTCGACGCCGGGTTTACTTACTTGCACGGCGGCAATCACTCTGGCAAAGTGGTTACCCGCAAGGTGCAGGAAACGTTACCCGATGGAAGGGTCGTGTATCAAGACACCAATAATTCCACTGTTGATTTTAATACCGACGTAGCACCGTCGCCACATTTGAAACCCTAATACCATGAAGCAATTTATGAAACACGTAAAAAAATATATCGCAGGGTGGGCAATGTGTATGTTGGGATTCGCAGCAGCGGCGCAAACACCGTTGGATTCGTTGACAAAAAATTATTACACATTCGAGCAGCTAACCTGGTATAACCCATGGCTACAAGGCAATAATGCAGCCGGATTGGTGTTCAACAGCGCGGCTTTTGAAAAAACAACCGGTTATTCTGTTTTTCAAGGTACGGCAAAATACGAGGAGGGCGATTACCGGAATATATATGCCCCTGCTTCGCAACAAAACTACGGCTTGCAAGCTACTTCGTACATGAAATTGAATAAAATATATCTGTACGGAAATTTCATATACGATTATAATTTCAAGAAAAACGTACAGTGGTTTGGTATGCTGGATCCCTACAGTTCTCCATTTATGCTGGCCGATTCGGTACCCGGAAATTATACGCTGGAACAATTCCATATCGATGCCGGAGCGGCTGTGCCCCTTGGTAACAAATGGACAGCGGTCTTGTATGCCGATTACACCGTAGCAGGCGGCGCCAAGCATCGCGATTTGCGCAA
>JAVBNJ010000127.1:0-6605 GCA_031551625.1 Bacteroidales bacterium | reverse complement strand
GCGTATATACGTGCATGCGGGTAGAGTTAAACCATGTAAAGAAAGGTTTTCCGGCTTTTACCTGACGGGAGATGAAATCTTTAGTGGCAGCTAAAAATTCTTCATCCACCGTTTCCATCCGTTTCTTTGTCAACGGGCCGGTATCTTCTACTTTACCATCGGCTGTGGAGCGCAATACGCCACGCGGACCGAACTCTTTCTTAAACTCGGGATCTTTTGGGTAATCGGGATTTTCCGGTTCTTCTTCTGCATTCAAGTGATACAAATTACCAAAGAATTCGTCGAATCCGTGCGCCGTAGGCAGGAATTTATCGCGGTCGCCCAAGTGATTTTTACCGAACTGTCCGCACATATAACCCAGCGGTTTCAGGAACTCGGCAATGGTGGGATCTTCCGGTTGTAAACCGACCGGCGCCCCCGGCATTCCCACTTTCGTCAATCCCGTACGGAAGGGGCATTGTCCGGTAATAAAGGCCGCACGCCCGGCGGTACATGATTGCTGTCCGTAATATTGTATAAATACCCCACCTTCGTTTCCGATACGGTCGATATTGGGCGTAGTAAATCCCATCAGTCCGCGGCTGTATGCGCTGATATTGGTTTGCCCGATGTCGTCGCCGAAAATCACTAAGATGTTCGGTTTTTTAGAATCCGATGAGTTCTTCTGTTGCGCTTCGGCCTGTTGAGGTACGAGCGCACCTGTAGCAAGAATAGCGCCTACGGCAACTGCTTTGCTACTTGTTTTGAGATTTTGTTTGATGTCCATAATCAACTTATTTATAAGATTATTGTGAATACTTAACAACACCAAAGAACTTGCTATTGTCTTAGAGTAAAACAAAGGTACGAAAGTTTTTGAATCTGCAAAATTAATTAATTGTTAAGTTGTTAATTAATTGTTAAGCTCCGCGATGTAACTTAAAACCTGTTCAGCCAATAAAAAATCGCCTAAACGCGAAAGGCTGCCATTTGTGAGCAGGTAGTTGCGTATATTGTCAGGCGTACTATTGTTTTCGTGTGCTATACGCCGGATACGCTCCTCAATATCTTTATCGTCTACCTCAATGCCGTCTTTTTGGGCAATACGTTTTAGAATCAGCAGCAGTTTTATCCGGTCTTCGGCTGTTTTCCGGACATCGTCAGGAGTGGCGCCATCGCCTTCCGAAAAGGATAATTCTTCTTCTACTAATTTATTAGGTAAATGCATCACGGTGCTTGCCAAAAGTTTTTCTGAAATTTCCGTAAGCCGGTCTTCGGTAGAAGAAGCTGTTAATTGCAGGTGGGTATAGTCCGGCAACTCGAATTCGGGCATGCGCAGGAATGTAGCCGTAAATGTAAATTGGGCATTGGGTATCAGCTCCACATCGTTCACTGTAATAGGAGTTCCGTTTTCCAACTTCTGTTCGAGCAGGGCCTTGCGGCAAATGCGCGGTGCGCACCGGTTGGCCAGCTCGTTCTGCATCTCGCTTTTGAACATGGTTTCAATAACCTTGGCAGGTACAGCGCCTGCACGAAATCCTTTGACCGGAATGCGGGAGTAATGCTTCCACAATTCCTTATAGTCAGCCTCCACTTCGTCCCATGCTGCAACAATATGCATGGTTATTTCGTCGTGATTATTTTTTAGATCAACTTGCATAACTAAAGTTTTAATTAGACCTGACAGGTTTGGCATCCCTACCTGTTAGGTCTCTATAAATTTACCAAAATTAGGTCTCTTTCAAATATCATCAAAACCTAATAGAGAAAATACAAAACCTGTTAGGTTTGCACATCGTCTGCCACCTCGTAACCCAAGCCGTGCACAATTTCCCGCACATACGGGTCGATATGTTCAAAATAATTGTACAACCCTTTGCACAAATAATTCAACCCCGGCTCGCCCTGCTTCGTTTTCAGGAAGCGGTTTTTGGGACATTCGCCCGAACAGGCAAACAGATATTTGCAGTTGCGGCATTTTACCGGTAATGTAAAATCTTTTGAATAGCCAAAATGTTCCTGGTGTTTCGACAGCGCCATATCGGCCAGTTTCATCTCATTCACATTGCCGATTTTAAATTCGGGATATACGTAATGGTCGCAGGCATACAAGTCGCCATTGTGTTCCATCGCCAATCCCTTACCGCATATCGGTGAAAAAATGCACAACTGCGAAGGCTTCCCGATCCATTGTTCTACGGCGCTATCGAAGAACGGTACCACAATCCGGCCTACGTCGTTTTTGTACCACTCATCAAATGTTTCAATCAAAAAGTTGCCGTACTCTACCGGCTCTACACACCAAGGCGCGGCGAACGAATCGGGGTGCGCCGGATCAATACGCAACGAATCTTCGTCGGGCATATCGCTCAGCCGCCAATGCTGCGGGGCTGTGGTAGTAAACACTTTCGGTTCCACAATCGGAATAAACTGCATTTGCTTGCTGCCGATTTCGTCGCGCAGGAACCGGTATACTTTCAACGGGTGTTTGGCATTTACGTTATTTACTACTGTGAGCGTGGCAAAATTTACATCGTGTTTACACAACAATTTAGCGGTATTCAATACTTTGTCGAACGAGCCGCGCCCGTCTTTGTAGGTGCGGTGTGCATCGTGCAGCTCGCGCGGCCCGTCGATACTCAGCCCTACTAAAAAATTATTCTCGTGCAGGAATTCGCACCACTCATCGTTGAGCAATGTACCATTAGTCTGCAAATCATTCTCGCACCGCATGTGTGCCGGTGCATATTTTTTTTGCAATGCAATTACTTTCTTGAAAAAATCCAAACCCAGCAACGTCGGCTCACCGCCCTGCCATGAGAACACCACTTCTTTAGCGTTCTGCTGTTCGATATATTGACGGATAAAATTTTCCAACGTTTCGTCCGAAATCCGCCAGTGGCTGTCGGTCGAGAGTAGTTGTTCTTTGCTTAGATAATAACAGTAACTGCAATTGAGATTACACACCGGCCCCGTGGCTTTAATCATTACGTGCATGCGCACTATCGGTTTGCCACGGAAAAGTTTGGGAGATATGGGGGCCGGAGTGTCCATAACAAAAGAATTCATTAAAGGAAACAAAGATAAGCAATTTTATCCACTATGTTTTTTGCCCTGAATTACACGAAATAGTATTTCAATAGTAAAGCAATTCGTGTAATCCGTGGCTAAACACACCCGATTGCATTCACTTCCATTTCCAGTTCTATGTCGAATTTCTCGCGGATAGATTGTTGAATGGCTTGTGCCAATTGAAAAATGTCACGGCCTGTGCCACCGCCATAGCTTACTAAAACCAATGCTTGTTGCGTGTGAACGCCCACAGAGCCTACGCGCTTACCTTTCCAACCGGCCAGTTCAATCAATCGTCCGGCAGGAAGTTTCACCTGTGTGTCGTTCACCGGATACACCGTCATTTTCGGATCTTGCGCTACAATAGCGTCGGCAAGCGTTTTCGGCACCACCGGATTTTTGAAAAAACTTCCCGCATTGCCCAACTCTGCGGTGTCGGGTAACTTGCGGCTGCGGATAGCAACAATTGCTTGCCGTACGGTGTTTAACGAAATTTCCGGAAAGTTTCTCAATTCGTCTTCCACATTGCCGTAATGAGTATCCAGTTGCGGTGTTTTGCGCAAGCGGTAAGTAACGTGGGTAACCACTGCTTTGCCGCGCCACTCATTTTTGAATACGCTGTCGCGATAGCCGAAGCTGCATTCCTCGTTCGTGAAAATTTTTAGCTCGCAGGTATCTGTTAATACACACTCTACGCGATGTATCGAGTCTTTGGCTTCCGCACCGTATGCACCGATGTTCTGCACCGGCGAGGCGCCCACGTGACCGGGAATTAGCGACAAGTTCTCAATACCGCCCCAGCCGTTGGCTACAGCATGTGCCACCAGGTTGTCCCACACCACGCCTGCTCCGGCTCGCAGGTACACAAACTCCGTATCTTCCGCTGTTTTTTCTATACCTAAGATTTTAGGTTGAATAACCAACCCCTTGAAATCACTACAAAATAAAAGATTACTGCCGCTGCCCATGATCAGGCGGGGCAAAGCGCGGTAACGCTCATCTGCTAAAATTCGGCACAATTCTTCTACTGTTGCCGGAGTGGCAAAGTAGTCGGCCTTGATATCGAAGCCGAAGGTGTTGAGTTGCTTTAGTGAATAGTTGCGTTCTATGGTCATTGAAATTGAGAATTGAAAATGGAGGATTGAGAATTAAAAACATTTTCAATTCTCCACTCTCCATTTATAACTTGCTCGCTGCAATTTGTTTTTGCAACCGCTTTTTATACAGCCGGCGGAAAATAACGCCCCACACTATCATCGCTGCAAACGTAATTACAGCAAGTATTTCTGTAATCATCCGTTCGTAAATCTGGTGGTCGATAATTATTTTTTCATTCTGCTGCTGTACAATTTCCTTTTCCACTTCTTCGGGCGTCGGAATATCGAAGCGGCTCCACTTGGCCAGTACCGTGGCGTTGTTCATTACCAGCAAACCGGGGCTCGAGCGCACCATGCTCATCAACGGCTTCTCGTCGGTGCTGTAGAATGGGTACATAGCGCCGGTTGTAGCGGCAAACTCTGCTTTCTGTTCGTCGCCCGAGCCGGTAAGCGCAAAGAAATGCAGGTTATCCTGCGTCATGCAATAATCGGCCAACGCATTTACTTTAGCCATTTGTTTGGTAGATGCGGTTTCGGTATGCGGTATCGCCAGCAGGAATACATAACCCGGCAGGCTGAGCACCGAATCGGCAATGTTCCGGCCATCCGCAGTAATAATGGTGAAATCGTGGATAGGCGGTTCATAGCCTTTCTTTACCAATATCGATTTTGAATCCACAAACTTCCATGTCGAGTCGGGGAGGTTGCTCATGCCGAATTCCTGTGTCTTCCCGTCCTTCTCGTAGTACAATTTTGTTTCGTACACATCGGTTTCGGCATTTTCGGGATACGTCATCAACTCCTTGATGTTATTACCCACCTTGTAGGCCATGAAATCAATCAACGGCAGGTGGCGGTACGAGTACCACATCAATCCGCCTGAAAATAACAGCAGGCAGGCAGCCGTAATCCATTCTGCGCGGCACGAAGCAAACGACTTGTAGTTCTTGCGCTGCCAGAATAGCACACCCACAAACGGAAGTATGACAAGGTTCTTAAAAAATGTTTCCCAGTTTGTCAATTTAATAGCATTCCCAAAGCAACCGCAATCGGTTACCGGATTGAACACGGCCAGTATAAACGTAAGTATCGTAAAAAAAACCATGAACAGCACGGCTGCCCACGCTGTTTCCTTCATCCGCACGCCCATCAAGGCGCAAAAACCGATAAGCAGTTCGGCAATAGGCGCGCCCACCACCACTAATGGCAGGAACACCGGCATGATAGCCGTCAGGTGGAATGCTTTAAAATATTCCCCGAAAATAATGTGCGACCCCATCGGGTCAATGGCTTTCACGTAGCCCGAAAAGATAAACAACAAGCCGATGGCAACCCGGCAAATGATACGTAATGTTTTCATAACTATTCCTAGTAGTATTTGTACTTCTTATATTTTAAGGCAGGGCAAAGATACAAAGAAATTTGTTTTTATGAAAGGCTTTGCGAGGAGTTCTCTTTGCTATTATCTGGCGAACGGAAATGCCCCAACTGTATCTGATACAGTTGGGGGTATTTCGCGAAATCCTGAATCTATATTATCTTATGCATATTAGTGAAGCTTCTCCCTGCCTATTCCAATAAACTCCCCATGGATTACATTCGCATTCTTGTTTTAACGAATCATAGATTACTGATTTGTCATCATTCCAGAGGTTCGTACATAGCCAATAAGCTTCATCAGTGGTTGGAAGCCTCCAACCACTCGGGCAAGAAGCTCCAGATTGCCCAACAACTCCCTTATTTGTTACTTCTACACCTAAAGCGGTGTTCTGTGCCCCATCTGCAGCTAAATCTCTACAATAAGCGCTATAGCCATTAACTCCACCAACCTTTGTCAGCCCTGTTGCGCATCCGCACGAATTAGGCGCTTTGTCCCTGGCCCCGCCATTATTAATCACACCGGCCAAGTTAGACGTATAGGCGCTGTAGCAGGTAATACCGCTTGCCGTCCTGTACGCACGCACCTGTGCTATATAACTCCCGGCAGTTGTAGCTTTCGACGCTTTTGTTCGCGCGGTACCTGAACTTGCTGTTACGCCTGCCCCTGTCCATTGGTACCCCGTTGCCCCGCTCACAGAAGAAGTGGTAAACGTAATAGCGGTACCAACACATTCGGGGCCATCCTGTGTAAGGGTTGGCACCGCAGGCGTTGCCACAATCACACCCGTTACATTGGAAGTGTACGCGCTGAAACAACTGATGCCGCTTGCTGTAATGTACGAACGTACTTGTGCTACATAATTTCCGGCCGTCGTGGCATTCGAAGCTTTTGTCCGGGCGGTACCCGAACCGGCAGTTACGCCCGCTCCGGCCCACTGGTAGCCCGTTGCTCCACTCACAGAAGAAGAGGTAAAAGTAACAGCCGTTCCTGCACAAGTGGTCGTAGCTGTTAATGTAGGTACATTGGGTATATCCACAATTACCCCTGTTACATTGGAAGTATACGCGCTGTAGCAA
>JAVBNJ010000125.1:0-7803 GCA_031551625.1 Bacteroidales bacterium | reverse complement strand
AGTACAGGCAAACAACTGATTGTACCTACCAATGTCAATGGCGTATACTCGCTAATGGGGGCATTTATGATAATGACACCATTCAAAAAAGGTTCACGCTTCTCTATTACGTCCAACACGTTTGTCAACTTCTCGCAAAATGTGAGCCTTTCGCAGAATGTGAATCTAATTCCGACGGACGAAGTGGAGTTGAAAAGACTCATCAGTAACAGTGAGAAAAGCTATACAAATTCTTTATCAATAAACGAAATGCTGCGCTTCGGCTACAAAGGCGAAAAAATAGACATTAACCTTATGGGGCGTGCCGGTTATTCGAAAGCATGGTACTCGGTCGATAAAAAAGAACAACCTACTTACTGGAACAACACAGTAGGCGGCGATTTCAACTGGACACTACCATGGGATATGTCGCTTTCCAGCGATGCCAACTATATGTTCTATATCGGTTATGCCGATGGCTACAACGAACCGACGTTTGTGTGGAATGCCGAAATTTCGAAACTGCTGTTCAAACAAAAACAAGGCACCATCAAGCTCCGCGTATTCGATATACTTAACGAGAGTAAAGGCACCAACCGTACAGTTACCGACAACTACATCGAAGACTCGGCAGTGAATACGCTCGGCCGCTACGTGATGCTGTCGTTCACCTACCGTTTCGGTTCGTTTGGCAACAGCGAAAACCGCAATGTAATGCGTATGGGTCCTGGCGGCAGACGGCCGATGTAATAACTAAATTATTAGGCTTAGGCTTATGAAAATAGAAAGTAGAATAATCTTTTGCCATTGTCATAAATTTGTAACAATAGCAAAGTGGTAGGAAGTAGTTCTACCTTAAAATAGACTATTTCACACACCGCACGGACATATACAAGCCATCCTTGTCGCCGTAGTTGAAATAGAAAGTAGCATTGTTAGAAAGAATATAGCGATAGTAGGCTTCTTCGCCGCCAGCGGTATATTCCGTAGCACTCCACCAGTAACCAGCCTTGTTGGCATCGCTGAATGCATTGCCCACCGTGGCTTTTCCACCAGGCAAGGCATTCCAGCCTTCGGTGTTTTGTTTTGTATTACTTGGGTCATAAGGCCACAAACGGTTACCATTGATGGTGGCGTTGGCTGAGGCGTAGCTGCCCAGGTTAGGCCATTGTGCAGTGAATGTTATTGCCGTGCCGTTGTTCAACGCTGTTCCCAATATTTCCCAATCGGCATTTGTTGGCACATGCCATCCTTCCGGACAAACGGTGAGCGTGCTGCTCGTGGCTTCGTCCCACGAATAGAGGCGACCGTAGATAATGCCATACCCGCTTTGATTTTTATAATTTTTTCCGGCACCTGCCCAGTTTAGATTTTGCGTCATCCAGTCGAGGCCGCCGATAGAGGCATATTGATACACTTGATTGTCGCGTGTGTCGGTAAACGTGCTTCCGGCAGCAATGCCTTGCAACGTTTCTGCAAAGGTAGCTCCAATGAGTGTACCGGTTTTAGATACCGATGTGCTATAATATTTCTCGCCTAAGGCGGCCAACGAAATACTGAATGTACTGGCCGTTTCGGGGAATGTGTAACGCACTGTTTGCCCCCATACGCTGCTTGCCGATGTGGCATTTATTTTCCACTGGTACGAAATTACCGTATCGTTCGGATAGGTAAGCCCGCTTGCCGTGAGATATTGCGTGGTGCCGCGCACGTAGTAATCGTCGGCGTTGGGCGTAAGGGTACCACGCATATATTTATCGTAAGTAACATTGGTTGTGCTATCGTCGTCGGTGCTGCTGCAGGCGGCCAGCAGGAACGAACAGGCAAGTAGGGCGCAACCGAGAATAGTATTCTTCCGTAAGATATTCATATATTTTCAAAAATAAATAACTACAAATATACCATTTTTTTTGTACATATAGCTCTCAAATTTTTCGTATCTTTGAGTAATCTGTAAAATCGTCCGGTTTATGAATGAGTTAAAACTTTGGCAAGCCGATCCTTACTTGGAGCCGTTTCGTAAAACGATCTGGCGGCGGCATGAACAAGCCGTATTGAAAGAACGTGAATTAGCGGGAGCGCGTACATCACTGGCCGATGTAGTAAACGGCCACTTGTTCTACGGCTTGCACCGCAATGCTTCCGGCGATTGGACATTTCGCGAATGGGCGCCCAATGCTACGGCTATTTATTTCATTGCCGATTTCAACGGTTGGCAACGAAATACCGCATACGCTTTACAGGCAATCGGTAACGGTAACTGGGAAATAACCCTGCCCGCCGGGAAGCTGCAACATCTATCTTTATATAAACTATTTGTAGAATGGAAAGACGGTGGCGGCGAACGCCTTCCCTCGTATGCCATGCGTGCTGTGCAGGATGAGCATACAAAAATATTTTCGGCGCAGGTGTGGGAACCACCAACACCTTTCAAGTGGCGGCATAAGCGGCCGCGACGCATGCATTATCCATTAGTGTACGAAGCGCACATTGGTATGAGCAGCGAGGAACCGCGCGTGGCTAGCTACAATGAGTTTCGTACTAACGTGCTGCCACGCATTGTAGCGCTTGGCTATAACGTCATTCAATTAATGGCCATTCAGGAACATCCGTACTACGGTTCGTTCGGCTATCAGGTATCAAATTTTTTTGCAGCGAGTTCGCGTTTCGGCACTCCCGACGAGTTGAAACACTTGATTGACGAAGCACATAAACATGGCATTGCCGTGGTTTTGGACATTGTTCATTCGCATGCTGTAAAAAACGAAGTGGAAGGATTGAGTAATTTCGACGGTTCCGATCATCAGTATTTCCATCGCGGCGAGCGCGGCACACACCCGCTGTGGAACTCGCGCTGTTTCGACTATGGCCGCGACGAGGTGCTACATTTTTTATTATCGAATTGCAAATATTGGTTAGACGAATATCGTTTCGACGGGTTCCGTTTTGATGGTGTAACCAGCATGATGTACTACGACCATGGTATCGGGCGTGACTTTACGGAATATAAATTTTATTTCGACGACAACCAGGACGACGATGCGATTACTTATTTATACCTTGCCAATAAGCTGATTCACGAAGTACACCCCGATGCGATTACCATTGCCGAAGATGTGAGCGGCATGCCGGGCCTCGCTGCACCACAAGCAGACGGTGGTGTGGGTTTTGATTTCCGCATGAGCATGGGTGTGGCCGATTTGTGGATAAAATTGATAAAAGAAAAAAAAGACGAACAGTGGCACGTGGGTGATTTGTTCTACGAATTTACCAACAAGCGTGCCGACGAACACACGATAAGCTATGCCGAAAGCCACGACCAGGCAATGGTGGGTGACCAGACAATTTTTTTCCGGCTGGTCGATAAAGAGATGTATACGTCGATGAATGTGTTCCAACGCAACGTGATTGTTGACCGTGGTGTGGCGCTGCACAAGATGATACGCATGCTTACATTGGCCACAGCAGGCGATGGATACCTTAATTTTATGGGCAACGAATTTGGTCATCCCGAATGGATTGATTTCCCTCGCGAGGGCAACAATTGGAGTTGCCAGCACGCCCGCCGCCAGTGGCATTTGGTGGACGATACCAACCTGCGTTTCCGTTACCTCAATGCCTTCGATGCCGCGATGATTGAGCTCGCCAAACACGAACGTATTTTTGCACACCGCCCCATTGCCATGGTACAGCACACCGCCGACCAGGTATTGATTTTCAACCGCGGCGAGTTGATTTTCGTGTTCAACTTCAACCCCACAAAATCGTTTACCGGCTATCGTTTTTTTGCCAACCCGGGTAAGTATGTCACAGTACTCGACTCCGATGCCAAACTATTCGACGGCTTCGGCCGCAACGATGACAATATTCCCCACTTTACAATACACGACAGTGGGCACAACTACTTGCAACTTTACATTCCATCGCGCAGTGCGATGGTGCTGAAAATGCAGGAGTAAAAAATAATTTGACATTTTATTTGTAAATAAAAAATTGTTTGCTATTTTTGTAACAATTAACGTTCTTTTTTTACGAGTTTATTCTTTATACAGAAATCTCGAAAATTTCAAAACTACAAGAATAACATAAGTAACCACCAAGCAAACGTGGACTTTGTTTATTTTGTAGTTGGGTATTCGAGAACCTCTGTATAAATTAGATAAAATTCACGTTTTTCATTTTAGTCTATGCATCACTGGCTACTGTAAATTAACGGGAATATAAAGGCAGCAGCAATAAAATGCAGCGTGGGGATTGTTTTATAGAGTTTATATAATGTTTGTTTGTGTAATAAAACAATCCCAATGGCTGCTACTAAAATTATAAACTAAAAACTTAGTAATTATGAACCGAACTCTACTAAAAACAAAACACGGCTGTGAGTTCAGCGCAGCTAAAAAAATCTACTATTTATTATTGATGGCAATATGTGTGTACTCACTACCCGCGGAAGCCCGCTGCGTGAACGTAAAACAAGTGAGTGCCGATTACAAAAAACAGACAGTCACATTTATTTTAACATGGACAAGCTGTAATGGTACAACTAACTTAAACAAAGTCTGGTGCCTGATTGACTTTCAAACGGTGGCTGCTGCGGGTAACAAAGGTACGTGGAAGCGTGCGACAATA
The DNA here is from genome assembly GCA_031551625.1 of Bacteroidales bacterium. GTDB lineage: Bacteria > Bacteroidota > Bacteroidia > Bacteroidales > UBA932 > JAVBNJ01. The sequence goes on along the minus strand of JAVBNJ010000125.1, from coordinate 3,195 downwards.
AGCGGTGCAGCAACGGTCACCAATGGTACTTCCTCAGCCGGTAACGCTACCGGTTTTTATGTAACGGGAGTTAATGCCCAGTCGGCCACAGTAACAGTGAAACTGAGCAATGCTTCGGGTCGTTTCAACTGGTGCGCTTTTGCGAGTGACTGTCCGCCGAATGCACCAATGGCCAACGGCACTTATACATTAAACGGCACACCGCCATTTGTAATCAATGGGAGTACTACGCTTGGAACCACACAAAAAACATATACCGGTAGTTGTATTATGGCTATTACCGATGCTACCAATAATCCTGATGGCATTATAGTTCCCCAAACGATTACTATTAACGGGCCTAGTTCGGTAGCCGTTAGCAGTTCTGTTACATTAACTGCTACTCCCGCTGGTAATAGCCGTACGTGGACGAGTAGTAATACTGGTGTAGCTACTGTAAATAATACCGGAATTGTAACTGGTGTTGCGGTAGGTAATACTACTATAACATGTGTTGTTACAGAAGGAGGGTGCGCTACTTCGACAAACTTTGCTTTGTCATCAGTTGGCGGTGGTGACTGTATAACCGGAGCATGGTCTATCAAAACCTGCGCGGCTTGTCTTGCAATGACTTCCAGCAAACCATATGCAGCGTTATATGATACCGGAACCAGGGTAGAATGTTACCGGACTACTAATCGCCTAAACCCTGGTTACAATACCGCGACATATTATGACTATTGGAAACTAAATGTAAAGGGAGGGGCAGCATGTAATATATATGCTACCACAGGTTGGGACTTAAATGCAGCCTATTATACATTATGCAATTGATAACGCAAATCATTAAAATTACAACAAAATAAGGCCTAAATAAGCTTACCCACTATTGGAAATTCTTGCTAACTCAAGCGACCAGCCATGTCGGCTGGTCGCTTGAGTTAGCAAGATGGCTAAAAATCATTTTATAGTATTATTTTTCTTCGCGGAATGTTGTGTAATCCAAAACAAATTAGTAACTTGCAAGCAAATTTAAAACCAATATTTTATGGCTTATCTAAATTTCAATAAAGCTGAGTTGGTTAATCTGGAATACTCCCTTGAACGGGAAATGCTTGCTACGACACGCACCGGAGGTTATAGCAGTACAACAATTGTCGGTTGCAATACGCGAAAATATCATGGACTTTTGGTCGTTCCCATCGAGGAATTCGGTGGCGAAAACCATGTGCTGCTTTCGTCGCTCGACGAAACGATTGTGCAGCACGAGCAACCATTTAACCTTGGTATCCACCGTTACCCAAATACGTACGAACCGCGCGGGCATAAATATATTATTGACTTTGCATACGAACCGATAGCGACAATTACCTACCGCGTGGGTGGCGTAATATTGAAAAAAGAGATGATGCTCGTTCACAACGAGGACACGCTGTTCATCCGCTATACATTACTTGATGCACATTCGCCGACCACATTACGATTAAAACCGTTCCTTGCGTACCGCAATATTCATAAACTTAGCAAAGCTAATCCCATTGCCGATACACGTGCCGAAGCAGTTACAAACGGTATCAAATCAAAACTTTATAGCGGCTACCCGTCGTTGCATTTGCAAGTGAGCAAAGCCAACGGATTTGTGGCAGCGCCCGACTGGTACTACAATGTGGAGTACCGCGAAGAATTGCGGCGTGGTTACGAAGGGCACGAAGATTTGTTCTCGCCCGGCTATATAGAATTCCCGATTAAGAAAGGCGAGAGTATTATTGTATCGGCATCGGTCAATGAACAAAACCCGGCTGCGTTGAAAAAACAATTCGCCGAAGCACTGGCTGTTCGCCCGCCACGCGACAGTTATATCAACTGTTTGAAAGCATCGGCTGCCCAGTTTATCATACAGCGCAAGAATAACAAAACAGAAGTGGTAGCCGGTTACCCGTGGTTCGGCCGCTGGGGGCGCGACACATTCATTTCCTTGCCAGGTCTTACACTGACAGCCAGCTATAATCCCGATGCGTGCAAGCGCGTACTCGACACAATGTCGGGCGAACTGCAAGGCGGCTTGTTTCCAAACATCGGCGAAGTGGGCAATGCCGCCTACAACTCGGTTGATGCGCCCATGTGGTATTTCTGGGCTATTCAACAATATGCTGCCGAAACCGGCAATACCAAACAGGTGTGGAAGGACTATGGCGCAAACATGAAAGCCATTCTCGCAGCTTACCGTGATGGTACTTCGCCTAATATCCGCATGCACGACAATGGACTGGTGTGGGCCGAAGAACCCGGTAAGGCGCTTACATGGATGGATGCCATTGTACACGGTGTGCCCGTTACGCCGCGTAACGGGTATCAAGTAGAGATAAATGCACTTTGGTACAACGCTATTTGTTACACGCTGGAACTGGCACGTGCCAATAAAGATACGAAGTTTGTAAAAGAATGGAGCGAACTGCCTGCATTGATTGAGAAAAATTATTTGCCGACATTCTGGCTGGTAGTGCGCAAACACCTGGCCGACTATGTGGGTGAAGAAGGACAGAATGTATTTATGCGTCCCAATCAAATTATTGCGTGCTCGTTGCCTTACAGTCCGATCTCCGACGATGTGAAACGCGATGTCTTGCAGGCAGTGGAAAAGGAACTGCTCACGCCGCGAGGCTTGCGTACATTGGCTCCTAAGAATCCGTTGTATAAGGGACACTACGAAGGCGACCAGCCGACACGTGACCAGGTGTATCATCAGGGAACGGTGTGGCCGTGGCTGCTTGGCCCCTACATCGAAGCGAACCTGCGCCTGCATGGTAAGCAATTTGTAGCTACGGCTAAAGAGTTGGTGGCAGGCTTCGAAGAAGATATGACAACCTATGGGCTATGTTCGATCCCCGAAATTTACGATGGCGATCCACCATACGCACCGAATGGTTGTATCTCGCAAGCATGGAGTGTAGCGGCCATTTTGCATGCAATGAAGTTAATTCAAAAATTCCAAGATTTAAAATTTTAAAGATTTGTATTTCCTCCGAGGAGTTTTTAAATCTTTGAATCTTTAAATCTTTAAATAAAGGAATAGCCTATGAGAGTATTAATGTTCGGATGGGAATTTCCACCACATATTGCAGGAGGGTTGGGCACTGCTTGTTATGGACTGGTTAAAGGATTAGCCAAACAACAGGTGGATGTATTGTTTGTGATGCCCCGCGCCAGCGGCGATGA
>JAVBNJ010000156.1:0-14554 GCA_031551625.1 Bacteroidales bacterium | reverse complement strand
ACATTTATTCTTAATTCTTCATTTTAAATTCCTAATTTAAATAACAACCCCGTGCTGCAATTTATCATTTGCTGCCATTTAATGAATAAACTCGTTGTTACCTGTCGAATTTAATCATTTTACCCTTCCACGTTAATTTGTATCAATCTCCAAAAACAGAAACGTGGACTAAACTTATTTACGAAAAGGTTCTTGACTACCCGCATTACAAACAAGCAAAGCCCACTTTTTACAGTGAGTCCAACTATTCTCGTAATGCAAAAAATTGTCAAGATTTTTTCGTACGAATAAATTTTCTCAAATCAAAAAGAACGTCGATTGCCACTACAAATGTAGTACAAAATTTTTATCTACCAAATATAAGTTGCAAAAACGGCGTTAAAAAATTAACGCCGTTTTGTTATTCAAAATTTTCAAACTAAATTCTTAGTATTCGTTCGGCATCTCGGCCAGCTGCGCGGCGGTGAATACCGGGCCGTCTTTGCAAACATAGGTTTTACCGACATTGCAACGGCCGCATTTACCAAAGCCGCATTTCATACGGTTTTCCAAAGTGGTGAAAATATTTTCATCGGTGAAGCCGAGTTGCTTGAGCACCGGAAAAGTATTCTTAATCATAATCGGCGGGCCGCACACAATGACAATTGTGTTTTCGGCTTTCGGGGCTACTTCCGATACTACGGTCGGAACAAAACCCACTTTACCTTTCCAGTCGGGCGTGTCGCCACCCGGATCTACGGTCAGGTGCAGGTTCACATCGGGACGCTCTTCCCATTCTTTCAGTTCATGCTTATATACCAAATCGGCAACGGTACGTGCGCCATAGAAAATAGTAACATCTTTATAATCGGCGCGGTTGTCGAGGCACGTCCAGATTACGCTGCGCATGGGCGGCAAGGCAATACCCCCGGCAATGAACACGAGGTTCTTGCCTTTCCATTCGTCGATCGGGAACGTGTTGCCATAAGGGCCGCGGAAGCCGAGGATATCGCCTTCTTCCAAGCCGGCCAAGGCGGATGTAACACGTCCTACCTTGCGGAAAGTGCATTCCACATAGCCTTTTCGCGTGTGTGGCGACGCAATACAAAAAGTTGATTCCCCTTCGCCGAATACCGAATACTCGGCAAACTGGCCGGTACGGAATGTGAATTTTCCGGCATCTTCGGGATTCACAAATTCCAACCGGAACGTGCGTACGCCGGGTGCTTCTTCGGTCACCTTTGCCAAGCGCATTTTATAAGGCAAATAAATATTTTTTTCTTCCATAGTCTTACTTTGCAATTTGAGTTAAGCTTTCAGCGATATTCATATCTACCGGGCAACAGCGCGAACAACGTCCGCAACCAATGCAGCCAAGTACATCCAGGCGTTCGGGCATATACGAGAACTTATGCATCAAACGTTGGCGCCAGCGTGCACCTTGTGTTTCGCGAGGATTGTGGCCCGAGGTATGCAGGGTAAACAATTTTGCACCGCACGAATCCCACAAGCGGATACGTTGTCCGGTGCACCCTTTTTTCTCATCCTGGATATCAAAGCAGGCACACACAGGGCATACATAAGCACAGGCGCCGCAACCGATGCAACGCATAGCGTATTCATCGAAAACAGGCGTATCGAACGCCGCGTTGATGCGCGCGGTAATATCCGTACTGTCGAAGCGTTGCGGCACATCGGCCAGGTAGTTGGCCTTGTCGGCGGCATCGCCGTTTTCGAACAGTTCCGGCGAGGCATTGATAATGGCTTCGCCTTTCGGCGTAAGGACTTCTACAATGTAATCGCCGTTATCTTTTTTTGTCAACAATAAATCACTGCCCTTGGTGTTGCCGGGACTACCGCCTACCGAGGTGCAAAAACAATAATCGTCGGCATTGGCGCACGAAATGCTGACAAAGGTGGTACGTTCGCGACGACGGGCAAAAATCGGGTCGCCCGGATCCCAGCCGAAAATAGCGGCGAGGCTTTCAATCCCAGCGGCATCGCACGGACGGGCGCCCCACACAATGTTGTATGGCACGGCATCCAAGTCGAAGTCTTTCACTTCGACATCGCCTTTATGTTTTGTGTAACTGAACAGTGTCTCAATGCGCGGAAATACCACGGCTTTTGCCGACATATCAGGAATGATGAAATCACCGGCTATTTCGCCCACCGATTTGATGCGTTGATAGCCCACACGTTTGCCTTGCTGAGCAGGGGCATATATTTGTTGTTTCCCTTCGGAAAGAAGTTTTTCCAACAATTTTTCGTAATTAGCCACCCGAAGGACTTTTATTTGAGTACTCATAATTTTTGAGAATAATCTTTCTTTACTTTATTGAACCCTTTCAGAGTTCCTTATTTATATTGTTTTTCTTTCTTCCATCGGTTTTACCGGCTTTCCCACGTTGCGGAATGTTCTTTTCATTATTACGGCTCTGAAAGAGTCGAATATGAATATCCGTGTGTGAAACGCACGGCTAAAAGAACACGCTGTCCACTCGTCCGCGAAGCGGGCGAACATTACGGAAAGTAGCGTTCATCTATTTCTATTCCAAATTCTTTCAAAAAATTTCGATATTCTTCTTCAAATGATAATTTCTTATGATGCTCTCGTTGATTTTTAATATAATTAATGATCATATCTTTATCTCTGTACGTATAAGTCAATGCGGCATATCCGTCTGCCCACCCTTTAAAATCGGGAAAGGCGGGATTCTCTTTTAACCACAAGGAAGAAGCAACCTTAATATCTCGGACAAAATCGGCTAACGCAATAGCTGGATGCAAATCCGAAAGCAGATGAAGGTGGTCTTCCATACCATTGATACGGTACAAATGACCACCTTTTTGTTTTACAATACCCCAAACGTATTTGTATAAATCATCGGAATGGTCTAAAGAGAGTGTTTTCTCACTGTCTTTAGTCCGAAAGATAATATGATACAATATTTGACGGTAGCTCGACATTTTATTCTTCGTTGTTCGCCCGCTTCGCGGACGTATTGCTTGTACTTGCTTTCCCGTGAGTTGCACTCACGGTTATTCATATTTGCCCACTTCGTGGACACATTGTTTATACTTATTTTTTTCTTTTTCCCGTGAGTTGCACCCTCGGTTATTCATATTTGCCCACTTCGTGGACACATTGTTTATACTTATTTTTCTTTTTTCCCGTGAGTTGCACTCTCGGTTATTCATATTTGCCCGCTTCGCGGACATGTTGGTTATGTTTTCGTTTCTTTTATCTGCGAGCCACGCTCACGGTTATTCGTTGTTGTTCGTCCATTTACGGGCATTTTAGCCAATAAATTCTTCTTTATCGTTGGGTTGGAATGTCGCCATGGCACAACCTTCATCGCGGCGCGTACCGGTAACCATTCCATATACGTCTTTAATTTCTTCCGACAGGCGGATCGGCAACAGGTGGATCGGAATGTTGACGGGGCAAGCCTCGGCACACTGCCCACAGGCAATACAGCGTCCCGACAAGTGCATGGCGCGCATGAGATGCCATTCCAAATTACCTTGTGTGCTGGCTGCCACAGGTATCCATTGCGGCAAATTGCTCTCTACGGTGCATTGGGTGCAATAGCACATCGGACAAGCCTGGCGGCAAGCGTAACACTTGATGCAGTGCTCCATTTCGCCTTTCCAGAATGCCCAGCGCTCTTCGGCGCTCATGGCGTTCAGTTTATCGAGCAATGCCTGGTCTTCGGCACTGAGCTTGTGTTCCAGCGTAGCCAAATGAGTTTCTATTTCGTCGAATGTACGGAATTCCAATACGTCGCCAGTATCTTGCACGGCAAGTACAACCACCGAATTATCGGCAATTTGCTTTTCGGCCGCCAGGCGGATGATGCCGCGCAGCGTACTTTGATTGGCTACAATGGCCGGCTTTCCAAGGCTTTTTATTTCGCGTTTGTACAAATACATGGCCAGGTTTTGTGTGCAACGGTTGTCGTACACCAGGCGCGACGCTTCCTCGCTGTTGCGTGCAAACGCCGGACGTACACGCCCGTTGGAACCTTCGGCATATCCTATCACACATTGCACATCGCCCGATTGCAGCAGGTTGTTGGCTATTTCGTTTACTTTATTCATAATCTTCGTTCGAAATTTCTTGATACTTTTTGTAAGGTCCCATTTCCTTGACACGGTTGGCAGTATCGTTTACCACGTCGGCCCATTTGGCGCCTTCGGCGGCCGACACCCACGTAAAGGTGATGCGGTCGATTTCGATACCCATAAAATCAAGCAGCGTGCGGAACATCGTCCAGCGGCGGCGTGCATGGAAATTGCCAGAGGTGTAGTGGCAATCGTTCGGGTGGCAACCCGATACAATCACGCCATCGGCCCCGTTGGAAAAGGCTTTCATGAGCAACATGAAATCAATACGCCCCGTACATGGGAAACGGATAATCTTCACATTCGGTGAATACTTGATACGGCTTGTTCCCGTGAGGTCGGCACCTGCATAGGTGCACCAGTTGCACACGAAAGCTACTATTTTTGGTTCAAAATTTGACATAATATCTTATTTATCAATTCAAAAATTTTATTCTTTTAACAATTTTCTACTTTCAATTTCTTGCAAAACAGTCATTTGTTGAATTGCTATTTTATTCAATTTTACTAATCGTTCTTTTTGAGGAATATTTTCGTTGATAAAAACGGCATTCAAGTTTTCCATATTCGACAAACAAATCAATCCATTGTTTTACAGATAGTACGAAATTATTACTTCCTGATGAGTTTTTAATTGTACCGAATTCGGTATAATTAAAATTCGGATTATACAAGGTTTCCCATTCTCCGATATACTCAATTGTACTTTTCAAGCTTAACCATTTTATGATAATATGTTCCTCCATCTGGCTGTGAGCCATATCAGTGAGAGAAATATAATCTTCATCTCCTTGTGAAATAAGAGCAATTTTGGAATTATCAATTAAAATAGATTGCTTTTTTGCCATAATGGTTTGAATTTAATCCTTGATTATGCGTTCAAAAGGGCTAATACTTCTTCATATACTTGTTTGTTCGAATATCCTTCGAGATCGATGGATTTCGATTTACAGAATGCTACGCAGGTTCCGCAGCCCTGGCACAAGCCGGGGTTGATAGACGCAATATTTTTTACGACATTGCCGGCGCGGTCTTTTATTTCTTCCTTGCTGATAGCTTGATAGGGGCACACATTGGCACACATGCCGCAACCCATACAGGTCGAGAAAATCGGGGCAGGCATGCGGTTTACTTTGGCAACCAACGGTTCGCGCGTAAGCTCGCTATTCGAGAACAGGCCGATCACCTTGGCGGCCGCGCCCGATGCAGCGGCTACCGATTCGGGAATATCTTTCGGCGCCTGGCAGGCACCGGCTACAAAAATCCCGGCGGTGTTTGTTTCCACCGGTTTCAATTTCGGGTGCGCTTCTGCAAAAAATTTGTACGCATCATACGATACGTGCAGCTTTTGCGCCAACTCTTCAGAGCCGGCAGACGATACGGCGGCGCTGGCCAGCACGACCATGTCTGCTTCAATTTCTACAGGACGTCCGCCCATTAAAGTATCGGCGCCACGGACAATGAGCTTGCCGTCTTTTTCGTAAATGTTCGATACACGTCCGCGGATATATTTTGCACCGTCTTCCTCAATGGCACGACGGGTAAATTCATCATAATTTTTCCCTGCCGAACGGATGTCCATGTAAAATACATACGGTGTGCCATGATGTACTTTGTGTTTGTAGAGGATAGCGTGCTTGGCAGTGTACATGCAGCAGATTTTTGAGCAGTAGGGAATGCCTTTTGCCGCATCGCGCGAACCGGCACAGGCCAGGAACACCACTTTTTCGGGCACTTTCCCGTCGGACGGACGGCGAATCTCACCCTTCGTAGGGCCCGAAGCCGAAGCCAAACGCTCGAACTGCAACCCGTTGATTACATCTTTATATTTTCCATAGCCGTATTCGGGAAAGAAATCGGCTTTCTTCACTTCAAAGCCGGTGGCCAATACAATGGCACCTGCTTTTACTTCGATTATTTCATCTTGTTGCGCGTAGTTTACAGCGCCCGTTGGACAAACCTTTTGACACACGCCACATTTACCGGTTTTGAAATAAGTGCAATTAGCACGGTCAATCACCGGTTTATTGGGCACAGCTTGCGGGAATGGTACGTAAATAGCCGTGCGGTTAGCCAGACCTTGCTCAAACTCGCTCGGAATTTTTTTATTCGGGCATTTCGTGGTACACAAGCCACAACCGGTACACGTTTTTTCGTCCACACTCTTAGCTTTCCGGCGAATGCGCACATTGAAATTCCCGATAAACCCGTCCATGCTTTCCACTTCAGAGTAAGTGTAAAGCGTGATGTTCGGATGTTGCGCCACATCAACCAGTCGCGGCGTAAGGATACATTGCGAACAGTCAAGCGTGGGGAAGGTTTCGGAAAGACCGGCCATTTTTCCACCGATAGATGGCTCACGCTCTACCAGAATCACTTTTTGTCCGGCATTGGCAATATCCAACGAAGCCTGAATCCCTGTCACACCGCCGCCAATCACTACAGCCGTTTTATTTAACGGCACTTTGATGGCTTCAAGCGGATGATTGTTCTTTACTTTTTCGACCAGCGTGCGTACCAAGTCCACCGCCTTTTGCGTAGTGGCTTCGCCTTTTTCGTGCACCCACGAACAGTGTTCGCGGATATTGGCCATTTCGCAAAGGTAGGGGTTCAAGCCAGCTTCGGCACAGGCTTTACGGAACGTAGGTTCGTGCATCCGCGGCGAACACGCCGATACCACCACCCCCGTGAGGTTATGTTCCTTTATCGCTTCTTTGATTTTCGTTTGTCCCGGATCGGAACACATGTATTTGTAGTCGGTGGAATATACCACACCCGGCACATTTCCTATTTGTTCCGCTACTTTTCCGCAATCGACCGTGGCCGATATATTCTCGCCGCAATGGCAAATAAAAACGCCTATACGTGACATATTATTTCCTTAATTTTTCCCAGTCTACTTTTACTAAGTGCCGCTGTACGCCGGTTTCTTTTTCCGTCAATCCAATGGCCGAGCCAATGGCTTGTGTAATATACAGCACGGGCACTTTTGACTTCTTGCCCAAGAATTTATCAATAGCCGAACGGCGCATGTCCAAATTGGCATGGCACATGGGGCAAGCCACAATAATAGCTTCGGCGCCGCGGTCGGTCGCTTCTTTCACGAGTTTCCCGGAAAGTTTCGCCACCAAATCGGTGCGGCTCACCGACAAACCGGCACCACAGCATTCGGTCTTGAACGGCCAGTCGATGGTTTCGCCGCCAATGGCGCGCATTACCTCGTCCATACTTTGTGGGTCTTCCACGCGGTCGAACCGCAACACTTCGTGCGGACGTACCAGTAGGCAACCATAATAACAAGCGGCTTTTTTTCCGAACGAATATTTTAGTTTAGCCGGCAATTCCGGCAAAATATATTCCTGAATAAATTGCAAGACATTCAGGATGCGGACAGGCGTACTCAATCGCATATCCATTGCGTCCTCGACTTGTTTTTTCAGTTCCACATCGGCAAACAATTCATGTTTTGTTACAGCCAAACGGTTGTAGCAGGCTGCGCAAGGCACCAGAATTTCCTGCATGCCGGCTTTTTCGGCCAATGCCAGAATGCGCGCAGGCAACGCCAGCGAGAGCGCTTTGTTCAAATTGTGTGCTGCTGTGGCACCGCAACAGTTCCAGTCGGGCACCTGTTGCAATTCAAAACCGAATGCCTTGGCCAATGTAATTACCGATTCGGAATATTCGCGCGCAGTGCCTTCCAGCGAACAACCGGGGTAGAATCCTATTGTTTTCATATCATTATTAATTGAAATTTGAAAGTGGAAATTGAAAGTGAAGAACAACACTTTCAATTTCCAATTTTCAACTTTCCACTCTGTTTAAAAATGCGGGAAATATTTTTGGTGCCTTTCACCATTTCGGGAAATATAGACAGTTTGCCTTTCAGAAACATTTTGGGCGCTACGGTCAGGTCTTGCATAAACTTTTTGCTACGCAGCTTGTAATCGACAACCATACCTACTTCGTACGAACGCCCCGTAAGGCGAATCATGTCCAAGAACGACCGGTGGAACGGAATGATATTTTTAGCCGCCGCTTTATTCTGCAGGCCTTTTGCAATAGATTGCTGGCGCAAGAAATCCATCACTTTAGGTATATCGACCGACATCGGACAGCGCGAAATGCACATTTCGCACGAGGCACAAAGCCAGATTGCTTGCGATTGCAACAAATCCTTGTCTAATTTGTCGTCTTCGTTTTGTAAAATACGCATCACCATACTCGATGTATAATCCATATCGTTGGCCAACGGGCAACCCGCCGAGCATTTACCACATTGGTAGCAACGCTGGGCATCTACACCGGTGTACCGAACTACTTGTGAAGCAAGAGAATTGTTAGCAGAATGGTCACTATGTAACATGTCGTACTATAAAAGTATTAATAAAATTAAGAGAGTACAAAATTACTATATTTTTTTAGTAATTACAACTTCGTATTAAAAAAAATACTATATTTGCAAATTGAAATTTTAATTTTTTTGTAAAAATCAACTGCCAAAAACTAACTAAACAATTTAAATCATAAAACAACATGGAAAACGTTAAAAAAAACACCAAAGCCCAAGCCTCTAATATTTTTGCAGGCTTAACCATTGTTCTTTGTATTGCAATTGGTTTTCTAATCTGGAAATTTGTAATGGGTAATCCTGCCAATTTTGAAGGTGGAGATCCTATAAACGGACACCCCATTGACGGGAACTTCCTTGGTACAGTTTACAAAGGTGGTGTTATCGTGCCCGGCTTGATGGGTTTGCTTTTGATGACCATCGTATTCGCTATTGAACGCTTCTTCGTACTTACCAAATCGGAAGGCAAAGGCAATCTGGATAAATTCGTAAATACCATTCAAGGATTTATCAAAAACGGTCAAATCAACGAAGCAATGGCTCATTGCGACAAGCAAAAAGGCTCGGTAGCTAACGTAGTTCATGCGGCATTGGTAAAATACAAAGAAGTAGAAGCCGAAGGCATGGATATCGACAAAGCCACCGAATTGATTCAAAAAGAAGTGGAAGAAGCTACTTCGCTCGAAATGCCGACACTGCAAAAAAACATGGTGATTCTTTCGACCAACGTGTCAATCGGTACACTGTTGGGATTGTTGGGTACGGTATCAGGGATGATCAAGGCATTCTCAGGATTGGCTGTGGCTGGTACACCCGACCAGGCTCAGTTGGCCAACGGTATTTCGGAAGCCTTGATTAACACGGCTACCGGTATCGCCACTTCTATTTTGGCTACCATTGCCTACAACTTCTTTAACTCAAAAATCGACACGCTTACCTACTTTGTGGACGAAGCCGGTTTTGCACTTACCCAATCGTACCGTAAACTTCGCAGCAAATAATTTTAGTGCTAAGCAATTTATAAACTAAAAAAAGCTGCAGATTATGGCTAAAGTAAAAACTCATAAAAAGAGTACAAGAATAGACATGACGGCCATGTGTGACGTCGCGTTTCTATTGTTGTCCTTCTTTATCATGTCTTCTACTGCCAGGCTGCCCGAACCTTACCCTGTAGACACGCCTTCGTCAACCGTACAGTCCAAAATTCCCGATACGAATCTGGCTACAATTACGGTGGGTGAAGACAAAGTGTTTTTTGGGGTTACCGGCAAGGATGTGCGCATAGATATGCTCGAGCGCATGGAAGAGAAGTATGGCAAAAAATTTAATATCGAATTTACTGATGAAGACAAACAGGCGTTTGCTCTTATCGACTTTTTTGGGGTGGATATCCGCAACCTGAAACAGTTGATAGCGATGAGAAACGAAGATCGGGTGAAACCAGGCGTACAAAAAGGTATTCCGATGGACTCTACCAACAATCAATTATACGATTGGATTATGAGCGCCCGCTTGGCTGCCAAGCAGGTTGACCCTGAACATAAAGTTGATTTGAGCATTGCCATTAAAGGCGATGCCAGTATATCGTACCCGACCATTAAACAGGTTATTGATATATTGCAAAAACAACGGAAGAATAATTTCTTTTTGATTACCGGCCTGCGGGGCGACGATTTTTAAACTTAAAAAATGGTAAAAAATGGCTGAATTAAATACACCGGAACCGAAAGGAAAAGGCGATAAAAAGATCCGGAGCAAGAAGATGAACTCTTCGGTCGACCTCACTGCAATGGTAGACTTGGCGTTCCTGCTCATCACTTTTTTTATGCTTACTACGACTCTCTCGAAGCCGCAATCAATGCCCCTGGCAATGCCCGACACATCTGAAAAACCAGAACCCGGCCAAGAAACAAGGGTTGCCGAGCATCGCACGGTGACACTGGTATTGGGAACCCATAATCAACTGGTGTGGTACTTAGGAAACACACCGGGTGTAGATGCCAAGGGAAAAGAAGTAAAAGCAATTGAAGGCCCTGAAGTAACAGGCTACGGCAAAGATGGTATACGAAAAGTGTTGCTGGCTAAAAAACAGCAGATACAAGCACAATATGCTGCAAGCGACTCTACAAAAAACTTGACTGTAATCATTAAAGCAAGCGAAAAATCGACCTACCGCAACCTGGTAGATGCATTGGACGAAATGGCGATTACACAAGTGAAGACCTACGCTATTGTGGATATAACCCCTGCCGATACTACACTGTTGGGTAAAAATGGGTTGAACAATTAGATGTTAATTTAGATGAAAAAGCTATGTTAAATTCCAAAATAAATTTATTCGGGCAGAATTGGATCGACACTATTTTTGAGGGCCGGAACAAGAAGTATGGCGCCTACGAAATACGTCGCAAAGAGTCTGTAATAACCATTAAAGCGACTATTATAGGTTCTTTAATTTTTGCTTCGATTATAACCCTCCCATTTATAGCAAAGCAAATAACCAGCAATAGAGACTCTGGAGGTAAAACTCTTTCCGACACATTAATAGTGGTCAATCTGGATCCATTACCCGAGGACAAGCCGAAAGACCAAGAATTACCACCGCCACCACCTGAGCCAGTAGTAAAATCGCTTCAGGATGTGGTTAAATTTACACCGCCTGTAGTAGCACCCGACGAAGAAGTAGTCGAAGAAATGGTGAGCCAGGAAGTATTGAAAGACAAGATTGCCGGGGGGCAAAACATTGAAGGGGACGAGTCCGGTGAGTTAGTAATTATTGAAACTCCTTCGACACACACGGTGGAGGCTAGAGTTGTAGAAGCCGAAGATCCTGTTCCGGTGGCAGCGGTAGAAGTAGCACCAACATTCCCCGGTGGTATGGAAAAATTCGATGAATACATCATGCGGAACATCAGCCGTGACCTCGAAGGGGTGGAAGGCATCTTGCGTGTGAACATCAGTTTCGTAGTAGAAAAAGATGGGAGTATCACAGCCGTGAAAATCCTGCGCGATGGCGGGTTCCCTGCCATTGCACGCGATATTGCCAAGGTATTTGAGAAAATGCCTAAATGGAACGCAGGGATGACCAACGGGCGTGCGGTACGGGTTATGTACATTAAACCTGTAGTGATTAAAGTACAATAAATTGAACTGCTGAAAAAGATGGGCTTTGCACATCAGTTTAAACAGACGACAGGAAAACAGAAACTCCTATTTGCAATAGGGTTTCTGTTTTTCCTGCTGTATCTGTCATTAGGATTGCTGTTTTTATGCTATAAAGATATGCCGTTTAACCTGTCGCCATTGGCCAAAAATGCATTCGGCGCATTATTGGTAGTCTATGCCTGTTTCCGGTTGTGGCGGCTCTTCAACGACTTGAAAAAAGCAAATCGCAGATGAAAAAGACCGCTATTTATTTATTCATGTTGATAGCGGCAGGCGCCGGAATAGCTTCTTGCAAATTTGCAAAGAAAACAGATGAAACACCTACGCGCGGCCATACTTCCATTTTGGTGGACGAAACGTTTTTTCCCATGATAGAAGGGCAGGTAGAAGTGTTTGAAAGCCAATACCAACACGCTACGCTAGATATTATTACACTCCCCGAGCAAGATATTGCTCAATTACTGGCGCAGGATTCGACGCGCATTGCCATATTGTCGCGCGAACTCACTGCCACCGAACAAGCCTATTTCGAAAGCAAGCAAATAAGGCCTCGGGTTACCGATATAGCCTATGATGCCATTGCATTAATTGTTAGCAAACAGCAGCGCGACACTTCCATCACGTTGGCGGAACTGAAAGCGTTGCTCACAGGTGGAGAAAATCCACACAAATACACACTGGTGTTCGATAATTCGAGGTCGAGCACGGTGCAATATATGCTCAACCTTGCCGGCGTGGCTTCCTTTGCCAATGCGGCCATTTACTCTGCAAATTCCAGTGAAGAACTGATAAAATATATTTCCGAACACCCTGCTGCCATTGGTTTTGTGGGGATAGACTGGCTCTACGAGCACGACAGCGACCAACAGCCGTATATCAATAAAATACAGGTGCTGGCTGTAGGTACGGAAACAGGGTACTACAAACCAACACAGAATGATATTGCCTCGGGCGAATACCCGTTTATCCGCAAAATACGCATCATCAACTATCAGGGCACCACAGGTCTTGGCATGGGTTTTGCATCGTTTTTAGCAGGCGATGTGGGGCAACGTATCATACTGAAAGCCGGATTGGTGCCGGTAACTTACCCCAAACGCGAAATTTTAATACGAAAAAAATTATAAGGACTTACGATCATGAAAAAAGTATTACTAACTGGTTTGCTATTTACAACCTGTCTTCTAAATGCTTTCAGCCAGAATATGGCCGATGCGCAAAAAGCCATTGAAGCGGAACAATATGAAAAAGCCCGTCATATACTGGAGGAATTGGTGAAAACCGACTCGCTTAACGGCGAAAACTATTTCCAACTGGGTACCTTGTACTTGACTATTACGGAAGATGGCCTGGCTTTCCAAACCTTCAATAAAGGCCTTGGATTAAAGAAAGAAGGCCACTTGAATTACATTGGGCTGGGTCAATACTACCTCGACGAAGGTAAAAATGCCGAAGCCGAAGCCAGCTTTGCCAAAGCTACTGAAAACATCCGGAAAAAAGATGCGGAAGAGTGGATGTACATTGCCCGTGCCTACGCCAAATCATTGAACCCCAATTATGCTAAAGCGGCCGAATATGCAAAGAAAGCGGTTTCCATTAAACCAAAATTGGCAGAGGCTTATTTGGTTTTAGGCGATGCCGAATACAATCTTTCGAATGCCAGCGCGGCTTATGTTGCTTACCGCGAAGCCTACAATCTAGACAACAGTTTGCTACGTGCCAAACTCCATCTGGCGGTAATTATCAAAAATGCACGTGCTTTTGTAGAAGCGGTGTCCAGCATGAAGGAACTAATTGCCAGCAATCCTGAATATGGCCCCACGTACCGCGAATTGGCCGAAACGTACTATTTATGGGCTCTCCTTGATAAGGATAAATACGATGCTAATATTACCGAAGCGCTTGAATACTATAAAAAATATTTGAGTTTGACCGACCAATCTCTCAATTCGCGCATGCGTCATGCCGACTTCCTGGTGTTAGCTAAGGACTACCAGACATTGGAAAAAGAAGCCTTAGAAATGCAAAAACTGGATAACGTGAATCCACGCATCTTGCGCTACCTTGGCTTCTCGGCCTTTGAAAACGGCAACTACCCCGAAGCTATCAAAGCATTGACCGATTTTATTGCGAAAGTAGATCCTAAACGTGTAATGGGTTTAGACTACATGTACCTGGCAAAAGCTTACCTGAAGCAATCTATATCGGAAGAAGGCGCCATACTTGATACGGCAGGCTTTGTGAAGATGATTGCCGCTATACGCCAAGCCAATGCAAAAGATGCAGTGTTGGACATCGATTTCAGCGAACTGGGCATAAAAATTTACATGAGAAAAGTAGACACCACAAGAAAAATAAGCAAGGACTATTACAATGCCTCGCGTATTTTTGAAGCATTGATGGAAAACCCCAAGAGTAGGTTGATTGACAATTTGTATTATGCCAACTCGGTACTCTACACAGTAGCGCCTCTCCCCGAAGACCAATGGCCCCTTCATGAGGCAGAGATGCGCAAAGCCGACTCGGTATATGCCGTAGTTATTGAAAAAGCACCCGCTACACAAGATGCGTACTTTAACCGTGGCCGCCTCAACCAATACATGGGCGAGGAAGGTAAAATAAAATCGGCCACTTACTATGAGCAATACATTAAAATATTGACCGAAAAAGGAGAACTGGAAACCCCGAAAGAGAATATCAAAATTCGCGTATCGGAAGCTTACACATGCATTGGTTCAGCCTGCGCTGCAACCGACCAGCAAAAAGCAATTGAGAACTTCCAGAAAGCGATAGAGTATGATCCAACCAATGAACATGCCACACAGTCGTTGAAATTCTTGAAAAAATAAAAAATTAATCGAACAACGAGTGAAGCAAAAAAAAAGAACGCACTTTCCATGGAAAGTGCGTTCGTTTTTTTTTGTTAAAAATTAT
>JAVBNJ010000058.1:0-8260 GCA_031551625.1 Bacteroidales bacterium | reverse complement strand
TACTTGTATTATTGTGTCAATAAATCCGGTAAAATAAGAGGTAAAATTATCTTGAATAGATTTTTCTACCGCATAGCGTATTTCTTTTTTTAACCGATCGCGAGCAGCTATAATAATTTCGTCGGCTATTTTAGAATCCTTGATAACTCCGGCAGTTGCTGTACGGATGCCATCAAAACTAACATCTACAAGTTTGTCCACTTCTTTCAAGGCTGTATTTTGGACAGTAGTTACTTGTTTTGTTATGAATTTTTTTGCTGTTTCGCCGGCTTTTAGCATAGGTGGCGATATTTTGGCCATCAAGGCATCTACGGCCACATCTACAACCTGCTCCAGAATAGCCCCGCTTTTGAAATCGTCTATCAGTTTATTAAACGTGTAGATTTGCTTGTTAATGTCTTCCAATGCTATGAGCCAGTCTCCAAATACGGCATCCAGTTTTTTGACTTTTTCTTGTTGCTTTTCTTTTAATATGCCAAGGGCTGAAATATCGACCATCAGTGCTCTTAATTCTTTAAGCGAGCTAATCATTTCTTGAATAGTCAACTCATCCACTTTAACAGGCTCGGCATCGTTTTTTTGACTGTTTAAGTATTCCTGTTCATTGACACTTAGCGCCCCTGCGGACGTTGTATCGTAGCGTATTTGTTTCACTATATCGTGCGCATTATTGTACGCCTCGATTATCGCTGCCGCCTGTGCCCTTTGTTGTGCTTCCTGTTCAGCTAACTGTTCGGCGGTTCTGTCGTTTTGCGGTTCGCCAATACCTTGGTCGGTCATTGGAAAATTACCTTCATTCACAAACCGCTGTTCGGTTTGTATGTTCTGCTGCTCGAGCGAACAATCGAAATGCAGTAGCGAATTGTCGGCAATACTGTAAAAATTGAGTATCGGCGCTCCTTTGACGCCCGATATGTCGTCGTCGATCACTACGCTGGCAGCCACGGCAAAGGCATATTGGTTGCACATGCGACCACAGCCCATTTGCTCAACGTTAATGCGGTAATCTTCGACAACGCCTTGTGCCTGGTGCGTAAGGTTGGCTACGCCTTTGGGCGATACGAACCCGATGTCGTAGTTACCCCATGCGCAGAATTGCTGCAGGTCTTTGAAGGTAACACCGATTTTCTCCCACGTCAATTCCAAATCCATGTCCAACCGGTTTTGTCCGGAAAATACGGCGCGTTTGACGCGAGCCTGCAGCCGCTGGTCGCGGCTTGCTTCGTTGAATATAAACGATAATCCATCTAAACTTTTATCGAGGTAGCCGGTTTGGAATCCGCTACTGGTAATAGGAACTGTATACGCATAACGGTCGGTTTGACTGATTACCGGTATACGGATGCTGCCTTTGAGTTGCGCCTGCAGCACGGCGCTTTTCTGGATATTGATGCTCAGCAGGTCGACCTTGCTGGGAAAAGTATTGAACTGCACAATACCCTCTTCGGCAATTTGTGTAGCGTAACGAAAATGCAGACCGTCGCCGATAACCCACGCGCGGCAGGTATCGGCAACGGCCAATGTGTAGTTGTTAAAAATTTCTTGGGTCAATTTAATTTGTCCACGTTCATCCACTTCGGGGATAAACCGCAGATCGAAATTTTCAAAATAAATGCCTTTCCATGCAGGTTCGTCGGAAAATTTAGAAGGCGAAAACTCTTCCGACAAGTCAACAATTACCGTGCGGGGTACAAGGTTGAGTTTTGTATTGGCCAGCAAGTGAATTTCATTGGGATTCCGGTAGTTTTCCATGCGGTTGTAGTGCAACTCGCGCCACTCGCTGAAATCAATGCTGTAGTACTCGCTCTCTGTGCCCACTACTTTCTCGTTCACGAAAATTTGTCCCGAAAAAATCATCTCCCATTCGTTGCGCAACACTTGTGCATACGATTTGTCGCCGAGTTTCATATAGAACTTGGCAGGCTCCACAAGGTTGTACGATTGTTCGGAAACCACTTGCGGTGCGCCGCTCAGGCGATAGTTGTCATTGTAGTCGAACCACGTAGGTTGGAAACGCACCTTGCTTTTTTCTTTGGTAGCCGTGCCGAATGGGTAATCCCACTCTACACGCCCTTTGATAAACATTCCTTCGGTGTTGATGCGTATGCTGTCGGGGTAGCACGTAGCCTTGTCGTTCACGGCGGTGGATGGGCGCAGCGTAATGGGTTCCAATTGTCCGTCAAGGGCACATTGAATTTGGCCGGCCGTCAATAGCATTATCCCGTCAATGTTCTCGATACGCAAGTGCTCGAAGTGGATGTCCACTTTTTTGCCCGATGCGGTAGCTTTTATTTTACCGCGTCCTGCCAAGTCGCTAAGATTACTGTTGGTAATAGCTGTAACCTCCACAATGTGCCCGGAACTCGCTACAAATTCTTCGATTGAAGGAGGTGCGTAAAATGTTTGGATGTCGCTCGTGCCGACTTCTACACCATCGGTAAACGCCTTGACTTGCCAGACATAGCGCGCTTCGCTATCTACATTTTTCAAGACGGAACTGTATCCGCTTTTATTCAATATTTCGGAACTCTCGAAACTCCACTCGTCTGTTTGCCCGATAGCGGTGGCAGGGTTGGCGTCTGCTTTCAGCTCCGCCATTTTTACACGATAGACAACAGGTTGTGTATTGTCTACCAAATTGTCGCAGGCTGCCCATTCCAGTTTTTGAACCATGCGGCGGTTCAGTGCATCTTCATTTTTTGGATAAAGCAATGCCACGTGCCCTCCTGTCGGGTAGCCATAGTAGAACCAACCCACTTCACTTACTCCGTCATTCTTGAACCACTTGTGTCCGTTGGCATCCTGCGCTTTGATGGTGTATGCATACCGTTTCCCCGGTGTCAACGGAAAATCGGAAGGGCCGTAACTATAGGTTCGTCCGCTGATAGCGTTGGTAATCGCCACTTGCCGTGCGCTTTTGTTTTGCATGGCTGTTAGCGGATTTTCGCCATCGGGTATTTCGTAGAGTTGTACATAGTATTCCACATTCAGTTTGCTCAATACCGTGTGAGCATTCTGCTGCCATTGGAAAGTAATTTGCGGTATGGTTGTTTTCACAAATTGCCCTTTGGTGGGTGCAAAAAGAGTGGGTGGATCAATCAATGCCAGATGTGCCCGCGTGGAAGCCGGCGCTGAAAGTGCTTTGCCACTGCGCAGGTCAAGCGCCTGAATCGTAAATGTGTACCAACCTTCCGGTAGCTGGTCGGTACGCTGCAAGTCGGCCTGCGTGATGCCCTGACACACTAAATTTTGAAACAAAAAATAAGGCGTAAAGTCTGCATCCTGAATAGAGTAAGGCTCACCGGGAACCAGCGTGTAGGCCATTGTAGGGCGGAACGACGGCGACGTCATCAGTTTGGCATTGGCTCCTTCGATGGTTAGTTTCAGATAGACATCGGCGCTGGCTTCGTTGTAGTCCGTGAACTTCAGCGTAGCCTTGATGCCACCGGAACCTGGCGATGTGTAGTCGCTGAGGAAGACACTCGGCGAAATGTTGAAATTGGTAATGCTTACCGGATACTGTTGCGCCAACGCAGGCATTTGTCCCAGTAGTATGGCAAAGATAATTACGACAAGGGATCGTCGTTGTTTCATAGGTTGTGATGTCTATTGTTAATTCCGGGTGAACCATTTGGGTAATAGCTCCGGCAAGCGACCGGAAAGGCTTGCCGGGGCTATCGTTGTATGAATTTATTTAACAACCCATTTTGCATATATAACCGTGTTGTTGTCGGTTAAATAAATAGTACTGTTTTCAATCTTGTGTGCAAATGCGGAATCAGAATAGTATTGTGGATATTTACCTGTCACCGAAGGAATGTAAGCAGATAACATGTCTAAAGAAAAGTAGCCTTTTCCATTTGCAATAGGGTTAGAGTAAAAAGTATTCTCGCCCTGGCCTTCTCCCCATATCACTTTTACACTGAATTGTTCAAAGGGAGTAAAATAGGCCGTAGAAAATCCATTAGGCATAGCAGGGATGGTAGCATCATAGTTAAAAGTAAACTCCTCAACTGTGCCTTTTGTATCACCGCTTATAAGAGAACCTACTGTGTACTTTGCTGTATGGTATTGCATATCTTTGGTCTGTATTATCGTAACCGTTTTTATTCTCGTACCGTCTACATATGTGCCCACAAAACGTTGTCCCTCTACTTTCCAGTCATAATATTTCAGTTCCGGTAAAATGTTTATAAACACGGATATGTTGTTGAAGTATGCATCCGTAATTTTTAAACTCTTTTTATAACTATATTCATATTCTGTAGTATCTTCAATATAGTTGAACCAAAGAAATGTTTCAGGTGAAGTCAACAAGTCATATTCTATCACTAATGCTTTCTTGGCAGCTACATTCAAAATGGTCTGCCTTTTTAACTTACTACTCACAATATTGTCTTCTTCTGTAACTGTGCGCACGGACGTTATGGTAAAAGTATTTTCTGCTGCCAGTTTCGAATAGGCGGTACCAAGTAAGTCAATAATCTGCGCATTACTTAAATTTACCGGAGGTGTGTAAAGTTCACTACTTTCTTCGCCATCATCGTCACCGCTTTTGCTGCAAGCGGTGGCAAAAGTCAATGTAGTTGCCACTGCAAGCACCAACATGTTTTTCATCATTGCATACAACGGGTAGGTTGTTTTTTTCATAAAATTTAATTTTAATTTGTTAATAATAATTTATTGTATTTTATTTTACTCGCATAATAAAGGCTAAAACGTAATAAGGAGGACGATTTTCGTGGGGCTGAGAGCCACCGGTTTCACCAACAGAGCGAATATCTGTATAATCTGGAGTATATCCTGGCCACTCACCTTGAAATTGGCTAACATGACTTTTGTCGCTTCCAGATTCCGAACCGCTCCAACCTATATTCATATTATGACCGTGCTTAGGCATTTCATTCACAGACAATGTATGTGTTCTTTCTCCTCCTGTGCTTCCTACTGTAAGGTTTTTTTCACTTAGGTTTCCCGGCTCTTTATAATCGTTGTCGCCAGGATCGTAGCCAACAATAAACCGACCTCTTAAATTGGGAGTGGTATAGCCGTTACTGGGAGCACCGTTGCACAATGCCCATCCATCGGGGACTGTAGTTCCGCTCCACATGATAATACCACCAAGCGGAATGGTTCCATATCCTGCAATATTTGTCGCTGTAACTGTTCCGGAATTAATAAAGGTATTGCCAAAAGTCGCGCTTCCACTGGATAGCGTTGTATTGCTACCTATTATTACATTATTAGATACTGTGGCATTACCGGTTATTGCAATTCCATTTTGAGCAGTTATACTTCCTTCGGCACGGAAAGTTCCCTCCACATGTAGCTTAGCACTGGCAACGGCGTTAACATTGGCGCCTATGTATACATTTTTATCTCTATAGTCTTCAGCTAGTCGAATATCACGCCAAGGCATAGCTGCACTTGTGTTTTCGCTCACTCGCCATGGGTTAAGCGCTAACCATTGGTGATTGCGACTGTCGCGGAAATAATAAATTCGCTGAATGGTATCATACACCAACAATCCGTTACCAACTTCTTTATTATTGCTGGTCATTGTGAGTCGATGACTGTTATCTACCGTAGGCAGCAGTACCCCTTTGCTGATGTGGAAAATGTGTAGCGCCGCCGAACTGTCGGGGTTCATGGTGTTGATACCTACCTGCGCTTGCAGGTTATAGGTGGCTATGGAGGCTATACTCAACAGCAATGCCTTTTGTCGAGGTTTCATAGGTTGTATATTATATTATCGTTTTCTATCTTTCAAGGAACCAGTAATCTAAATTTCACACATCACATATTGCCGTTTTATCAAACGACAAACCTGCAATAATAGCAGCGTATTATTGTTACTGTTTTATTGGGGGGATGTTGCAAGCATTATCTACAAAAGAATAAACACTTACAACTCTGCAAAGATAGAAAAAAGCACTGGTTCCGGCAAATTTCCGATCGTTTTTTACAGTCGAAGGCTCGATATTCAAATGTAGTTGTTCGGACAAAGACTTGCCTTGTCCGCTTTATCCGTACAGGCTTTGCCTGTGTCAACGCAACACAAGCAAACGCTCAGTAATCCGATGACTATATACAGTTTTCTCATTAAAAGTGACAATTGGTACACTACCGCATGTACTACACTTCCCTTTATAAGCTGCTAAAATAGTTGCTACCCCATCTTCGCCACCCAACCGTTCCATGACACCCGACGTCTTAATTTATTAACTCCTTTCAAAAATATGTAATGTATTATCTGAACAATGTACAAATATTTTGTTGTGATGCACCTGTATTTCCCTGATGTTGTTATTGATGCCATCATTTATATTTACTTCCTGTAAGTCAACCAACTTTCCCGTTTCCATATTAATTATACCAAACCTGTTAGTTGGCATTATTATCCCATCTACAAAATATAATAAGTTATTTTGCACTACCCATCGTGAAAGATTGATATGTAAGTTATATTGTTTAAACTCATGCTCCATGTTCACGGATTTTACTTCCTGTGTGCGTGTGTATAGAATCTTATATTCATAATTGTAAGCCGTGAAAATACAATCATCTTGTTGTTGCAGGTAAATACCAAAATTATTATATCTATTCAATACGACTCCAGTTTCGACATCTACACAAAAAGTGGCATTGTTTACCTCATTTCTTTCGTATAAGTGAAAATAAATTTTATTATAAGAAACGAGTATGTTACCTGTTTGAAGAATCTCTTGACCTTGTAGTAAATTTGAAAAGTTTAGCTGCCAAAGTTTACTTTGGCTATAAATATCAAAGCAGCTAAATCCTCCATTATCTCTACTTTTTATAAATCGACCATCCATAATTAATTTTGGAAATCTACCTATGGATAATTTATTTTGAAGTTCAAAGCCTTGATTAAATTCATCTATTGTTTTACTTTTATTTAGTATATAAATTTTATCATTAACAACCATATTACGTATCAAATGATAATTTTCATTACTTTCAAAAATAATAGAATCTTCATTACAATCTAATAGATAAAAATTATCTCCATCGTTATGTTGAAACAATATTACTTTTCCAAATTTTATCTCGTACCCAAAAGTCGTAGTAATTTCTCTTATAATATTCAAGTTTGTATTGAATACGTTGATAACATTGTCCGAAAAACAATAAATTTTATCATTATTGAATTCGAATGATTTAACTGCATTTATTGTACCTAATGATTTCATAAATTTTATTTAAAAATCAAATTAAACCAAGTATTATTTTTATTAAGGAAAGTAATTGCATCATCAACATTAGTTATAGAGTTGGAATATCCAGCCATTTCTGCATAGTCGTCTATCAAATTAATTATTTTATTGTTTTTTAGAGCCTCTCGTCCTTCTTGTGAAGATAAAAATTCTACAACTTCTTCTTTGGTCAGTTTTTGTCCTTTAATCCGCCATTGTAGTTGCTTTAAGTCTGTGATACCAGCTAAATCTCGGTTGACAAATTCATCAATAAATAAGGATTGCTTTATTTTGTCATCTCCGCCATACCATTTATATTCTATCCACATAGGAGGGTTGTCAACAGCCACATCAATTCTTCTGCCATTCGATAAACGAAGTTCTATAGAAATATTTTTATTGGCAAAAGTAGAAATATCGCTTGCAATATCTTCCATTATCCAATAGACGGCTTGCTTGTCTGTCGATGCATTTGTTAAAAATCGACTAAATAAATATTCACAATTTGTACATCTTATATTGTTTTTTGACACGAAAGTTATAAAGTTATCCATGTTATCTAATATTTCCTTATAACCTACCTGAATATTTTTTGTACCCCATCCTGTATAATTTGCTAATAAATCATCAAATATTTCATTTAATTTCGCTATAGATAGGGCTAAATTACAACCGCAAATTTCACAAGCAAAGTCATATTTCTTTTTTCGAATATAAAAATTAATTGTATCTACCCACTCTTTTTCCCATGCTGGCCGCAGGCTGTATTGCATGCAGTTGTTCGGACAAAGGCTGTGCCCTGTCCCGCTTTATCCGTACAGACTTTGCCTGTGTTAACGCAACACAAGCAAACGCTCAGCAATCCGATGACTATATACAGTTTTCTCATTAAAAGTGACAATTGGTACACTACCGAACGGGGGACTCTATTCTGTCTTTCCATTCCCTAAGATATTTTCCCCATTCTGTCATAAACTGATATATTTCTTGACTTGGAACTTCTATTTTGTCTTCAAAATAATTATAGTTAACTATAGATATTT
>JAVBNJ010000109.1:0-10383 GCA_031551625.1 Bacteroidales bacterium | reverse complement strand
TGGTATTGGCTTCGCTCGCCCGTAAATATAGCGAGGTGGTCCGGGAATTGCAGCTATGCACCGGCCGGAAAATAAACCGCCTTTACATCGTAGGCGGAGGCAGCCGCAACGAGTTGCTCAACCAGCTTACAGCCGATGCGTTGGGTATTCCGGTTATTTGCGGCGCTGTAGAATCAACCGTTATGGGAAATATCCTCCTGCAAGCTATAGCCGACGGAGCCATCAAAGACCTGGACGAAGGCCGCCAATTAATTGCACGCAGCATTGACCGCAAACAATATAATCCTAAACACTAAACTTATGAGTACCCAGAAAACACCCGTTATCACACGCGCATGGCTCTATCCGTTTATTCTCGTTACCTCGCTGTTTGCCCTGTGGGGGTTTGCCAACGACATTACCAACCCCATGGTAGCCGCATTCAAGAATATCCTGCTTATTTCGAATTTCGAAAGCTCGCTGGTACAGTTTGCTTTCTACGGAGGCTATTGTTTCATGGCTATTCCGGCCGCTATATTTATCACTAAATTCAACTACAAGAAAGGAATCCTGGTCGGGCTATGTTTATATGCCGCCGGCTGCTTCCTCTTTATTCCTGCCGGTGCGGCTATGGCTTTCTGGGCATTCCTTATCGCTTATTTCATTATGACCTGTGGCCTGGCCTTTCTCGAAACCACATCGAATCCCTACATTCTTTCGATGGGCGCCGAAGCCACGGCCACTCGCCGGCTCAACCTGGCACAAGCATTCAACCCCATCGGTTCGCTAACGGGCATGCTGGTTGCCAAAGAATTCATCCTGTCGCGCCTGAACCCGGCTACCGAAGCCGAACGAGCAGCCTTGCAAGCCACCAACCCCGAAACTTTTCTTGAGATCCAGAAAAGCGACCTTTCGGTGGTTAGCTGGCCCTACCTGATGTTGGGTATCGTGGTACTCGGCTTCTTCCTGCTATTCCTGCTGTCGAAACTGCCGGCTACCACGCAGGAAAGCGGACAGCTGCATATTGGCGCCACGTTCAAAAGGCTTGTCAAAAACACCCGGTATGTGCGTGCTGTGATTGCCCAGATATTCTATGTAGGGGTACAAATCATGGTATGGACATTCATTATCCAATATGCCGGATTGGAGTTAGGCATGGAAAAAGCAACGGCGCAAGGCTATAATATGGTAGCCATGGGTATTTTTGTTACCAGCCGCTTTATCTGCACTTTCCTGTTGAAATATATCAAACCCAGTACGCTGCTACTGGGCCTTGCCATTGGCGGCATAGCGCTCACCACAGGTACTATTTTCATTAAAGGCATGATGGGGCTGTACTGCCTGGTCGGCATATCGGCCTGCATGTCGCTGATGTTCCCCACCATATACGGTATTGCCCTGAAAGGGCTGGGCAACGATGCCAAGCTCGGGTCGGCAGGGCTAATCCTGGCCATTGGCGGCGGTTGCCTGATGCCTCCCTTGCAAGGATTACTGATTGACAAGGCGCACTGGATTCCCGGCTTATCGTCGGTACGCCTGTCGTTCGTGTTACCGTTGATTTGTTTCATAGTGATTGCCTTGTTCGGCTGGTGGGTACACCAACAGCACCGGAAAGCATCAAAAGCAGCTTAATTATTGAATGCGAATTATTCTTTGCAGACAAAGATACTGAACTCGTAGAGCAGGTATAACGGAATAGCTACCATCAACATGGTAAAAGCATCGGCACTTGGCGTAATAACAGCCGCCAGAATAGCCACCGCAACAATTGCATGACGGCGATATTTTCGCAAAAAATTCCGGTTGATAATGCCTATACGCGACAGGATACTCGCCAATACCGGCATCTCGAACACCAAGCCCATTGTGAGAATCAGCGTGATAAACATGCTGACGTAGGAGTTCAAATCAATCTGATTCGCTACAATATCGCTCACCTGGTAAGTTCCCAGAAAGCGTATGGTGAGCGGGAAAATAAAGATATAACCCACTACCACACCGGTAAAAAACAGCATCGACGAAAAACAGAATGCCTGTTTGACCGCACGCCGCTCGTGGGCATAGAGCGCAGGTGCCACAAAGCGCCACAACTCCCATATAATATACGGGAAACCTAACACCAACCCTATCCAAAAAGAAGTGCTGACGTGCGTAAAAAATTGCGCCGCCATGTTGATGTTGATAATATTAATTGAAAACGATTCCGGACAAAAATCGGATAATCTAACCCACATACCGAAATCACACATCCAACGATACAGGATAAAATCGGATGTGCGCGGACCGAAAATCAGCGTATCAAAGACCAGCGATTTGTTACAAAAAACAACTATCATGAGTACTACGATAACTACCGCCATGCGGAATAGCATACGCCGTAATACTTCCAGATGATCCCAGAACGAAAGGTCTTTACTCATGATACGGTTGGCTGTTTACAGTAGGTAGCCGATAAACGCACTAAACCATAGTGGCACCAGCACTGCCTGCTGCCCACGGCTTACTTTTTCACTTCTTCATTAATTTCGTCTTCGACACCTTTCATGCCATCTTTGAAACTCTTGACACCCTTGCCCAATCCTTTCATTAACTCGGGAATTTTCTTACCACCGAACAGCAGCAACACAATCAGGGCAATGATTATAATCTCCGTAGCGCCCAAGTTCCCAAAAAATAAAAATGTTTTCATGAATTTTTCTTTTAATTACGTACAAATATACTAATTTTAAATTTTAATTAGTCAATACCTCCGCCACTACAAACGTACTACCGCCCACGTAAATAGCATCGTCTTTCGAAGCATTGCAGCGGGCCGTAGCCAACGCTTCGGATACATTTCCCACCACTTCGCCCTGCAATCCGGCAGCACGGCATTGCGCTGCTAAGCGTTCAGCAGCAAGAGCCCGTGGAAGATTAGCCTGTGTAAAATAGTACACTGCATCGCGCGGCATCAGTGGAAGAATGCTCGACAGGTCTTTATCGGCCACCACGCCGAACACAACATGCAAACGTTTGTAACCGCCATTGGTCAATTGACTGAACGTGTGCTGCAGCCCGTGTGCATTGTGCCCCGTATCGCACACCACTAGCGGTGCATGCCCGATAATTTCCCAACGGCCCCGCAAACCTGTACTCTTGGCGGCCTGTGCCAACCCGCGTTCCACAGCATCGGCCGGAATAAATAATGGGGAAACTATTTTTTCGCGCAACATATCCACCGCCGTAAGTACAGTGGCTACATTTTTTTGCTGGTACTCCCCCAGCAAATCAACAGCTAAGCGGCTATTGGTTATTGCAACACCTGAGTATTTAATAATAAAATACTGTAAATGGTCGACCACAGCATCAGTCGCAACATGCACATAGCGCGAGGCAAAGGTGAGCGGTGCTTTTTGACGAGCCGCCACTTCTTCGAACACAGGGGCTGTTTCGGTATCGTACTCGCCCGCCACTACCGGCGTGTGCCGCTTGATAATTCCCGCTTTCTCGCGTGCCACCAATGCTAATGTATCGCCAAGATGCTCGGTATGGTCGAGCCCGATGTTGGTAATGATACTCATCATGGGGCGAATAATATTTGTTGCATCGAGTCGGCCGCCCATGCCTGTTTCCACCACTGCTACATCGACGCCTTGCCGCGCAAAGTAATCGAACGCCATAGCGGTAGTTAATTCAAAAAACGAAGGTTTTAGTTTTTCAATAATTGGCCAATGCGCATTAACAAACCGCAACACCTCGTCTTCGCGGATAGCACAACCGTTTATTTTTATACGTTCGCGAAAACTCTTCAGATGTGGCGAAGTATAAAGCCCCACCGTATACCCTGCTTTTTGCAGAATCGCAGCTAACATGTGCGACGTAGAACCTTTTCCGTTAGTACCCGCCACATGTATGCTACGGAATTTCCGGTGCGGGTGCCCAAAATAATCATCCAGTTTTTCGGCATTCTCCAAATCGGCTTTATACGCCACTTTCCCGACCTGTTGATACATCGGCAACTGCGCAAACATATACTCTGTGGCATCGTCGTAACAATCGAACCGCGGTAACGCATTTTTATTTTCTTTTTGCTTCCTAAAAAACATCTATATTCTTTTGTTTTAGATTGCTTCGTTTTCGCTCGCAATGACGCGCTAATTTTCTTTTTGCCATTAATTGCAAAAAGCGTCACGAAACAATCCAATTCCTAATTCATCATTCTTAATTCTTAATTTTTCGTCCACTCCCCTACTTCCAAATCGCGGATATTTCCGTTGTCCAACACCAGACGCACAGCCGTGCGCACCGCGTGAAACCCATAGATACCGGCCGCTCCCGGATTAATGTGCAGCAAACCGAACGTCTTATCGTACATTACTTTCAATATATGCGAATGCCCCGATATAAACAATTTTGGCGGATTGGTTTTCAACGTTTGTAATACCGCAGGTTCGTAGCGCCCCGGGTAACCGCCGATATGTGTCATCAACACATCGACGCCGGCGAGCGTAAAGCGTTGCCGCACGGGGTGCACAATACGTACATCGGTGCCGTCGCAATTGCCCGACACCGCACGCAACGGTTTGAATGCTGCAATCTCGTCGGCCAACAGGATGGAACCGATATCGCCTGCATGCCAAATTTCGTCGACATCTGCAAAAAACGTACGCAACTTGTCGTCGAAATAATGATGTGTATCAGAAAGTATCCCTATTTTAGTCATCCTACTTTTGGATATTCGAAGAACAAAAGTACGATTTTTTTTGTATCTTTGTCGATAAAATTTTTCGATTATGAAAAAGGGGGATAAAGCGAAAGCATCTCCGGAAATTACCGGATTAGATGAATGGATTGAAGGAACAGTAATTGATGTCGAAAACAATCCATTCAGAGGTGTTGTAATTGCTATTAAAGACAAGCTAAACCGTATCTTTTTCGGAGAAGAAAAATATTTCTCATTAGCATAATTCACAAGTTTTATAAAGGAATAAATTTTGCGAAGATTACTACTTATCGGACTATTAGTTGCTGCTTCCGCCTCACTGTGGGCGCAGGAAGCGCTGGTGGGTATTTATGCCAACCCGCACGCACGGCCGCAACCGAAAAGCCAGATTAGCAGAATGGCTGCCACACCGCTTGAATTGCCCGTGGTGGACGATTTTGCCGACGGCAATGCATTTCCGAATACGGCGATTTGGGAAAGCGCCGGTGTGTTTGTAAACACCACCTACCCTATCAACCCGCCAAGCATTGGCGTGGCTACATTCGATGGACAGGATGAGAATGGTAAAATTTACCCGTACCTTGGTTCCATTCCCGAGAAGGCCGATGAACTCACAAGTACAACCATTAACCTTAGTGGAAAAACAGGTGTCGTGCTGAGTTTCTTCTACCAGCCCGGTGGTCTTGGCGATATGCCGGAACCCACGGATATTTTCAAATTGGAATTTTATGCTCCCAGCGCCGGTAGCTGGATTCCGGTGTGGACAGCCTCCGCCAACGAACGCGATACCACGCTTACCGAAGTATTTTTGCCAAGCCTCACTCCCCGTATACTAACAGACAGTATTGGTACTAAATTCCATTATGTAGCCATTGCTATTGAAGAAGCGCTGTTTTTACAAAGCGGTTTCCGCTTTCGTTTTTCGAATATGGCAAGCATGGGAGCAAGTCCGGTACCGGGCAAACGAAGCAATTGTGACCATTGGCACCTCGACTATGTGTACCTGAACAGCAACCGCACAGTGAACGACACATTGTTGCCCGACGTAGCCATCTGCGAACCGCAGCAATCACTGGCGCTGGCCTATTCGTCTGTTCCCGCGGCGCATCTTAACACAGCCGATGCACAGCGAAACCTGTTCGGCAATCCCATGCAATTTTCATTGACTTATCAAAACCTTGGCTGGGGACCGCGCAATATCACGCGCCGCTTCAGCATTACGCCCGGCAAAGGCGCCGAAGGTTTTCCGCAGAACTATACCGGCGGTTCGGAGAATATTTTGAACGGACAAAAATTTGTGCGCGACTACTCGTTCGAGCCTTACCAGTTCAATACAGTAGCCGGTGCCGACTCTGCCGAATTTGAAGTTCGGAGTTACATTATCACAGATGTAGACCCGTCGCCTTTACGGGTTGCCTTGCGCCACAACGATACTACACGCTACCTGCAACGTTTTTACGACTACTACAGTTACGACGATGGCAGCGCCGAAAATGGATACGGGTTATACGGTACAGGCACCAGCAACGGACAAGTAGCTATCCGCTATACATCGTATGCAGCCGATAGTTTACGCGGAATCAGTATGTATTTCAACCTTGCGTTGGATAGCGCCAATGCCAAGGCTTTCAAAATTGCTGTATGGGCCGATGAAAACGGGTTGCCGGGTAAATTGCTATACAGCGAAAAAGTAAACTCCCCTGCTTTCAGTGACGGGTTGAATAAATTTACCACATTCCGCTTGCCTAAAGCGCTTGCTGTTCAAAAGGGACAAACGTTCTACATCGGGTGGATACAAACATCGGAAGTATTTTTAAATATCGGGTACGATGTCAATAGCCAATACATCAACACCAATTATTGCAGCATCGGTAACCTTTGGGTGCCGTCGGAATTCCGTGGCAGCCTGATGATACGTCCCGTATTCGGCAAAGCTACACCGGGCAGCGGTTCTCAAAATGAACAGACATCCGTAAAAGCAGCCGACAATTGGGTTGTGTACCCGAATCCTGCACGCGAGCGCGTAACGGTAGCAAATCAAACTACCGTGGAAAATGCGGGAGAGGTAACCTATCGCATAGAGCTGTATGATGTGAATGGAACAATGGTACAAAACATATCGACAGGAAATGGCAATTTTCCGGTAGCCGCACTGCCCAATGGTTTGTATGTGCTACGCATATACGAAAACGGGGAGTACAAAGCGAGTAGAAAACTCGTTATTTCGAAATAAGCCCTTGCAGGCTTTCAACCGTAACGCTTGTAAAATCAGGAAGTGAATAATCTACATAAGGCGCCAGTTCTTCGGGCGTATGTGCCGATGTAATGCCGATTACTTTGGCTCCTGCCGCACGGCCTGCTTTCACACCGGCCATGGCATCTTCGAACACCACACAATGCGATGGTGGAACACCAATGCCGGCCGCCGCTTTCAAAAACACTTCAGGGTCGGGCTTGCCGTTGGTTACCAACTGCTCATGGATAATTGTGGTAAAATAGGGGCGGATATGCAACACGTCAAGAATAAAATCTACATTCACCAACATGGCCGACGATCCTATAGCCATTGGGATTCCCGCTTGCTTCAAGGCTTCGAGCAATTCTATCAAACCCGGTGTAGGAGTTGCATGATCGCGGTATATCTGGCGGTAAAGCGCTTCTTTCTCGTCCGAGAATTGCAATAGCACGTCTTGATTCTTTTCTTCGGGAAACATTTCGCGCAGGATATCGGTATTGCGCTTCCCATAGATACTCGTTGTAAAGCGCTTTTCGGCATCGGGCACGTTATGTTTTTTCAGCAGTGCCACAAATGCCTCGCGATGGTATTCGTGATTGTTTACGAGCACACCATCCATATCGAAAATCACACCAAACGGGGGTTGTACTTCGGCGTATTTTGCAGGCGCCATAAGCTTATGCTCGTTTGTAATAATACGTTGCACGTTCTTCACTAATTCTTTAGTTGGAGTTTCCGCCACTTCTGTTTCTGAAATTTCGGGCAGGATATGTACTTGAAAAAGCTGCTTGCGGCGCAACTTCCAACTATTTTTCTGCAAGGCATCAAAGTTACCGTCAATCGCCACAGGCAGGATAGCAACATTACTTTTCTTCGCCAGCATAAACCCGCCTTCCTTAAACTCATGCACACGTCCGTCCCTGGTGCGCGTGCCTTCGGGGAACATGATAATGCTCACGCCGCGTTGCAGGTAATCGTCCGACTCTTTCAACATTTTCACCAGCCCCGCCCGGTCGCCGCGCGTGATAAGGATATCGCGGTGCAGGTATAGCGCCCAACCGACAAATGGAATTTTCCCCACTTCTTTTTTCGATATCCATTTGAATAGTTTGGGCACCTTGTAGAGCAAACAAATATCGAGCATCGACTGGTGGTTCGACATGATAACGTATTTTTTCCCGGGCACGGCATTTTCGCGGCCTGTTACGCGAATCCGCCACCACGGCTGCACCCAGTAGTGCTGCAATCCCCAGAAGTACGAATAGTAGTGAAGGATTTTGCGGTCGCGGTCGAACCAGAATGTCAGGCACTGCAACAAAAATCCAATAAGGTAGTATACCGGCGTAGTGAGTGCGAAATAAATGTAGAAAAGAATGGAATAAAACATATTTACAATATTATATGGTGAAAGGGTGAAAAGATTCAAAGGCACAAGGGCGGCTGATTCCCTTTCACCTTTTCACCGCTGCTCCCTTGTACCTTTTTATACAACAAATAAACAAGATAACCTATAAGCATGCCAAACGCCGCACCGCACAACACATCGAGCGGATAGTGCTTGCCTACATAAATACGGCTATAGCTTACAACAGTAGCCCATGCGAAAATACTCCACGTGTACCACTTGCGGCGGTAGAGCAACGAAGTAATAGCTGCCAAACCAAAGGTACTTGCTGCATGACTGGATAAAAAGCCATACCGCCCGCCGCACCCTTCAAGCAGGTGAATGCCTAAATCCATGGCATGGCAAGGCCGCAAACGCTGCACCGTATCCTTGAACAATACAACCGATAAGCGGTCGGTCAATGCAAACGCAAGAAGTACGGCGGCCAACATCAACAGGCCTGTTTTCCAATCGCGTTTATAAAAAAAGAAAAACACGATAGCCACGTAGAGCGGCGCCCACACCATGATTTTAGAAAAGAAAACCATCACGGGGTTGAGCCATGCACACTGCGCACTGTTGAGCAGCAGGAACAGTTCCGTATCGAGGTGAAGAATATAATCGAGCATTAGCTAGTAATTTAAACTACAAAAAAAACAGCACTGTACAGCATTACTCACCGGCCAATTCTCGAGCTTTGGTTATTAATTTAGGATTTAACCACGAACCCCTTTCTACCAACTTTTGCAACACTATAGAGATATTATCAATCAACCCTTTTTGCTTGGCTTTCAAAAGGACACCAACAGTACCGGTGAGTGTAAGATCTAGTTGTTTGGCATAACGACGACCCAATGATTCATCTAAAATAACAAGATCGGCGTTTTGCTCATGCGCCAAAATAATGACCTCGGCTTCGCCAGCATCCAAATCAAAAAGATACAACTTAGTCTCTTCCGTTTTTATCCGTTCGATTTTAATCCACGGCAGGGTTTTCAAATCAACATAAAAATTTTTATCTTTCCCAGCTTCCAACTCATCATACACTGCTTGAGGTATAATAATACTGCCATACAATTCCTTCAGCAAATCCAACTTGCCAATTTTTAATAAAGAAAGAATAGGCGTGGTATTTGATACGACTTTACGCATTGGCTATATCCATTTCAAGTTCATTCTCGGAAAAATAAGATACGCTATACAAACCCAACAAATGTAAGAAATCTAAACGCGATATATCTAACACTTTTGCAGCCAAACCCGACGATATTTTACCTAACTCGTACAACTTAACCAATGAGAGGCTTTTCATCTCCCGTTCGAACTCACTATTTTTCATTTTTAATGAAAAAGCCAATGATTCGGGATAAGATATTGCTATTTGACTTTCCATAATCACTAAATTTTATCTTTCAAAGATACTACTTTTTATAGTATCTCAAAATAATATGTAGAGGTCTTCTTATTTTGCGAGGTAGAACAACACAGTATAAAAGGCTGGAAGCTAATCCTCCAGCCTTTTATCCGCAATTTTTCTCATACACAGTGCATAGCCGCTATACGCAAACTTGCTGCCAATAACTATTTCATACAACGAATACGAAAATAATCTACGTTATCCGTTATGTGAATACAATCGCTATGATTACATTGTGTATGGGGTTGAGCACTCCAACCATATAACGACGGATCTATAATTAATATATACCCGTCCTTGCACCACCATTGTCCTGCTTGCCAAGAATCCCAACCATACGCAGGACAGTAGAATGTATTATACAAACTAAAGGAGGTACCGTAATAATCATTTCCTCCCACCGATGTTTCTACCAAATCTATATAACGCGGCGAACTGTTGTTTGTAACAAAGGCGTTCCATTCGGCAGCTGTCGGAACCTTCCAACCCGAAGGGCATGTGCTGCTATTATTGGCACTTGCCCATGGGTAATAGGCTCCCGACGATGCACAATTTGCCGCTACACCCTGCCAGCAACTATAGGTAACCCCTTTGTAATTCAGATTTTGTGCCATATACCATTTCCCATCACCGGGCATTTGTACTATTCGATACAAATTAGCATC
>JAVBNJ010000148.1:0-15225 GCA_031551625.1 Bacteroidales bacterium | reverse complement strand
AAAAATTTTTCATTCCGTATTTTTTTGTATCTTTGCACTCCGTTTTTGGAAACAAAACGCACATGGTGATCGTAGCTCAGTTGGTTAGAGCGCTAGATTGTGGCTCTAGAGGTCGGGGGTTCGAATCCCCTCTTTCACCCAAAAACGCGCGGAACATTTGTTCCGCGCGTTTTGTTGAAAGGGTGCTCTGTTAAAATGTTATTCCAATTTTTCCACCAATATAATTTGTGTTTCTAAAGTTGGTGCCACATTCGGCTGCAAATCCCCAGCGGCCAAGAAAAGCCCCGGCTTCGACTTGTGTAAATCCGGCGGAGTTGCCCCCTGCAAATACAAACGGAATAAACCGCGGGGTGATTGTTTTGATGATAGTCGTGTTGCGCTGTAACGGTTGGTAGTCAA
The DNA here is from genome assembly GCA_031551625.1 of Bacteroidales bacterium. Classification (GTDB taxonomy): domain Bacteria; phylum Bacteroidota; class Bacteroidia; order Bacteroidales; family UBA932; genus JAVBNJ01. The sequence continues at coordinate 14,826 of JAVBNJ010000148.1, read as the reverse complement.
TGGTTAGCTGTTGCAGTTGGTTGTATTGAATAGTTGCCGAATAATCAATTGTTCCGCTACTGTCGTCAATAACCCGTCCGCCGTATTCACGTCGTTTCACCCAGTCGTCCAGTATGGCTATCGTGTCGATAATCATTTTACCTGTTAGTGTATCGGTAAAGAATAAAAATTGTGGCGCATCCGGAATTGATACATTGACCAGTACCGGTTCTATGTCGGCATGTATAGCCGGTAGTGTTTTATATTCAACTATCTTTTTAGTTGTAAATTGTACATTCCGTTTGCCGATAAAATAGCCGCCGGTCAGACCGCCGGCTATGAGTAGTAACATGATGAAAATATCGGTTAATATATTTTTCATGACAGGTGTAAAATTTGTTTCCGGTTAACTCCGTTGCTTTTCAACGATACATGTATCCAGCGGTAGTTTTGTTCATCTATTAGTTGGTCGAATAGAAGACCACTATTTTTGATTAGGTCAAACAATTTTCTGTTTTCGTCAACGTTTCCGCCGGTAATATCTGCTGCTTCGCCTTTCAGGTGCTGGCTATTAGTAGCGCCGCCAACGGTTGTATTCACCAGTAAATTGCGGAATCCGCTGTTTACACGAATGGGTTTACCGTATTGTTTGCGAAGTGGGTCGAGCAGTTTTTCCACAAGATTTTTTAGATTTGCTTCTTGTTCGACATTCGGTGTGTTGGCAAGGCCGGTAGAAGTGGCCGATAGTTCTTTGATGGTAAAATATTTCATGGTTGTTTTTTAATAATCGTTTGGTGGTTGGCGGCTGGAACATCCGCGGACTTCACATTTTTGAATTTTCATAAGCATGTTCTCCAGTTGCGATTTTCCAAGTGCTTCCGTAAGTTGCAACTTTTCGTGCTCCAATTTTTTTACTTCGCTATACAGTGCATCCACCTTGGCATCGCGGGTGGCGAGTCGCTGTTCGAGCCAATCGACATGCTTACGCTGGTTGCTTTTTTCGGCGTCTTCGGCGGCGGCATTTTCTTGTCGTGCATTGGCTCGCCGGTTTCGCCACCACTTGATGCCTTCGATTCCGCCAAGTGCGGTGATGAGTACTCCGGTTGTTGTTAAAAAATTAATCACGTCCATTGGTTGCTAATGCCTGCTTAAATTTTGATTTACTACCATAGAGCAATTTAAAATTCTAACCCATCCGGCCATACAATTTCACCATCATCTATAAAAGACTTTTTATTAGTTATATCTCTCAATAATTGTCTATACTCTCTCACTTGCAACCTCTGTTCTTCCGGTATAGGATAATCCTCTAACAAATACTTGTCGGTTTGACTTAATAAACTATTTCGTTTAGCACGAATCCTATTTTGTTTTACGGTAATAGAAACACTACTCCCCCCCCGTTCAGGCTTACACAACTCCATAGCTGTTCTATCAGAATTAGCACGTATACATGTTAAACCATTTTCAAAATCTAATTTGGGTATTTCTTCACACGGAATAAATTTTTTTGTATTTTCTTCAAATTCCCCATACTTTACAGGAAATCCTTTATCGTTTATTATAAATCCTTTCATATTTGGAGTTTTGTTAAGCAATGGGACTAAGATTAACTGTAAAAGAAGTTTTACATTCAACATCTACAATATACACTTCTGCACCTATTAATTTAAAACCAAACCATAAAGACTCATCATTCCCGTTTGTATTACAACATACACCTACCATTGAACTAGGGAAATCTGGATCTGGTTCATTTGTGCGAGTAATACTACCAACCATTCCTGAAAATATTGAAGTCGGAGTAGGCAAATCATATAACTGTATTTTAATCCAAGCAGGTGCCTCTTGTCTATCTACTACCCAATCGGATGGACCAAGAAAGGCGCTCGCTGATATATTTCCTTTAATATTTACTTCTAAAGATTCATCCATTGTATTATAGTATACAGTTAGTGAACGTATAGTTACCCAACCAAGATTCAATATACTCAAGTTAAGTGGGTAAGAGATGGGAATATCATCCATGTGAGCAACTTCTCTCCAATTACCCCAAGTACCCCCAACACATTCTATTTCCCACTGTCTACGAGAACCTTGTTCCATCGTATATGCTGTAATATGACAATATCTTGAAGGATTGGCATGTGATTTACCAATGTAATGTAACCACCCGCTTGTTGGAGCATGTGCTGCATTAGGAGCATTCGAGTAAAATAAACCATTTTCATCTGTCGGTAGCCAATCATACAAATCAGCAGACATTTGTCGGTATGTTAATCCACTTGCTCTATCAGCTTTCTCTGCAATATACGCTTTTGCAATACTATATTTATCACGGTAATTTACAGAGTCTCCACTGTCCTGTGTAGTGATATAAAAATATCCATCACCTTTGGTGTTATACTCCGCAATTGGTCTATAATTTTTATCATAAGGAGTACCGTCTATTCTTTTTGCCTGCATTGGGAGTTGGGTTGGAATTTCTCCGGTATTAGCCAATCTAACCCAAGGATACCACATGGAGGAATAATATGCAGTTCTACACCATATTTCAGAGCCAGCATGTGCAGCATAAATTTGACACATACTGCCATTACCATTTCCCGCATTAAAAACAGAAAGAACTCCATATGGATATGCACCTGATGGATGATTGCTTTGTCCTGCAAACCCCTCTATGTTTACCATTGTAGGTGTTACTAATGTATTCCAGTCGCCAGTAAATGTACCGTTAGCAGCTAATAAATCACTTGCATGTTTTCCATCTACGGTATCTGCATTACCACCATCGCAATCTCTGCGCCAACCAGACCAAGCAGCTGTCCCACTTTGCTGAGTATGATAAACCTCATTAATAGTATTATCACCACCATACGAATAAGCTGTAATATGTATCCAGCCAACACCACTATGTGTTTTTATTTTGAAATAAAACCAGCCGTCATTTGGTGCGCCTATTACATTATTTCCTAAATAAGTTACTACTGTACTTTTAGGTAAACTATTTGCTACGGTATAAATATTTAGATTAGATACACTCTCTATTTTATTATAATATGAATAATCCGCCGTCCCCCCATTAGCAGGAAGCGAAGCAGGCGTGTCGCTCAAATCCCTGTAACTACCCGAAAACGCCACCGCTTTCAACTCGGAAAACCACTTTCGTATTTTTCCAAAAATAGTGCTGACGCTTTCGCCCGTGTTGATGTTGGCCCGGCTGGCGGCTTCCGCGAAGCTGGAAATTTCGTTGGCTTTGTTGTTCCAGTTATTTTTGTCGGCTACGGAGACGTGTACACTGCTGTTCTCACTATGTGCCCGGAATTGCGCATCGCTCACTTCTCCCTTCTTGTCACTATCTATCCAGCTGCTTGCCGCACTGCTCCACACCCACACGGTGTCGGTACTTTGCACCAGCGCCATGTCGCCGGGGTTGGCAGTGGGGTAGGCTGCCTGTAACTCTATCGGCGAAGCAAAGGCGCCAAAGTCGTGTACCAATCGGTTCTCCATCTCGCCAATTTTTTGTTCGGTATACGCTTTGGCCGTATCCAGCGTATTGTTTACCGCTTGCCGGATATCGGCATGCGAATTGTTATCCGCATTGTGGCTACTCACTTTGTTGGTGGCATCTTGTGCTGCAGCTGTAAGCGTGGAGAAATTGCCTGCAATTATTTCTTGCCGGATATTGTTGTGTGCACCTGCATCTGTGTTGTGCCGGCCGATTTCACCGGTTATGTGTTGTTCTGCCGATTCCAAAACCGTTGCATCGCCTTGCGTACGTGCCGCCGCTTCCTCTTGTATTTTGTCGTCCACGGTAATTTGCAGGATGTTGTTCACCATTGTCACCGGCACTCCATCAAGTGTAGCGCCTTGTATGGCCGAGTCGGCGCGGTCGATGCTTTGTTGCAGGCCGCTTTCCAGTTTCGGTTTGGTAACGGCCTGTCCGGCAATGCGCACTACTTCGTCGTCGAACGAAAGGTCGCCATCGTCGAGCATGGCCACTTTTTCATCGATACGGTTTACAATGTTGCGCAGGTCTTGGTGCGCCGTTTCCGAAGTGTCGTGTTGTGCAAGATTGTCTTTCAAATCCTGTACTGCGCTATTGAACGCTTCGCTGTCGGCTTTGCTGTCGAAGGCTTCCTGCAAGCCGTCGATTTGTGTGGCCGGAATTTTCTCGTCCTTGTGCCAGTACGAGTCAATCCACGCGGCGAATTGGGCGGCCAGCGGCTTTGCACCGCGGACGAACCATTGTTTTAAGTTGTTTTTGCTTATCGACATAATTAAATTTGTTTCATGATTAAAATTATTTCCTCATTAGTTAGTGCTTTATTGTAGATTAAAAAATCCTGCATACGACCATGAAAATATCTTGATGAAGAATAAACACTATTACCTATAGTTAAAGGTTGGTTTTCTAAACCACTGGTATATGATCCAGCAGAGTACTGGCTTATTAACTGACCATCACAATAAGCATATACAACGCCATCATTATTATTAAATTTAACGGCTATTGTATGCCACGCATTTAATGTAATATTTCCAGTTCCACCACTTTCTTTATGACCACTCCATGTACTATCAAAACCCCACCCGCCATTAGGTCTGGCAGTATTATAATAATAAGTAAATCCAGGCCCGTTTGAATATTTTTTATCAAATATATTATACCAATTACCTTGCGCAGTAGGATAAATTTTACATATAATAGTCCATTGTTGAAAAGTTGTATCAAAATTAAAAGGTGTTTTAACACCACTGCTTGTTCCGGTAGCATTGCAATCTAAGGCTTTCTTTCCATTTCCTCCATCAATGTAAACGGGAGTAGTCATATATTGTAGAGCATGCCTGTTATTACCGGAATGCTCTACTATATCTCCATCAAATGTATAATGAGTAAATGGCATAGTTCTTTCTTCGGTTGTTTTATATAAAAAAGGTCGTCTTCTCATAATTAAATCTATTTACATTTCCTCGCTAATTAACCAACGGCGTTTTGCACCATCATACCATACACTCACTTCCCGTTCTTTGCCGGCTGCAATTTTGAACGAACTGGTATTTGTCGAATCGGCATCTGTTGGGCGGGTAATGGTAATTTCCGAATCGTCCGTGTTTTTAATAACAACCGTGTAAGATTTGCCAATCGTTAAATCAGCCGCTAAGGATATAGCTGAAGATGCATTCACAGAGCAAACAAATAGGTTGTTAGATTTTAATTCATTTTCAATAAATGATAGATTCGTTTTATAGATAATATCTTCCGATAACTCACTATAATTAATAATAAATTCAGGATTATTAACTAAATATTTAGTTTCTCCGTTAATGGTAATTATAGCTTCATTGAAAGGAGCTTGTAGTTGCTCGATAGACATGTTGCTTATTGTATCTGCATTACCTCCATTGGCAGGTAAGCTGGCGGGCATACCGCTCAGGTCGGAATAGGCGCCGGAGAATGCCACGGCTTTCAGGTTGTCGAGCATGGCTACTTTTGTATCTATGCGGTCGACCGTTTCGCGCATGGCTGCGTGCGCGGTTTCCGAAGTGTTGTGTTGCGCGAGGCCGGCTTTCAAATCCTGCACTGTGCTATTGAACGCTTCGCTGTCGGCTTTGCTGTCGAAGGCTTCCTGCAGCCCTTCAACTTGTACCGCCGGAATTTTTTCATCCTTGTGCCAGTACGAGTCAATCCATGCGGCAAATTGGACGGCCAGCGGCTTTGCACCGCGGACGAACCATTGTTTTAATATATTTTTAGCTGTTGTCATATACTACTATTTTTTTGTAATGGCATTAAGTGGGCATATATTACTTGCATAGCAAGAGGCACAACCTATGCACAAATTTTGATCTATTTGATACTGTGTGCCATTGTGATAGATCGCGTCTGCGATACATGCTTGTTCACAAGCGCTACATTCATTACAATTTGCGTTGATACTATACGTGCTGTCTCCTTCTTCGATGTCATATACTTTTATGATATATGCCAATACGTAATATGGTGGGCGATTTTCGTGAGCTTGGCCGCCGCCGGTAGAGCCTGTAGTGGACTTTGCATTATTACCAATATGTTGAGCGCTGTCGCCACCCCATGCAATGTATGCGGCATCGAACCTGTCATAGCTATGTGTGTGCGGAGGGATATGGGATTCCTTTAATTCAATACTTGTTTTTCCACCGGTGTTTTTCAATTTCCCATAATTTTCTATTATGTTGGTTGAATTAGTTACATCGGTGGTAGTATCGGCTCCTGCTTTATATCCTACAACAAACCGGCCGCTTAGATTTGGGGTTGCCACTCCATTGACGGTTTTTCCATCGCATAGCGCAAAGCCATTGGGAATGTCGGCTATGCTGCCCGACCACATCATAATAGCACCTTTGGGTACAATATGTGCCCTTACTTTTTTAAACTCCATTTTGGTCGCAGAATTTTCCAGCAGGAATTTATTAGTGGGAAATGCTTGGAACGCCCCCCAGTCGTACGTGTTTACATCGTTGAGGTTTGCGCCGAATTCGACTTCGCGCAACTGATATGCATTCGTATAAGTTTCAGTGCCGGCCGATAGGTCCTTGCTGCTTTCTTTGGTGCGTATTTTTGTTTGCCTGGTACCGCCTCCAAAAGAATATAATTCGCCGTTAATAATTAATGTGCCCGGATTAACATTGTTGCCGCTGGTTTCGCAGCCCGAGAGAATGTAGTTGCCGCCTGCGGCTTTAGCGTATTCTGCCGCCAGCAGGATTTGTTGTTGGATAAAATCCAGCCCTTGTGTCGATAGGGGGAAGTTTACTTTGTCGGTGTAGTTTGCTTTATTCATAACGTATTGTATAAGGTTTGCTGAGTAATTTGTAATTGTTTACGAGGCTACGTATCGTAGCAGTTGTATTGTCGTCTTCGAGGTTTGCGGGTACTACGACGGTGAACCCGCTTTTGTCGCGGATAATTGCCGGGAGGTTCCAAAACAACGTGCCTTCTTCGGCAATAAGCAGGAGGTAGTTATACGGGTCGTACTCTTCGTCCCAGGCATACTGCCATTCACCCTCAAGGTTTTCTTCCACAATATGGATGTTGTTCTGTGCTTCGGGAAACTTGGCATTGAGTACAGCCCGCAGGTGGCAGCGCTGGCCATTCATTCGCAGGCGAAACAAATTGTCGTTTCGGTTGCGTGTGAACTCGTCGTGCAGGGTGCTCACGGGGGCTGTAGCCGCACGCAGGAAGGCCACTATGCTTTCTTTGCGCAGGAACGTGGGCAGCAGCAGCACAACCAGTTTTTTGTAATTAATTTCAAACAGTTTCATTGCGTGTTTCGTAAGGTTCAAAGGTTAATTTCAGATCGTTCTCGTCGTCGTAGATTTTGTAGTAGCCCGCATAGGGAGTGGCTTTGCCTTCTATTGGTTTCCAGTTCTCCTCGTTAGTGTCTTCGCCATCCCGGCAACTGTAGGCTTCGCGGAATTCTGGAATTACCACCCCTTCGATTTTTTGTAGCTCGTCTACCAGCGATACATTGCGGTACTCGCCGTTGAACGGAAGGTTTTTGATAAATGCTTTGATGGTCTCTTGTACCGGTTTCGAACCTGTTTTATTTCCTGCCAATACCACCCCTGTATTGTTCATCACCATTGGGTTATAGAAAATCGTCATCGTTAGCCGGAAGTGATCGGCCGGTCTATTGATTTCCTGGACTACCACACCTGCATCTTTTACTTCGCGGATGTATAATTGAAAACCTTCGAATGCGCTGTCGGGAATAGGCGCCGGTTCACCGTTCTTTTCGCCGGCTATTTTCAGGAACACTACGCCGCCTGTGTCGGTGGCCGAAGCATATTTCACCACGCGTGCTGCTTCAATCTGGTCGGCGGTCATGCCGCTGGTGTCGTACTCGTCGGAGTCGGGTAGCAGTTCTTTGCCCAGCATGAACGCTTTGGCTTTGGATACGTACCACCGTAGCGAGTGCGGTTTCAGGTTGTCGATAATGCCGGTTACTTCCTGCCTGTGGTAGTCGAATAGTTTTTCGAGTGTCCACATGCAAGTGGCGGCAATGTAAAAGAAAATATTTTCGATACTTGCCTTGGCAAACGCGCGGTCGAATTCGGTGCCCGGCTCTATGTCGTAGAGTTTTTGAATGTTTTCTTCGTTCATAAAGCGGTCGGTCATTTCTTTTTTGATTTCTGCAATTGTTCGTGCCATACTAATTTTTTAGTTTAAAGATTTCATGATTTAAAAATTTCAAGATTAAGATTACTTCGTTCCTCGCAATGACGAGGTGTCAACTAACTACAAAGTCGTATTCGATGGTCCAGAATTCGATGCCGTCTTCGAGCAGGGCGGTTTCGCCGCCGGTGTTGCCCATGCCGGTAGCGGGCGCCAGTTTGTTGACGGTGTAGTGGGTTACTATGTCCCGGTTGGCAATGGCCGGGATGTCGAGCTCCGTGCCGATGGCCATGTCGTCGTCGAGGCTTACGTTGTTGGCTGCCGCCACTTCGAACACTGCTTCGGTGGCGCCGGTGGCCAGCAGGGCTATGTCCCACAGGCTTTGCCCGTCTTTTAGGGTTGCTTTCATGAGTTATTCAATTGTTATAGTGGTTCCGTCTATTGCAATGGTCGACACGTTTATCAGTTGCGATTGCAGCATTTCCATCGTGTGGCCTTTCCAGAAAGGGTCGGGTGCGCCGTGCAGCAGGTCGGTTACGTGGGCGCCCAGCGTGGGCGCTTCCTTGTACTCGCCCGGGTAGGCGCGCAACACGTGTTCGGTTACCTGCGCCTCGGTATCGCCCACCACCAGTGTTTTGTGGCGCAATTTCGAATCGTGGCGTACTTGCAGGTCGCCGTAGGGGTGCTTCGGGTCGTCTTTGTCCAGCACCTGGCCGTTAACCACGATTTTTTCGTACTTGTTGTTCAATAAAATTCCATTCATATTATTTATTTTTGGTTATCCACGAACCGTAAGCTCAGCGAAGCTAATGACACAAATTATCACGAAACGCTACAGAGAAGTGTCTCTATAAATCATTACACGAATTTGTCCCGAAGTTTTGGGACTTCGTGTAATCGGAATTTCATAGTGTCTATATGTATCTTGAATTCGTGTCATTGGTGTAATTAGCTTCGCTGAGCTTACGGTTCGTGGATAAAATATTTCTAACTGATTGTTCCTGTCCCTGTGGCAGTGGTTGCGCCGGTTTGTGTAGTAGGGCTACCTGTGGTGGTTACGGCAATGCCTGCTTTCACGGTTACTGTGCCGCTTTTTACAAACGCATCAATAGCGGTGGCCAGTTTGTCGGCCAGGTCGCTTAGCGCAGCATCAGGGTTGTCTGTTTTACTTGTTTGTGCTTTGAATGCCGCTTCAATAGCGGTTTGCAATGTGGCTTTAACTAAAGGCATAGTTTTTATTCTAAAAATTTACTGATGTTTTGTTGTATTTGCTGAAAGTCGGCCATGTTTATAGGCTGCCCCGATGGGCCGGTGCCGGTGGTTACCGTAAGTTTTGTAATAGCGTCGAGCAAGTCGTCGAATGCTTGGCGCAAGCTGTATTGTTCGTTTTTTAAACTGACCTTTTCGATTTCCGAGAATAGGGCCACATAGGCATCTACATGGCTGAGCATATGGATGATGACGAAACTGTCTTTTTTAGGAGTTATGATTATTCCCGACTTTTCTTCGAATGCTGTAAGCCGTACTTTCTTGAGCGGCGCAAGGCTTTTATCGATTGGGGTAACATCGCAGGTGTTGCCGTTTACGGTATCTACTGTGCATACAAGCACCTGTGCCTGTTCGCCACTATGGGCTATTTTCTGTATGAGTGCTGCTATGGTATTCATTAATTTATTCTGTTTCCTAAGGTAATGGTTTGACGGTAGCCTGCTGTGCCGAAGCTATAGGTAACGGCCGTTACAAAGAATTTTTTATCGTTGTAGTCCTCTGCTTCATCATCGAACAGGTGGACAATATCTCCTTTGCGTACAAAAGGCCGGCCGAAGGCCACTATGTTCCCTGTGATTTTATCTACTTTAAAACCGGCCAGCGTATCTTTTGCAAACGCTTTCAGCTTATCTTCCGATGTAATGTTGGGACATAGGAATGTACGTATTTCCCCTTCGCCGTCGCTTGGTTCTTTACACTCCAGTACTTTATTGTTCTTCAGTACCGCTTTGGCTACTACTTGTATTTTTACATCTTCGGCTTTTGTGTAAGTAAGGCTTTTGCTGATAATATTCCGGTTGGCAATGAACTTGTGTGTTTTAACCACATTTTCTGCTTGCATGAAGGTTTCGTTTAACCCTCCATAGAAAACACCCTCGCGGAAAAAAAACCGTAATGGAGCGCTTTTCATAAATTGTTCGAGTAGCTTTGAAACCGGCGTATCGGCATTGATTCGCACTTCTCCCATATCCATACTGAAAACCTTAGGGTTAAATCGGGTTAAATGCGTATCGGCAAAATTTTTTAAATTAAAGTTGGGTTCATGGCTGGCCGGTAGCTTTATTTGTTTTAGTAACCATGCTTCGTTTTCGCAGTCGAGTACTAGCTTGTCACTTAACGTAACATCCTTGATAAAACCTGTAAACACTTTTTCAAGTTTGTCGTCATAGCCCAACTCCACAGTAACTTTGTCGCCGCGCTGAAACAATGCTTTGTTGGAGCTACTGTCTTTACCGAGTTTTTTTTGGAGCATTAGCTGGCAAGTGTCGGTAAGTGTATTAACGGATGTTACTACGGAAACTCCTCCGGTATGTTTCAATGTGGCGGTTTTTCCGTCGTCTTTTTCGAATTTTATTGTGCAATTTAAAATAAACATGTTATCTTTGTATAAAAATGTACTATTATGAAGTCGCTGATTTGTATAGTATTTCTTCTTGTTGTTACTTGTGCCATGGCAATGGCTGAAGATGAAAAGGCATCTGTTGCATTGTCTGCCAATACCGAAACTCCGGAACCCGAAAGCAAATTGAAGGATTGCAAGTGTAAGGACAAAAAGCTATATGGTAAAGTTCGTGTTGTTACAGCCTATGCTGATTTTAAAGTTCGTATTGAAGATTTTTATTCTGACTTAAATGTTAAACTAGTGGAACGATATCCTAATAACTGTGGTGAATGGCAATTTGTAGAGCGATATGAAGATTTTACTATTCAATTTGTGGAATCCTATGCTGATTTTACTATAACGTTTGTAGAGAATTATCCAGGTGTTCGTTAATTAAATTCCAATACAATATCAATATCGGACAAGAAAGTAAGTATGAACTTCTGGCGGTTTATAAGTGTCATTTCATTTTGAGGAACCTTATATTCTTTTAAAGCTATTCTGCGAATTCCAAAAGCATCTAATTGTTTTGAGGATATTTCTATGCTTCCTTCATCTTCTATGCATTTGATAAAATCTTTTAATATTGCAATAGGGAAGGCATTAGGCTTTTCATTCCATAGGTATCCATTAATAATGATTTCATAATCCTCAGAACCTGTTTTTTCTTTTACCATTCCTTTTACTCCTATTAAAGGAGTACTGACGATGGCGTTTTTTATAGATACATCTATTGTTATATCAGCCAAAGAAAAGGTAATGCCACTTTTGGTTTTAAACTTGATTTCATTGCTGATTGTTGTTCCAAACATAGATATTGTTCCGAAACTTAGCATCTCTTCGTTGGTAATAGGCTCTATGGTAGGTAACGCAGCCCTGTATGAATTGCTTTTTGCAAGCATATTCTTAGTACCCGCGTGAGCAAAGGCTGCGGTGTTTAGTGCATTCGATACCGCCATGCCCACATGCAGGTGTTCCGGTATTTGTATAGTAAGTATAGCCATTAGTTTGTATAGTTTACGTCGTTTAATACTGATTGTAGCAAAGTGGTTAGTTTGTTGGTAAAGTTTTCGGCTTCTTCGGGGCTCTGCCCGGCCGCAAACGTGTTGTTGTTTACACCGATGAGGCTATCAAGGTTGATCACAATGTTTTTTACATTTCCGCTGGTTGAAACTGTTTCGTACTGCCGCTCCAACAGGGAGTTGGTGGCAGAGGAGGTGTACGCTTGGCGTTTTGTAGCCGTGGTAGTCGTAATAGCTTCTTTTGCCAAATCGCCATTTACAAACTCCTGTAGCCGTTTGAAATCGTTTTCTTGCAGTTTTTCAAGGGCCGTAGAGCGTAGTTTTACAAATTCATCCGCCAGCTTTGCAGCTGTTTTTGTGTCTTTTCCAAATAATTGCTCGTAAGTATTAGGGCTGCTGATGTCAAAGCCGTTGGCCTGCTGGAGCACCATTTTGCCCTGTTGCTGTAGAGCGTTTAAGTTATACATGTTGCTGCGACGTTGAGTGGTGCGCATTTGTTGTTCCAGTTCTGTTATTTTTTGAGGGATTTCGTCGAGCGATTCATACCATTTTATCAAGTCAAAACGTTCATCTATAGCACTCATATAGTCTTGATAATGGGTAATAAATTCATCCGCTTCTCTGTCGTTCGGATTTGCGGCTAACCGTTGTTCCATCTGTTCTACTTGCTTTTTGGGGATACGTAGAACCTGGTAAACATGCGTACCTAAAAGATTTTGTACCGGTTTAGTTGTGGTTATGCCGGTGTTTGTTTTAAACCACGATTCTATGTCTTTTATTTGGGCTTCTGTTTGCTGGTACATCGAAAGTCGTGTATGTTCGTCTTGAAATTCGTGGAGTTTTTTATCTTCTTTGTTGGCGGCTTCTTTCATAGAAGCAAGTTTAACTTTTTCGCGGTACTCAGCGTTCACTTCCTTGAGGCGTGTTTTCAATTCGTCGTTTTTTACAGTTTCGATGTCCATGTTTTTTAGAAAATCGGGGTATTTGTTTTGCAACTCTTGCAACAGCCGGCTGCGCGATTCGACCGATGTGTTCACATCGGTAATGGCGCCTACCAATGAGTTTAGTTGCACTTTCTCTTCGGCGATTGTTTGGGTTACGGGGATAGCCATCCATTCGTTAAATTTGTCAATAATTCCGGATGTGCAAGAGAGGGTATCATTAAACGAGGATGCCAATGAACCACCTATGTTGGTCTGTAGCTGTTGCAGCGAGTTGTTGAATTGATTGACGCGGCCTTGCGCCGTTTGCGCTTGATTGCCGATAGCTGCCAATAGATTTTGTTTGCTATACTGTCCGGCTTCCTGTAACTTTTTTCCTACTTCTACTACTTGATTAAGTGGCACTGCTGCCGCTTGGGCAACTTCGTAGTATTCGTTCATGCGGCTATGGGCGGCGCCTCGGCTGCCTAATTCTTCGCTCAGTTGCAAAGTTTGCTGTTCGGCTTCAGCATGCAGCATATATTGGTTGCTAAGAACATCGAAAACTTGTTTTGCAGCGGAGATTCCCAATTTTGCAATAGGGCCAAATTTCAGTGCTGTATCTAAAAGGGATGGTTTTGCCAAGAATTTTGAAGCTGCTGCGTCAACAGTCGAGTTGAGTCTTGTCATTTCGTCGGACCATTGTTGCGAACTTGCAAGGATAGATTGCAGGGCATTGTTGGCCTCGGGTGAGAGGGTGGCCTGTGTAATTTTTAGTTTCATTTTTTATTTATATCTTTGTGAAAAAAAGAGTTATGAAAGGGTTCCTGATTTTTATGAATATCCTTGTGGTGTTCGTTGTAATATCAGTTGCTACTAATATTGTAGTTGGCTTTGCTGCTACATTACTGTTAGCATTAATTGTGGTTGTTATTTACAGTGTAGTAATGTTAATAAAGGCCTTTTGGGGACAAAATGATACTGTTTCTCGGGATACAAAAAAAGAATAAATCTTTTGAGCTTAAGTTTGTAAAGTCATTAAAAAGCAGTAATTGTTACATATTCGTATAATTTATATTTTGTAAAAAAGTTATGAAATGGTTTGTTTTCGCGATGCTGCTGCTGCTGGTTTTCGGTCTTACCGCGGCCATTAGTAACTTGATCATTGCCTTTGCTGCAACCTTTTTGTTATCATTAATATAATTGTTATTTATAGCTTAGTAATGTTAATAAAAGCAATTTTTGAAAAGGATGATAATGTTTCTACTAGTGAAAAAGTTGTTCATACAATTTGGATTTTTAGGCTGTGGAATCATTTAGGAAAATGATAAACATCATTTGCTTGTATAATTTCGGTTCGTATTATTTCTAATAAACACAATATCGCTCCATGCTTCGGCCAGTTCTTGGGTCGTCATTTTATTTAAAACTTCCGGAGGATATTTTAGGTAATAGCGCACATAGGCACGTAATAGCCGGTATTTGTACGATACAGCCCTCGCCAAGTCGTGTCGCTCGGACACGCTTGGCTTCTGTATCTTAGCGAGGGCTATAACTCCTCCAGTTCACCGTCGACCCGTTTGATAATACTTCCGAGCCATTCGAAGAGTCCGATCCGGTATGCATCTTTTGTTTTTAGTTCTTCGTCGCCTGCTATCCAGCAGTTGTCGACCAATGCAATGTCGAATTTGATGGAACTGCCGCCGGAAATCACCCGGCAGGCATCAATAACCTGCAAATCGGGTGATTTCAACAAACAGCATTTCCCGTCTTTGGATGTGTAACGGAACACATTTCCATATTGAGCTTTGTAGGCTGCAATTTGTTCTGGTGTAAATTCCATGACGGGGAAATTGATTAAGCGTTCCAATTAATGTGCGACGGCAACAGGGGCAGCGTAGTCTCCAACTTGGTATCGCCTTCTTTGGCCGAGAATGTTTCGTCGGTAAATTGGCAGTTTTTGATTACGTGCTTCACGATTTTTGTGTTGCCGGGGCTGGCAAAGCACACCACAATGTCGAAGGGGGCAATATCCTGCAAGCGTCCTGTGACCGAAGCCGTGCGGATGCTTTCAATCGAACTCCTCAATAGGGTGATGCT
>JAVBNJ010000043.1:0-38820 GCA_031551625.1 Bacteroidales bacterium | reverse complement strand
TCGTCGGAACCCGGTGTGTCGATAATATTCAACTTACGCTCCAAAAATTCCGTATATAGTAACGACGAATAAATAGAACGTTGGTAAAGCTGCTCCACCTCTGTCGAATCGCTTACGGTATTTTTACCTTCAATGGTACCGCGGCGGTCAATCACTTTTCCTTCGAAAAGCATTGCTTCGGCAAGGGTTGTTTTCCCAGAGTGGGTGCCACCAAGTAGCACCACATTACGGATTTTTTCGGTAGGGTACGTTTGCATATTAGATTAAATTTAGTGTTTCATTAAATTTTAGCAGTCAAATTTAAGAAAAAGGTTTGGAAAAAACAAATGCCATTATAGTAATATACAATGTCTAAGTTTTGATAGTTGCCGGTGTAATAATGTATAATTCCCGAAAAATATAGTACCTTTACAAATTATAATTATATTTCATTTTCATAAAATGATCACTACGCGAATAGCAGTATTTCTAAAAATAGTTCTCATAGGTTGCTTGTTCTACGTATTCGGTGGTGAACGGGAGATAGGGCGCTACTTGCTCCTGTCTCAAGAAACGGCTAACGGATTATTACTTCCCGGAACTCACGGCTCGCCGGCATCGGTACTTAATATGCTTGATACACCATTTGTGGCGGTGCAGGAGCATACAGTACTCAATACTTTCCAAGATTTATCGCGAGGTGTGCAGAAAATTCCGCAACAAACCGTTGGTATATTATCGTTATCCGGTTTCGATCGCGCTCTTCGACATATATATCTGCAATTACCATCACAGGGCATAGCCACCATCGAATATTATATTTTTGCATTACGAAAAATGCGCATTTAATTTCCTTTTTTATTTTTAACAACCATTGTTTCTCTTATTGCATAAGGGAAGGTGGGTGTGCTGTATTCATTCAATAACTTAAAAAAATAAAAACATGGAAAATAATAAATCAATTAACGAAACATTTGCCGAAAAGGCCGTTGAACATAACATAGTAAAAGCCCAGCAACGTTCTCTTCCGCTGGCCATCATTATTGCAGGGATAGCTATGGCCCTATTGCCGCTTGTATCATCTGCAATGCAAGGTATTGCATTGCCGCTTATCGGTACCGCTGTGCTCATTGCCGGCATTGTAATGTTTGCAAAAGCGCCGAAGCACCGCTATACAGTTACTAAAAAGCCGGTTCTCCAAAAAGACTTTTACTATTCATTAAACGATAAAAACTATCTGATGGCATGCCTCAATGGAGATGTAAAGCCGGGTTATAAATTTACGGAAGACGGTAACAAGGCGTTGTTGCTGAAGACATATACGGAGAAAGACGGGAACTTCATGGCCGTGCAGTTACAACAATATGTGCCGTTCGAATACCAAACTGTTACGGACACTCTGTTTTTTCATGGCCCCGATGCGCAACGCTTACATAAAGGAATTATGTTAGCAGTGTAAAAATTTTGCAGATTCCAAAAAATGTCGTATCTTTGCGCTCCCTAAAAATTAGGGAAACAGAAAATTAATTATTAACAAATCACAAAAATCAATTGCAACTATGGCTGTTTATTTGACCGCTGAAAAAAAGCAAGAGATTTTCGGACAGTACGGGAAGTCTAATACCGACACCGGTTCTCCCGAGGGCCAAATTGCGTTATTTTCCTACCGTATTACTCACCTTACAGACCACTTGAAGTCCAATAAAAAGGACTACGGCACGCAACGTTCGTTGCTGCGTTTGGTTGGTAAGCGTCGTCGCCTGCTTGATTACTTGAAGGCGACCGACATCGAGCGATACAGGGAAATCGTAAAGGCTCTAAACCTTCGAAAATAAATGCGACAAAGGGGCAATGCAGAGCAATTGCCTCTTTGTTTTTTTACACATGCCCAAAAAGACTCTCCGGTGGGCATTGGTGTAGATGATGAAAATAAAAATTAAAAACAACTGCCCAGTGGGGGTAGCGGAGGGTAAGCAGAAATATTATGAATATTGTAAAGAAAACCATCACGCTGAACGATGGACGATCAATTGAGATCGAAACAGGCAAAATGGCCAAGCAGGCCGATGGCTCTGTAGTTGTGAAAATGGGCGACACCATGTTGTTGGCCGCCGTAACTTGCGCTAAAGACGCAAAAGAAGATGTAGATTTTATGCCGTTGTCGGTAGAGTACAAAGAGAAGTACGCTGCTGCAGGCCGTTATCCGGGCGGTTTCCTGAAACGCGAAGCTCGTCCGAACGATTCGGAAATTTTAGTATCGCGCCTCATTGACCGTGCGCTACGCCCCTTGTTTCCGGACGACTTCCATGCCGAAGTGTATGTAACGGTGAACCTGATTTCGGCCGATAAAAATATTATGCCCGATGCGCTGGCCGGCTTGGCTGCTTCGGCTGCATTGGCCGTGAGCGACATTCCGTTTGGCGGCCCTATTTCCGAAGTACGTGTGGCACGCATCGGTGGCGAATTTAAAATCAATCCGACATTCAAAGAACTCGAAGGAGCTGACCTCGACATTATGGTAGCCGCTACTTTTGACAACATCATGATGGTGGAAGGCGAAATGAAGGAAGTGAGCGAACACGACATGCTCGAAGCAATTAAATTTGCCCACATCGAAATCAAAAAGCAATGCCAGGTGCAAATGGAATTGATGGAAGCTGTGGGAAAAACGCAAAAACGTGCTTACAGCCACGAAACCAATGACGAAACATTACAAGCAGCTATTCGTTCGTTCTGTTACGACCGTTGCTATGCCATTGCCAAATCAGGCACCGACAAGCACGCCCGCACCGATGCATTCAGTGCATTGAAAGAAGAATTTATCCAAACGTTGCCGGAAGAAGAACGCGCCGAAAAGAAAATCATGATTAACCGCTACTACCACGCAGTAGAAAAAGAAGCGATGCGTAACATGATTCTCGACGAAGGAGTGCGTCTCGACGGCCGTAATACCAAACAAATCCGCCCGATTTGGTGCGAAATAGATTACTTACCGGCAGCCCATGGTTCGGCAGTGTTCACACGTGGCGAAACGCAATCGTTGACTACTGTTACGTTGGGAACAAAACTCGACCAAAAAGAAATTGACGAAGTGTTGGTGCAAGGCGAACAACAATTTGTATTGCACTATAACTTTCCACCGTTCTCGACCGGCGAAGCTAAAGCATCGCGTGGTACCAGCCGTCGCGAAATAGGTCACGGAAATTTGGCGTTTCGTGCCTTGAAACCGATGGTTCCTATTGGCGAAGAGAATCCGTATGCGGTACGTGTCGTTTCGGATATCCTCGAATCGAACGGCTCATCGTCGATGGCTACCGTTTGCGCCGGCACGCTGGCGTTGATGGATGCCGGTATTCAACTCAAGAAACCGGTATCGGGTATTGCCATGGGTTTGATAACCGATAGCAAAACGAAAAAATACGCCGTGCTTTCAGATATCCTTGGCGACGAAGACCACTTGGGCGACATGGACTTTAAAGTAACAGGTACCAAAGATGGTATTACTGCTACACAAATGGACATTAAAGTAGATGGCCTTTCGTATGAAGTGCTGGAGCAAGCTTTGGAACAAGCCAAGCAAGGCCGCTTGCACATTATGGGCGAAATGATGAAGACCATCGACGCGCCGCGCGCCGAACTGAAACCGCATGTACCGCGCCTGGAACAAATTGTTATTCCGGCCGATTTTATCGGTGCGGTAATCGGTACCGGTGGCAAGGTAATTCAGGAAATCCAGAAAGTAACGGGCACCACTATTACCATTACCGAAGCCGATGGCAAAGGTTTGGTAGATGTGTTCGGCGAATCGAAAGAATCGATCGAAGCGGCATTGAACTGGATTAAAGGTATTACAACTATTCCTGAAGTAGGAGCGGTGTATACCGGAAAAGTAACCGGCATTCCTAACAAACCCGATGCTCCGGCTTTCGGCGCATTTGTAGAAATTCTACCGGGTAAAGAAGGTTTGTTGCACATCTCGGAAATGGCGTGGGGCAAGACCAACAAGGTAGAAGACCTTGTGAACATTGGCGACACGGTAACGGTAAAATTGCTGGAAGTCGATGAAAAAACCGGCAAGCTTCGCCTGTCGATGCGTGCGCTGCAAGACAAACCCGAAGGTTATGTGGAACCTGAGCGCAAACCGCGTTCATCGCGCGATAGCGACCGCCGCGATAGACACCACGGCGACCGTGATCGTCGCGACCGTGGTGACCGTCATGGTGACCGCGACCGCAAGCCGCGGCATGACTAAGTTCTTCGATAGATAAATGGAAAACGTGCGCCAAACTCGGCGCACGTTTTTTGTATTATATAAAGTTTAACGGATGCAAATTATCTTCGTTGGCCAAATAGTTATGGAATAGTTGGCATCCCCGATATAAAAATCTTTTGCAAAGCCCTGCCAAATGCCGCAAGATTTATCTAAATAGGTTCCGAAAATAAACATCTTCATTCTTTTTCCGTAGTAAGAACATGCGTCATAGCCTGTAGAGCAACTGTTAGCTATTGGTGCGACATTTGTGGCATGTCCCCATATTTTCAGATAAACGGCATTCATATTTTCACAATCTGCCGACGTGGCCAACCGCCAACCACTTGGGCAGTTCTTCCCGTCGCAGTCAATACCGGCCGTTAAACTGACTGACGTTATTTCGTAGCCTAAACCGGTATAGCTGGAAGCTGCGTCGGCTGCCAGATCGCGGCAGTATTCGGCATATCCGTTTACCCCGCCCACTTTGGTCAAGTTCGGGCAACACGGGATGGTTACACTCGACGATGTTATCTTGAAATCACGAATGGCAATGCAGCCCGGGCAGCTGGTAGCGTCGGCCAGGGAATTAACCGTGCCGGAATATTGCTTGCCGCCTACGTTTTGTCCATTTATCGTGAAAGACGGCATTCCGCCTAAGGTGTAGGTTCCGTTATTTACCGCAGCAATATTCGGTGGATAATCTGTAGCGAAAGCACACCAGTTAAAACGCGAATTTGCAGGGATGTTTAGCGGAACGGTTACGCGCGATGTTTTCCCGGTGGTATTGTATAACCAGAAACCGGCGGTATTTCCGGGAGTGTAAGTAGCCGTGCCGACTTCAAATGTTGGCGTGGCGCTGGCAAGCGGTGCATGAGCCCATTGAGTAAGGGGGGCGCCATTAGCATCCACCAATTGATAATCGACAAAGACCCATACTGTATTACGATGCTTAGTGGCATCGCCGGTACAATTTTTCCAGTATACATCAAATGTAACACTGGAATTTTTGTAATTGGTACTTACTTGCTGCACTGTTACACAATTTTCAGCTAATACATGTGTGTATGCACACACTAAAGTCAATAAAATAAAGTAGATTTTTCTCATAGTAATTATATTTTAATAATTTAACTAAATTTTTAGTTTATATTTCATAGCATCGGGGTTGTTCTACAATCCGTGAAATCTGCATTTTTAATCTGCGAAATCTGCGGTTCAACAAACAAACACAACAACCCCTTGCTATAATACTTTATTCGCTGCCTTTTCGTCCCGTTTCAATTAGTAGTAAAATAAAACATGGATTTACTTTATTGAAACTTGAGGTTCTGGAATACCCATGTGAATAATAAATAAACCCACGTTTGGCGTAGTGTTTTTCCTATTCACATGTTGAAATTTTCCAGATTTCAAGTTTCAGAACGAGCCATTATGATGACTCTGTTTAAATGCTAAAGAACATACTGTATGTATTGCAAATGTAGCTATTTTTTTTAAATTTGCAAATATCTAATTAAATTTGCAAAAAATCATTTTGTCACCCACAATTTGCAGTACGATACTACTTCGCGGCAATAAGTGGAAGGACGGAGATACCATGCTACAGGGGCATTGTAGTGAGTTACATGCAATCCGTATCGCTTAGCTAACAAGGCGGCGCGCTGGGCATGGAAATCGCTGGTAATGCAAACCACTGTATAATTTTGTTTTCCTTGTACAGCAAAATAATTATCGAAAATCGCTTTCGATAATTGCATATTTTCTTTGGTGTCGCGCGAGCGCATTTCCTCAATAATTTGTGCAGGGTCGATACCTTTGGCAACTAAGTAACGTTTCATGGCAGTGGCTTCGGGAATATCTTCGTTGCGCCCCTGTCCGCCGCTCACCACAACCAATACACCAGGGTTGTGCTGTAAATAGTCAATACATTTATCCAGTCGCTGCTGTAATGTAAGCAAAAGCTTTTCGCCTTTGATACCACTCCCGAGTACCAGCACCGCGTCTTCGCGGAATGTCGCAGTGTTACGTGCGCCCTTAATAGCAATAAAAATAATCATGCCCACTGCAAAACCTGTGGCAAAAAGCAATACAACGGTTATCCATTTGCGCAGGCGGGGCGAGAATTTCGGATACAAGAAGTACAGCGTAATGAAAAATATGCCGGCACTTAACCCCATGGCATTGCCTACTGTGAAACCAAATGCAATGGTAGTAACGGTGGCTATTGAAAAGCAAATGATACCAACTACAAGAAATGTAATAGAAAGAATTTTTCTCATGTTGTTTTTTTATTGTCCACAAAGATTAAAAAGTACGTCATTGCGAGGAACGAAGCAATCTCTCGCTCTTTTTGGAAATAAATATTTATTGTAAGTTTATACCCATGAGCGCGGCAATGCGTTTCGGAATATCGGTATTGTCGAGCTTCCCGGTGAATTGCTGGCTGCCTGCACCGATGGCATATACGGGAACCATAATCCCTGTATGGGTTTTCGATGTCCAGCCACACAATGCTTTTTTATTGAGGTTATTCACAAAGTCGTATTCTTTTTTGCTCGGATCATAGGGAAGCGAACGTGTTTGCTCGTCGAATACCAGCGGATTGAATGCATACTTGCCATTGGCGCCAACCGACATGCCACCTGTTTCGTGGTCGGCCGTTACTACAATCAAAGTTTCAGTAGGATATTTTTTGTAAAATTCTACGGCAATTTTAATAGCTTCCGAGAAATCGATTACTTCGTGAATCATGGTGGCACCGTCGTTGACATGCGATGCCCAGTCGATTTTTCCACCTTCAATCATGGCAAAAAAACCCTTCTTGTTTTGCAAGGCATTGATGGCCGCTTGTGTAATTTGCGATAACGTTAAATCGTCTGCCTTGCGGTCGATGGCGTAAGGCAAGGCATCCGCCGGTTTATCATCGGCTTGTATTAACACTGTTTTTGTGGTAGAGGTAGTAACTTGCGCAGCACCTTCGGGGCCGCGTACAATGCGGTAACCGGCCTTTTCCAATTGTTCGAATACTGTGGGTTGTTGCCCGTCGGGCTGCAGGAATCCGCCACCTGCAAAGAAATCAAAACCGGTGGTAGCTATTTGCGAAGCAATGGCATAATAGTTACTGCGCGAAGTATCGCTGGCATAAAAACCGCCCGGCGTGGCATGATCGATGCTTACACTCGTTGCAATGCCTACCTTGTAGCCCGCTTGGTGTAATGGGTAGGTGAGGGCTTGCAATTTTTTCCCGTCGGGATCTACACCGAGCATACCGTTATTCGTCTTGTACCCCGTACCCAATGCCGTGGCGGCTGCCGACGAGCAAGTAACTAATGCATTCGCCGAATAGGTAGTTACCAAACCCATTGCAGGGAATTGAGTGAACGATAAATTGTCGCTGCCATGGCGGCCCTGCTTGGCCGCTAAATAATCTTCGGCAGCGGTTGCTTGTGCAAGTCCCATTCCATCGCCAATAAATAAGAAAACATATTTCGGATGCGGCGCCTTATCGGTTGCAGGAGAAAAGCTAACCAATGCCAGCATGCTGAAAATAACAAAAAAGAATAAAATTTTACGCTTCATGTTTAATGATATTTTTATGCAAATATACACATAAAACAAGGATTAGGAAGTTCCAAAAAAAATTCAGACCTTTGTTATATATTCAAATCTACTCTTATGAATCTATCTAACACTCTAAAAAGTTGCGGAAAAGTAGTTGCCGTTGGATCTATCCTGGCGACAGGTACATTGATTCCGGCAACTGTTGAAGCGCAACAAAAAACTTCAACAAAAGACAAGCCGAATATTCTGGTGATTATGGGCGACGATATCGGCTGGTTCAACCCAGGCTGCTATAATCGCGGTATGATGGGATACCAAACTCCCAACATCGATCGCTTGGCAAAAGAAGGTGCAATGTTTACTTCGTGGTATGGGCAACAATCGTGTACGGCCGGTCGCGCTGCGTTTGTTACAGGGCAGTCTCCTATCCGCACGGGGCTTACGAAAGTGGGCATGCCCGGCGCCGATGTGGGATTGCAGAAAGAAGATCCGACAATCGCTGAAATATTGAAATCGTTGGGTTATTCGACCGGACAGTTTGGTAAAAATCACTTTGGCGACAAAGACGAATTCTTGCCAACCAGCCACGGCTTCGATGAATTTTTCGGGAACCTCTATCATTTGAATGCAGAGGAAGAGCCGGAAGATGCCGATTACCCGAAAAATCCGGCATTTCGCAAAACCTTTGGGCCGCGCGGCGTATTGCGTTGTACGGCTGATGGTAAAATTGAAGATACCGGCCCGCTTACCAAGAAGCGTATGGAAACGGTAGATGCTGAATTCCTGGCCGCCGCCAAGGACTTTATAGCTCGCAAAGCAAAAGAAGATAAACCGTTCTTCTGTTATTTTAACTCGACCCGTATGCATGTGTGGACTCACCTTAGCCCCACGGCTGAAGGAAAGACAGGACTTGGTGTATATGCCGACGGTATGGTGGAACACGACGGACATGTAGGCGAATTGTTGAAACAGTTAAGTGATTTGGGAATTCTGGATAATACGATTATTGTATATACCACCGACAATGGCGCCGAAGTGATGACATGGCCCGATGGCGGTACCACTCCATTCCGTGGAGAAAAGGCCACAAACTGGGAAGGTGGTTTCCGTGTGCCGGCTATTATTCGCTGGCCGGGCGTTGTTACACCCGGTAGCGTTATCAACGACATGTGTGCGCACGAAGACCTTCTGCCTACATTGGTAGCTGCGGCCGGCGAGCCTAAGATTGTCGAAAAATGCTTAACCGGTTATGCCGCCGGTGGTAAAACATTCAAAGTACACCTCGATGGCTATAACCTGATTCCATTCTTCAAAGGCGAGGTGAAAACGTCGCCGCGCCAGGCTTTTATTTATTGGAGTGACGACGGCGATCTGATGGCTCTCCGTTACGGACGTTGGAAATATCATTTCTACATACAGACACACGAAGGGATGGATGTGTGGACAAAACAATTTGAGAAACTCCGCGTGCCTTTATTGTTCGACATTTATGGCGATCCTTTCGAACGTGGCGACAAGTCTATACTGTACAATGAATGGTATATTTACCACTCATACATAGGGTATGGAGCAGTTGCTTACGTTGCGCAGTGGCTTGAGAGCTTCAAAAATTTCCCGCCGCGTCAGGAACCTGCTTCTTTTAACCTCGATGAGGTAATGCGAAAGCTGAGTACACCGACACGCAATTAATATAAATGAATATGTAATAGATGAGGAATGCAGCCGGTAACGCTGCATTTTTCATTTATTTTTAGTATATTTGAACTTTAATTACGAGAAAAGAAATGACTTCCATTGTCCAGATAGACGATAAGTTGATTAGCGCCGATGTGTGGGAAAAACAGTTTGCCTGCAATATTTCGCAGTGTGCCGGAATCTGTTGTGTGTTGGGCGATAGCGGAGCACCGCTTGATGACTATGAAGCGGATATTTTAAAAGAAGAATATAAAAATTATAAATCCTACATGAAGCCCGAAGGCGTGCGGACTATCGACGAACAGGGTTTTGCAGTCATTGATTCGGATGGCGATTTAGGCACGCCGTTGATTGGTGGTAAAGAATGTGCTTACTCCTGTTTCGATGCCGAAGGCGTTTGCTATTGCGCCATTGAGCATGCCTATCGTGAAGGAAAGACCACTTTTCGTAAACCGATTTCATGTTGGTTGTACCCCATTCGATTGAAACAACTGAGTGAAAATATTGCATTGAACTACGACCAGATTCGTATTTGCGATTGTGCACGCACTCGCGGCGAGAATGAAAAAATTCCGGTATTCCGCTTTTTGCGTGAACCGCTTATTCATCGCTTTGGCGAAGCGTTCTACAACGACATGGAAGAAATGTATAAAACCCTAAACTAAAATATATGAAAGCACTTGAAAAATCACAGCATTTTATCGACATGGAACACCAGTATGGGGCGCACAATTATCACCCACTGCCGGTAGTGTTGGAACGCGGCGAAGGCGTGTTTGTATGGGATGTGGAAGGGAAAAAATATTTTGATTTCCTTTCGGCCTATTCTGCCGTGAACCAGGGGCACTGCCATCCGCGAATAGTGAAAGCCCTTACCGAGCAAGCGCAGAAGCTGTGCCTCACGTCGCGTGCTTTTTACAACGATTGTTTAGGGCCGTACGAAAAATATATTACCGAATATTTCGGCTACCAGCGGGTACTGCCCATGAACAGTGGCGCCGAAGCGGTGGAGACGGCATTAAAACTGGCGCGCCGCTGGAGTTATAAAAAGAAAGGCGTTCCCGAAAATGAAGCGATTATTGTGGTGTGCGAAGGAAACTTCCACGGACGTACCATCAGCATTGTGTCGATGTCTACCGATCCTGATTCGTACGGACAGTTCGGACCCTTTACGCCGGGCTTTGTGAAAATTCCGTACAACGATGCTGCTGCATTGGAAAAAGTTTTGGATGAATATGGCAAGAATATTGCCGCCTTTCTGGTAGAACCGATCCAAGGCGAAGCTGGAGTGTTTGTGCCCGATGATGGTTACTTGAAACGATGCTATGAACTATGTAAAAAACATAATGTGCTTTTTGTGGCCGACGAGGTACAAACAGGTATTGCACGTACCGGAAAACTGCTGTGCTGTGATCACGAAAACATACGTCCCGACATGGTCATTCTGGGGAAAGCCATATCGGGCGGTGTATTACCGGTATCGGTAGTCCTGGCCGACGACGACATTATGTTGACTATCTGTCCGGGTGAACATGGTTCCACATTTGGCGGATTTCCGCTGGCCTGCCGTGTGGCAATGGCTGCGCTTGAGGTGGTGCGCGACGAGAAACTGGCCGAACGTTCCGAACAGTTAGGAAAAATTGTGCGCGACGAGTTACGCAAAATCAACTCACCGATGATTACCGAAGTACGCGGGAAAGGTTTGCTGAATGCGGTGGTTATTAAACCGACGAATGGAAAAGAGGCGTGGGACGTGTGCCTTAAAATGGCCGAAAACGGATTGATCGCGAAGCCCACTCACCGCCACATCATTCGTTTTGCACCACCGCTGGTTATTACCGAGGCGCAAGTGCACGAAGCAATCGCGATAATTAAAAAATCAATAGAAAGTGTTTAAACACAGAAGCACAAATTAAAAGCAGTAGAGAGTTTATACACTGTTTATGAAGTTCAATTAGTAACATATTTAAAATTATCAGGAAAGAAATTAGGTCTGTTAATTAACTTTAATGAAGCAGTTCTCAAAGACGGTATTCGTCGTAGAATTAATTAAAAACTTTGTGCCTCTGTGTATAAAATAAAAAGATATGCTAACTTCTCACCTACTTATGATACGGCCCGTGCGGTTTGGCTACAATGCCGAAACAGCAGTGAATAATGCCTTCCAAAAAGCCAGTGGCGGCGATGTGCAAACCGAAGCGTTGCAGCAATTCGATGCCTTTGTCGAGAAATTGCGTGACCGCGATGTAGCGGTGACCGTGTTGTGCGATACCTCGGAGCCGCACACCCCCGACTCCATTTTCCCGAATAACTGGATTTCGTTCCACCGGGGCAAAATGGTTATTTTATATCCCATGTTTGCCACCAACCGCCGTTTGGAGCGTAAGGCGTTGGACACTATCAAGCGCGAATTCAAAATACGCCATGTGGTCGATTTTACACACTACGAAAAAGAAGGGAAGTTTCTAGAAGGAACAGGTAGCATGGTGTTCGACCGCACTAACCGGTTGGCCTATGCCTGCAAGGCTACCCGTACCGATGGCGATGTGTTGGCCGACTTTTGCAAAGCGACCAACTATAATCCGGTATTGTTTCATGCCGTAGACGGTAACGGGCAAGCAATCTATCACACCAATGTGATGATGTGCATGGCCGATAAATACGTAGTTATTTGCATGGATAGCGTTCGCGATGCGGCGGAACAAAAAATGCTTCGCGATTTGTTTGCCAAAACAACGAAAGAAATAGTGGAGATTTCGATTGACCAGATGAACCATTTTGCAGGCAACATGTTGCAGGTGAAAAACCGTGCCGGTCAACCATTTTTGGTAATGTCCGAAGTCGCTTACCGTTCCTTGACACCGGCGCAAATTGCTGCGTTGGAAAAATATAACGATATTATTTATTCCGATATCCACACCATAGAAGCCAATGGCGGAGGAAGCGCCCGCTGTATGATGGCGGAGGTATTTTAGCCCCCCAACCCCCAAAGGGGGCTTTAGATACAGTTGCTAATTGCACTATCTCCCTCTGGAGGGGGTGCCCGCAGGGCAGAGGAATATAGAAAAAGAAAAAAGATGAAAAAAATCGATATAACTGCAATACGAAAAGACTTTCCGGCGCTGCACCAAATGGTGTACGGGAAACCATTGATCTATTTGGACAGTGCGGCTACGGCACAAAAACCGCAATGCGTGATTGATGCCGTGAACGAAATGAATGCCGGTATCAATGGCAATATCCACCGGGTGATGCACTACCTGGGTATGCAGTGCACCGAACGTTACGAGCATGCTCGCGAAACAATACGTGGTTTTTTGAATGCTGTAAAAACGTCTGAAATTATATTTACGGCAGGCGCTACCGCCGGCATTAATTTGGTCGCATTCTCGTTTGGCGAACGCTTTGTGCAACGCGGCGACGAAATTATTATTACCGAGGCCGAGCACCATTCCAACATTGTTCCCTGGCAACTGCTGTGCGAACGAAAAGGAGCCACACTCAAAGTAATTCCTATCGACGATGATGGCCGTTTGCAAATCGAAAAAATACCGACGATGCTAACGGATAAAACGCGCATCCTTTGTGTAACACAAATTTCGAATGTGCTCGGTATTATTAATCCGGTTAAAGAAATTGTGAAAATTGCGCACGAACGCAATGTACCGGTGTTGATCGACGGCGCACAGGGCGTGGTGCACGGAGGTATTGATGTGCAGGATGTTGATTGTGATTTTTATGCTTTCTCGGGGCACAAACTATATGGCCCTACCGGAACCGGCGTGCTGTACGGAAAAGAAAAATGGCTCGAACAGATGCCGCCCTACCAAGGTGGCGGCGATATGATTGCCACCGTGTCGTTCGAAAAAACAACGTATGCCGAACTACCTTTGAAATTTGAGGCGGGAACTACCAACTTTATTGGTGCCTACGGATTGGCAATGGCTATTGAATACTTACAAAAAATAGGATTACCAGCTATCCACGAATACGAACAAACGTTGCGCGACTACGCACAGCAACGCTTGAGTGAAATCGAGGGATTGACAATCCATGGAACTGCTATGCCGAAAACAAGCGTATTCTCTTTTACCATGAACGGTGTGCACCCGTTGGATGCAGCTACCATATTGGATAAATTAGGTATCGCTATCCGCACCGGCCACCTTTGTACCGAACCGCTCATGCACCGATTTGGCGTGCAGGGAATGATGCGTGCTTCGCTATGTTTCTACAACACGAAAGAAGAAATGGATGTGCTTGTGGAAGGATTGAAGCGTGTACAAAAAATGTTTGCATAAATATGGGAAAAAACAAACATAAACGCTTTGCCGAAAACGAAACATTTGCACTGTTGCACCAACCGCCATTCGATGCGATTTTTAAAAATGATTTTGCATTGAAAGGAAAATGGCGGAACGAATTTTTTAAAAATAATAATCCGCTTGTGCTGGAGTTAGGCTGCGGAAAAGGCGAGTATACTGTAAATTTGGCGCAACGCTATCCGGATAAAAATTTTATAGGGGTTGATATCAAGGGTGCGCGCTTGTGGCGTGGCGCTAAAACGGCTACCGAAGCGCAGATGCTGAATGTCGCCTTTGTGCGTACGCGCATTGATTTTATCGAATCGTTTTTTGCCCCGGGTGAAATCGACGAAATTTGGATTACGTTTCCCGATCCACAACCGAAATATGCACGCCGCCGCTTGACGTCGAAATTATTTTTGACACGCTATGCCAAATTCCTGAAACCAACGGGCCGGATTAATCTCAAAACAGACAGCCAGTTACTGCACGAATACACCAAAGCCATTGCGGCACAAAACGGATTGCAACTGTTCGAGGCCAACAACGATATTTACGGCACCGGCCGTGCCGACGAATTATTATCCATTAGAACGCACTACGAACAAATCTTTTTGCAACAAGGTTTGACCATTACGTATTGCAG
The DNA here is from genome assembly GCA_031551625.1 of Bacteroidales bacterium. GTDB lineage: Bacteria > Bacteroidota > Bacteroidia > Bacteroidales > UBA932 > JAVBNJ01. The sequence goes on along the minus strand of JAVBNJ010000043.1, from coordinate 24,383 downwards.
TTTTTCGCTGGGCGAAAAAACCGGATTCGAGGAACCGGAATTCGATGAAAAACCGTATACATTATTCAATCATAAACTATAATTTTAACAAAAAAACCTACAAGATTATGAAAAAAATTACTCTTCTTCTTACAACCATTGTGCTAGTAACAGCTATTTCGTGCCGGAGCCGCGAAGAACGCAATCGTCTTGCCGAAGAGAAGGCACAGGCCCAAACCGAAGAAAAAGCCAGCATGGTAAAAGGCGTTGGCGAAGGCTTGAAAAATACCGGTAAAAAAGCGTCCGAATCATTGGCCGAAGGCATTGGCGAATTGTACAATGGCGCCAATGAAGGCTTTGATAAAAGTTTGGTGAAAAAAGACATCCGGGTATGCGACTCATCAAAAGAGTGGATAACCGTATCTCGGACAGAACAACAAGCAAGTGACACCACTAATAAAAATGTTTCGGTATACCTTGTTTTTGAAAAAGATTGTAAGGGGAAATTATTGTTGAAAGCATACGACAGCGGAGCTAACGAAGTAGGTCGTTCGACCATGGAAATCAATGAAAAGGCGGATAATGCACATTACGTTAATTTCGCATTTGACGCACGCACTCCGGTATCACTGATTCGTTATTTTACGATCGAATTTAAAGAAGAAGTGAAAAAATAAAATTTTCTTATATTTGTCTTTATAACCAATTAAAATTCAAACGATGAAAACATCTAAATTCATGCTTATTTTGCTTTGTACACCATTATTGCTGATGGGTAATTGTAAAGGAAAAGAAGCCGAGACCGCCAAAGGGTTGAAAACACTATCGGGTTATTTTGTGAAAAATGATTATTCATTCGATGGAGATTATGCCTGCTTTGTGTTTGATGATAAAGATTCTTTGACAACCTATTTGGGCGTTGGGCGGACGATGAGTAACAATGTAGATGAACCCGATTTTGCCAACGATATGGTAGCTGCTATTGCTTGCCGGCCGGTAAGTACTAGTACGGAAATTGTGGTTACAAAAATTGAAAAATCAGGCGAAGCAGCCAATGTCCATTTCGAAGTAAAAACAGGAGATCCTATTTCTTATACCATACAACCGTTGCTGGTATTCAGTGTGTCGAAAGACGATAGTGTTCGTGTCGTAAAATTTACTACGGATAATAAAATAGTGAAGGAAATTCCGCTTAGCACTCCCAATGCTAAATAAAATTGGGGATGGATTCTAAATTATTTTGTTATTCCACCGGCCATCAACTTGTAGTCGTTCCACGACGGGTTTTGGTACACGCGTAAATCAAAGTAGGGAATAGAAGCAATTATGTGGTCGAAAATATCGGCCTGGATAGTTTCGTATTTTGCCCATGCAGTTGTTTTGGCAAACACGTAAATCTCAATAGGCATGCCGGTGTCGGTGGGTTGCAGTTGCCGTGCCATAAGCGTAAAATCGTGACTGACTTCCGGATGATGTTCCAGGTAACGTTGCAGGTAGGCGCGGAATACACCCAGATTGGTTTGCCGGCGCCCGTTCACTTCTGTAATGTGACTATCAATATTCAATGTTTTATTGAATGCATCTATGTCGGCTTGTGTGCGGTCAATATAGTCGGCCATGTATTGGATTTTGCGAAAACGCGCCAGCATTTCATCTGTACAAAATTTTACGCTTGTCATATCAAGGTAAATAGCACGCTTGATGCGGCGCACACCTGCTTCGGACATACCGCGCCAGTTCTTAACAGGTTGCGAAATGAGGTTGTACGTTGGAATCGTTACAATCGTGTTGTCCCAATTCTGCACTTTTACGGTAATTTGAGAAATCTCTATTACATTGCCATCAGCGCCGGCAGCGGGCATTTCAATCCAATCGCCGGGCAGTACCATTTTGTTCAACGAAAGTTGAATACCACCCACTAAGCCCAGAATAGAATCTTTAAACACTAACATCAATACAGCAGAAGCCGCTCCCAACGCGGTAAGCAACGTGCCTATTTTTACACCCAGTATTAATGACAGAATAAATACAGCGGCAATTATAAATACACTCGTTCTCACTGCTTGCGCCACTCCACGAATAGATCCCTGCTTTGTAGCCTTGAGATCTTGCGTTTTTTCTAACGCATTCATGAACGCTACAATAATCGAACTGATAATAATAACGGCGGTAACGCTTAGTATAATAGATAAAAAATGGTTAGTGCGTGGGTGTGTGGCGAACAGCAAGTCGATAAAAATACTTACAAGGATAAGCGAAGGAAGATAGGACAAACGTTGAAAAAATTTTGTCACTAATAAGATATCATCAAATGCAGTCGGTGTTCTACGGCTTACTTTTTTGACAACAAATACGACGATTTTCCGTACTACAAAATAAAGTCCGTATCCAAATACTAAGACGACAAGGAGCATCAACCAGTCGGCAAACAAGTTGGAATTTGGCGTGTAGAAACTCATCGACTCCATCCACTTCATGACAATATTTTCTAAATATTTGATCATAGCGCAAGCAATATTTAATAGACAAAGATACTATTTTTTTGTTACTTGGCTTGTGGGTCTATAGCTCTATAACCAAGTTGCCAACCTGTCCAACCCGATGCTGTGAGAGCCTTTAATGAGAACGGTTGTGCCTGATAGCGGATTGTTCTTGAGATGCTCAATTATGGAGTCGGCCGAGTCAAAACAATTATATTTTCCTTGTGCGGCTTGATGAAACTGCTCGCCTATCAGCCATACATTTTTTAACTGTTTCTTTGCAAGTAAAGAAACGATAGCGGCATGTTCAACAGCCGATTCTTCGCCAAGTTCTTTCATGTCGCCGAGAATAACCCATTTATTCGGATTGTCAATCAATGCAAAATTTTCGATAGCAGCGGCCATGCTCGAGGGGTTGGCATTGTACGCATCCATGATTATGGTGTTGTGCGCCGATTGAATCAGTTGCGATCGATTGTTGGACGGTGTGTATGCATTGATAGCTGCTACCGCCTCTTCTTTTTTCACTCCGAAAAAATCGCCCACAGCCAATGCGGCCAGAATATTGTCGGCATTGTAGGCGCCAATCAATTGTGTTTCGATTGGCGGATGGGCATGCATATCAAGGCGCAGGAACGGGTAGTTTTTGTTGACGGCTAACACCCGTGCTTTGTTGCGTTTCATTCCGTAGCGCACGACTTTTTTTAATTTCCGTTCGCCCATCATGGCTGCCAGCATCGGATTATCGGCGTTGTAGAACACCGCGCCATCGTGTGCCGCAAGGTAATCGTATAACTCGCCTTTTGTTTTCTGTACGCCTTCGAGCGAGCCGAAACCTTCGAGGTGTGCCCGCCCGATGTTAGTTATTAAACCATGTGTAGGCTCTGCAATAGCGCAAAGCTGGGCAATCTCTCCGGGATGATTAGCTCCCATTTCTACTACGCCGATTTGCGTCGCATTATTCATACGCAGCAGCGTAAGCGGTACTCCGATATGATTGTTCAGGTTACCTTGTGTAACACCTACGGTGTAGCGTGTCGAGAGTACGCGCGAAACTAATTCCTTTGTGGTTGTTTTCCCATTGGTACCTGTGATGCCTACGATGGGAATAGCTAATTTACGGCGATGCATAGTTGCAAGTTGTTGCAATGTTTTCAATACATCGCGCACCTGAATCAGTTGAGGATGGTTCAGTAATTTTTTATTATCGACAACTGCATACGCAGCACCATCTTCAATAGCTTGCAGTGCAAAATTGTTGCCATCAAAGCGCTCGCCTTTAAGCGCAAAAAACAAGCACCCCTTTGTTACCGATCGACTGTCGGTGCAAACAACGGGGTGCTGTTGGTAGACTTGGTATAAATTTTCCAACTAAATTCTTCCTTAATTTTATCTGTAAGCGCTTTGCGGAGTTCCCACTTTATCCATTGCACAGCGGAATCCGATATCAACCGATGAACGGTCTTCGTCAAGATAGCGGCGGGTACCGGGGCTCAACCAGTAAACGCGGTCGAGGAACGAACCTCCTTTGTATACACGAGATTTATTAGTAATCAGAGAAGTCATTCCCTTGTGGCCAGGGCCTGTTCCCTGATCATACATGCGATCCGATGTAACGTTAGCCGAAGGGGGGGTGTCGGCATTTTCTTCGTAATAGATAGATGATAATACATCTCCGTCTTCATAGTTCCGCAAATCGCCGAATTGATAGTTGTAGCGCGAGTCTCCTTGATAACTTAATGTGTCGTATTGTAAGCGGCCCAATGAATCTTTAGGCAATACCCTGCCCAACGAATCGCGTTTCAATTCAGTAAACACATTGCCGCGAAATGGACGAAAATCATCCACGTCTTGGAACGTCATCGGGCGGTATACATCGGCTACCCATTCGTTAACGTTACCGGCCATGCAGTATAATCCGAAGTCATTTGGCAGGTAGGAGCGTACAGGAGCCGGTAGCGCATGTCCATCGTTCAGATTTCCGGCCACACCCATCAAATCACCACGGCCCCGTTGAAAATTAGCCAAAAATTTGCCTCTGGTATACTTATCGGAACTGCGTACGGATGTTCCGCTCCAGGGGTACATACGATGCTCGATTACACGTTCGTCGTAAGTTGAGCCAATCTGTGCCAATGCAGCGTATTCCCATTCAGCTTCCGTTGGGAGGCGGTAGTTGGGCAGCAGGATACCATCGTCAAAAGCTACACGGCGCGTGGACTTTGGGTCGGCTTTTGAGTAGTCGCGTATTTGGTTTTTTCCGGACGAGCCGGTATATTGTCCCATCAAATAAGCCTCTGTTGTAAAGTTATTGCCATCTTTCTGCTCTTCCGGATTCGGTTTCAAGATACCACGTTGGTACAAAATGTTTTCGTTAACACGGTCAGAACGCCACAAGCAGAAATCGTTTGCCTGGCGCCAGCTAACGCCTACTACGGGATATTCGTCGTAGGCCGGGTGGCGAAAATAAGTAGCTACGTAAGGTTCGTTGAAAGCCATCGGTTTGCGCCAAACCAGTGTATCAGGCAACGCTTTTTTAGCTACTTCGGGGTACGATACATACACCCGGCGTAGCCAGTGGCAATATTCGCGGTAATCTACATTGCGGATTTCCGTTTCGTCAATAAAATACGAATCGACCGTTACCTTACGTGCAGAATTATTCCACTCGTAATCCAAATTTTCGGCTACCTGTCCCATCGTAAACACCCCACCTTCAATAAAGATAAGGCCGGGGCCGGTAATTTGTGCAGTGGCCGTTTTTACATCGAATCCGCCATAATTCGGGTCATTGTAACGCCACCCGGTGGTGTTGGATACGCCGCCGCTCGGGCTGCTGCTAAAAGGGTTACATGCTGAGAACACCATCCCTACAGCTAGTAAGATAACAATAAAATTTCTACTCATTTTCATACTAATCGTACGTAATTGATTCCAATTATAATCCTACAAAGATAACCAAGTTTTTTTACAAAGCAAAATTTTTCAATTAAAAGCAGTATCTTTGCCGGCCAAAGATTTCAGAGAAATGGATAGTATCGCTAAAATTTATAAAATAGGACGTGGCCCTTCGAGTAGCCATACCATGGGGCCTGCACGTGCTGCCACTTTCTACCAAGTGCGTTACCCCGATGCCGCGCGTTACCGTGTAACCCTTTACGGAAGCCTTTCGCTCACAGGCAAAGGTCATTTAACCGATGTGGCTGTTTACGATATACTCGGGAAAGATCGTACAGAAATAGTGTGGAGTTCCGAATTTAAGAAAAGGCATCCAAATGCGTTGCTATTCGAAGCATTGGACAGTGATAATAAAACAATCAATTCGTGGATGGTATATAGCATCGGCGGAGGTGAGATTATAGATGATGACGGTTTGCTGGATAATAGGGCTGCTACTATCTACCCGCATACGCAAATGAAGGATATTTTGCAGTGGTGCCATGCCGGTGGGCGTACCTATTGGGAATATGTGGAGGCACACGAACCTGCCGATACATGGAAACATTTGGAAGAAGTGTGGCATGTAATGAAAAGTACGGTGGAAACCGGTCTTGAACAAAGCGGCGTGTTGCCCGGCGGGCTTAACTTGATGCGCAAAGCATTGTCGTATCATGCCAGGGCCGTTGCCTACAAAGATTCGTTACGCGGCCGTTGCCTTACATTTGCCTATGCCCTGGCCACTGCCGAAGAAAATGCTTCGTGCGGACGTATTGTAACAGCACCCACCTGCGGATCGGCAGCGGTACTTCCGGCAATCCTGTATCATGCCCACAAAACGCACGGACATTCCGACTTGCGTATTTTACGGGCACTGGCTACCGCCGGATTAATTGCTAATATTGTAAAGGAAAATGCATCTATTTCGGGCGCTGAAGTGGGTTGCCAAGGCGAGATAGGTGTAGCCTGTGCCATGGCTTCGGCAGCCGCCAACCAGTTATTCGGCGGCAGTATCTTCCAAATTGAATATGCGGCCGAAATGGGCTTGGAACACCACCTGGGTTCTACGTGCGACCCGATGTGCGGCTTGGTACAGATCCCCTGCATTGAGCGTTGTGCTTTTGCTGCTGCCCGTGCATTCGATGCCAATTTGTATTCGTTGATGTCCGACGGACAGCATCGCGTGAGCTTCGACAAAGTGGTAAAAGTGATGAAGCAAACAGGCCACGATTTGCCAAGTCTTTATAAGGAAACCAGTGAAGGCGGTTTGGCTACGATTGACGCTTGAGTACGAAATTTTTAGTTATAATGAAAACAGCAACAATTTTTGTCGCTGTTTTTTGTTTTATGCCATTGTCCACGTGCTGCCTTCTTTGGTGTCTTTAACCACAATGTTGAGGCGTACCAGCTCATTGCGGATTTTGTCGCTGGTGGCAAAGTCTTTGACGGCTTTAGCGGTGTTGCGCACGTCAAGAATCATGTGCATCAATCCGTCGAGCAGTTCGGTGTTACCTGCACCTTGCTGCTCGTCGCGCAAACCAAGGATATCGACAACCACGTCGTTGAACAATTTTTTTAATTGTGCAATCGCTGTTTCGCTCAGTGGTTCTTTTTTGTCGTTGGCGGCGTTGATAATGCGCACTGCATCGAAAAGGTGTGCAATAGCAATCGGTGTATTCAGATCGTCGTCGAGTGCAGCGTAGCAGTTCTTTACGAATTCAGCGACTGTTGCATCATTAGCCGTGTTGGCAACGGGTTGCAGCTTTTCCAATGTTTTAGCCGCTTCGAGCAGGCGCTTCAACCCTTTCTCGGCCGCTTGCAGCGCTTCGTTGCTAAAATCGAGTGTGCTGCGGTAGTGCGCCTGCAAAATGAAAAAACGAATAGTCATCGGCGCGTAGGCTTGCGCCAATAGTTTATGCGTGCCGTTGAACAACTCTTCGAGCGTAATAAAATTACCAAGCGATTTGCCCATTTTCTGCCCGTTGATGGTAATCATATTATTGTGCATCCAGTAGCGGGCGGCATCGTGGCCGTCGGCAGCTACGTTCTGTGCAATTTCGCATTCGTGGTGCGGGAACATAAGGTCCATGCCGCCGCCGTGAATATCGAATGCTTCACCTAAATATTTAGTACTCATTGCCGAGCACTCGAGGTGCCATCCCGGGAATCCCTCACTCCACGGCGCGGGCCAGTGCATGATGTGTTCCGGTGCAGCTTTTTTCCATAAGGCAAAATCGAACGGATTGCGCTTGTCGCTTTGCCCGTCTAACTCGCGGGTATTAGCCATCAGGTCATCAAGTATACGTCCCGATAGTTTGCCGTAGGCATGTTCTTTATTGTATTTTTCCACATCAAAATATACCGACCCGTTGATTTCGTAGGCAAACCCATGTTCCAGAATTTTTTTGATCAGTTCAATTTGCTCGATAATATGTCCCGAAGCATGCGGTTCGATGCTGGGCGGTAATACATTCAGTGCCCGCATGGCCGCATGGTAGCGTAATGTATAGTATTGCACCACTTCCATCGGCTCCAGCTCTTCGAGGCGCGCTTTTTTGGCAATTTTGTCCTCCCCCGCATCGGCATCGTTCTCCAAATGCCCCACGTCGGTAATGTTGCGTACGTAACGTACTTTATGACCTTGTTTACGAAAGTATCGTGTCAGGATATCGAACGTAATTGCAGGGCGCGCATGCCCGAGGTGTGGATCGCCATACACGGTGGGGCCGCATACATACAAGCCTACATGGCCTTCTACCAATGGGGTAAACACTTCTTTTTTTCGCGTGAGGGTATTGTAAATTTCCATGTTGCAATAATTTATAATTGTCCTTATAGTTATCTGGATGAATAGTTGCATTGATAGCTATCGGGGTACAAAGATACGTAATTTCAGTAGGAAATTAAAAATTCAACCTCTACTTGGCGGATGAAAATCTACAATTTTTATTTAATGAAGCGTTCGCGGTTTTTCCTCCACCAACCTTTTTTCACTTCGTTTACGCAATGGTCAACAGTTTCATGACTGGCTTTACAGCGGGTTGTGGCTTCAGGCGCTGAACTTCGTCGAAACTGACAGAAGAAAATATGCGCAGTATGACTTTATTATTTATTCTTTCTACAACCATAACTTTATGTTTTGATAGTTGAATGTATAGCATTTGATAATTGAATGTTTATATTATATTTTACAGGATAAATCGTTATCTTTGTACTTTAATACTTAATCTAACTACCATGAAGAAATTAATTATATTTTTATGCTTCTTCTTTTCCCTGCAAGTAATAGAAGCGCAATCGAGTTACACACCAAGTGCCGAGAACAAAGCCGCTCGCGAGTGGTTTGCCGATGCACGTTTCGGGCTATTTGTTCACTTTGGCCCGTATGCTTTACTCGGCAGCGGCGAATGGGTAATGAACACCCGCCCCATTGACCGCGAAAATTATTTGCGCGTGCAAAATTTCTTTGACCCGCAGGATTTCGATGCGGCCGCATGGGTGTCGATGGCTAAAAATGCCGGTATGAAGTATATTACCTTCACCTCGCGCCACCACGATAGTTTCAGTAACTGGGATACTAAACAATCGGACTGGAAAATTACAAATACGCATTATCAAAAAGATTTGTTGAAAGAATTGGCAGCCGAGTGCCAGAAGCAGGATATTAAATTATTCCTTTATTATTCGTTGCTCGACTGGACACGCGACGATTACCAGTGGCGTACCGGACGTACCGGGCAGAAAAGCGGACGTACCGCGCCGAGCGACTGGAATGCCTATATTAATTTCATGAAAGCGCAATTAACAGAATTATTGACGGAATACGGCCCCATTGGCGGTATCTGGTTCGACGGGCATTGGGATCAAACAGCCGACGAGAACCGTACCGAGCATGCTGCAGCGGTCGATTGGCATTACAATGAATTGTACAATCTGATTCACACTTTGCAACCTTCGTGTCTTGTGGCAAACAACCACCACTTACCTCCCTTTGCCGGTGAGGACTTTCAGATATTCGAACGCGACCTTCCGGGCGAAAACAAAGAAGGATACAGTGGACAAGCCGTGTCGGACAAACTGCCGTTGGAAACCTGCGCCACCATGAATGACTCGTGGGGATACCGGATTACCGACAACAAATACAAATCGACTAAGGAATTAGTTGAATTTTTAGTGCGCGCTGCCGGCTATGGCGGCAACTTGTTACTAAATGTAGGCCCAATGCCGAATGGTAAAATACAATCAGAATTTGTAGAACGCCTGGAAAAAATGGGAGAATGGACAAAACAGTACGGTGAAACCATTTACAGTACACAAGGTGGTTTCATTCGTCCGCAAACATGGGGCGCCATTACCCAGAAAGATAAAAAATATTACATCCACATTTTACAAAAACCGGCCGATAATCAATTATCATTGGTCTTTCCGGCTACCGTAAAATCGGTGAAATGGTTCGACAGTCCGCAAAAAGTAACGTGGGATTTCAGCAACAAAACGAAGACGACTACTATCCTGCTCGACCGTACAATGAATGATTATGACACGGTGCTGGTTGTAGAAATGAAGTAAAGTTCAAAGGTATTTTTAACCGCAAAAAACGTTAAGAAGGCGCAAAAGTCGTGAAGCTTCCAGTCGTAGCTTTTAAAGTTTTGTGTTCTTTGCGTAAAATTTTCGCATCTTTGTGGTTAAATCCCATTAACGACGAATTAATTAGTTTTACAGCTTTTCACCAAATGCCAAATCGCCTGCATCGCCTAACCCCGGTACAATGTAGGACTTTGTGGTTAGTTCTTCGTCGATGGCACCGAGCCATAACGTGATATCGTGTTCGGGCAGATTTTTTTGCAAATGTTCCACGCCATACCTGCTGGCAATAGGCGCTACTATGTGCGTGTGCAATGGTTTGCCTTTCTCCATCAATGCATGATAGGTAAGCCGCATCGACTCGCCGGTGGCCAACATCGGATCCATCAGAATTACTATTTTTCCGGCAATGGTCGGCGCTGTCATATATTCAAGCTGTATTGTGAATTTATAATCCTTTCCATATTTACGGTACGCTGCAATAAATGCATTCTCTGCCCGGTCGAAATAGTTCAAAAAACCCTGGTGCAACGGTAAACCGGCTCGCAGGATAGTAGCCAATACTATTTTTTCATCCGTCAACAACGTAGTAGAAATACCCAGCGGTGTGGTCACATCGTGCGACATGTAGGGTAATGTTTTACTGATTTCATAGGCAAAAACTTCACCTGCCCGTTCCATGTTACGACGAAAACGCATGCTGTCTTTCTGGATTACATGATCACGCATTTCGGCAATAAAGCGATTCAATTGCGAAGGGGTGTTTGTCAAAATTACTTGCTTCATATGTTATTTAAGGTTCAAGGGTGAAAGGGTAAAAGGTGAAAAGGATCTGTCCATTGTACCCTTTTACCTTTGTTCCTTTTCACCTGTTCATAATTCTTTACGTAAACGCGCTACCGGAATGTTCAGCTGCTCGCGGTATTTGGCCACTGTGCGCCGCGCTACCGGATAGCCACGCTGCTTCAACACTTCTACCAATTCCTCATCCGTTAGCGGTTTCTTTTTATTCTCGGAATCGAGACTTTCCTGCAGGATATTTTTTATCTCGTGTGTCGAGACTTCTTCGCCCGATGTGGTTTTCATACCTTCGGAGAAAAAATACTTCAACGGGAAAATCCCGAAATGTGTCTGGATAAACTTACTGTTCGCCACCCGCGAAATAGTTGAAATGTCATAACCCGTGCGTTCGGCAATGATTTTAAGCACCATCGGGCGAAGTTTGGCGTCGTCGCCTTCCATAAAATAATCATGTTGGTAATCAACAATAGCCTGCATTGTAGTAAGTAATGTTTGCTGCCGTTGCTTGATTGCTTCGATAAAACGTGCGGCCGACTCCATTTTCTGTTTTACAAACGCTGCTGCCGCACGTTCGTCGGCAGTATTGGCTGCCGACGATTCCATCATCGCAGCATAGCGTTTATTGATGTGCAATTGTGGAATGTTGTATCGCAACAACGATAGTTGCAATTCCCCGTCATTCAATTCCAACAGGAAGTCGGGTACTACTTGCCGTGCCTGCTCATTGTATCCATCACCGGTGCCACCACCCGGACGCGGGTTTAGTTTCACAATTTCGTCAATGGCAAGTTTCAACTTAGCTTCACTAAGCTGCATTTTCTGCCGGATTTTATCGTAATGTTTTTTTACAAAATCGTCAAAATATTTTTCTAAGATCGTCTCTGCCGTTTGCTGCGCTTCCGTTTTCGTTATACGGTTACGAAATTGTAACAACAGGCATTCCTGTAAGTTACGTGCGCCAATACCCGCTGGTTCCAACTCCTGGATGGCTTTCAATACTCCTTCCAATTCTTCTTCTGATGTTTCGATACCTATACGGAATGCAATATCATCGGCTACGGATTGCAAGTCGCGGCGCAGATAGCCATCGTCATCAAGACTACCTATAAGAAACGAGCCCAGTGTGCGGGCACGCTCGCCAAGACCGCTAAAACCCAACTGCGATTCTAATTGCTGGCGAAAATTTTCTTTAACCGAAAGTGTCGGAAATTCAGGTTTGGCTTCTTTCGAATAATTGTTGGAATGCAAGCGATAGGCAGGTGTATCGTCATCACCAGAGCACTCTTCTTCGCCGTCTTCCGGTTCTTCGTCAAGTGCCGGATTTTCTTCTAATTCTTCTTTGATACGTTGCTCCAATTGCATAACCGGTAACTCTACCAGCTTGACGGTTTGGATTTGCAATGGCGAAAGTTTTTGTTGTAATTTCTGTTGGAGCGCTTGTTTGAGCATAGCACGCATGCTTAATTTGTTCATGCAAAGATACAAAAAAAGCCAATATCATTTATTCCAATTTTTTTCGTATATTTGTAATTTAGATGTTTAATTCACAAACTATATACTTATGGGACGCGAACAAGAACAACAACCGGCAGGAAACATCAACCGTCTTTGCCAAGGTACGGAAGTCATCGGCAATATTAACACAACTGGCGATATTCGCCTTGATGGATCGCTCGAAGGCAACCTTAACTCGAAAGGAAAAGTAGTAGTCGGTAACACCGGAAAAACCAAAGGCGATATCATTTGCCGCACTACCGATATCTTCGGGCAAGTAGAAGGTACACTGAATGTAGCGGAAATCGTCAGTTTGAAAAGTTCATCGAAAGTAAGCGGCACCATTATTACAGCTAAGCTGAGCATCGAAGCCGGTGCTGTGTTCAACGGAACCTGCACCATGCCCGAAGAAAAGAAACCCGTTCAATAAGGCTTTTCATGAGCATCGAACATTATTTGATTTCGTATAACCTCAACGGGATTCGCTCGGCTATCAACAAAAATTTTAATGACTGGCTACACCACGAAAATCCCGACATCTTGTGTGTGCAGGAACTCAAAGCGCAACCCGAACAGATTGACATAGCTTTCTACGAAAGTATGGGTTATCATGTAATCTTGCATACGGCCCAGAAAAAGGGCTACAGCGGTACGGCTATTTTTACAAAGCAAAAACCGGACACTATTGTAATCGGTATTGGCGACTCGCGCTACGACAACGAAGGTCGCCTCATCCGAGCCGATTACGGTGATGTGACATTGCTCAATTCTTATTTCCCGTCGGGCACTATGGGGCCTGAACGGCAAGCTTTCAAAATGGAATATTTTGGAGAGTTCAAAAAATATTTGGCGGAGTTGCGCAAGACACGAACTAAAATTATAGTTACCGGCGATTTCAATATCTGCCACAAACCGATTGATATCGACAAACCAGAGAAACATACAAAAATGTCGGGTTACTTGCCCGACGAGCGAGCGTGGATGGACGGGTTTGCCGAAAGCGGATTTGTTGATACGTTCCGCGAATTTAGCAAAGACCCCGGGCGTTATAGCTGGTGGAGTCATTTTGCCAATTCGCGGGCGCGCAACATCGGCTGGCGCATCGACTATTTTTGGGTAACTGACAACCTACAGAAAGCATTAACCGGCGCCGATATTTTAGACAAAGTCGTACACTCCGACCACTGCCCCGTGACATTGCGGATGAAATTCTAATGAAATCCAATTACCACACCCATAGCACATTTTGCGACGGCAGCGGAGCACCCGAGGAATATGTGAAAGCGGCCATTGCGCAAGGGTTTACGCACTTCGGTTTTTCGGGGCATTCACCATTACCATTCGAAAATACATTTGCTATTCGTGAAAACGAAATGGATGACTATGTAGCTACTGTTCGCCGCTTGCAACAACAGTATGCCGATCAACTAAAAATTTATCTTGGGCTCGAAGCGGATTATATTCCCGGCATGGCAGAGAACATCAACGAATGGAAGGCTCGCTATGGATTAGATTACATCATAGGTTCGGTACACCTTGTATCTACGTTGGGCTGCGATAAGTTGTGGTTTACCGATGGAAGCAAAATCGAAACTTATGACGAGGGGTTGCGCGAGTTGTTCGGCAACGATATTAAAGCGGCTGTGCGTGCATTTTTCGTGCAAACCAACGCCATGATAATCTCGCAAAAGCCCGATGTGGTGGGGCACTTCGATAAGGTGAAGATGAACAACAAAGGCCGCTATTTTTCCGAACACGATGCATGGTATCACAAATTGGTACTGGAAACACTAACGGTAATCAAGGAAAGCGGCTGCGTGTGCGAAATAAATACACGTGGGTTCTACAAGCATCGCTACACCGATTATTTCCCCGGTGCCTACCTCTGGAAAGCAATGGCCGAAATGAATATTCCCCTCATGGTCAACAGCGATGCACACAAACCCGAAGAAGTGGGATTGCTGCTTGACGATGCGCTACAGTTATTGAAACAAAATGGTGTCAAAGAAGTTTACTACTTCGATCAAAACTGGAAGGCCTCTGCTTTATAAAACAGCAGGCAGCCTGAGGAGACTGCCTATGATCTACTATTTTCTATTACCTGAGTTTATTTTGTTCCATACAGCACTGGATTCAATGCCGGATCATTGTACATTTTCATTTGCTTATATACTTTCATGTATTTGCGGCCTGCTTCAATATCGTCAATCAACTGGTCGATAGCGGTCGAAAGGTCGGTGCGTTGCTCAAGCAGTATCTGTAATTTTTTGTTGCATTGCTCGCGGTGTTCAGGCGTAGCATCGGGGCGGTTTACCTCTTGCTGCATGTGGTAAATCTTCAATGCCAGAATCGACAAACGGTCGATGGCCCATGCCGGGCTCTCGGTGTTGATGGTGGCCGTAGCCAACGGTCGCACATCGCGGTATTTGTCGAGAAAATAACTATCAATCAACTCCACCAAATCCGTACGGTCTTGATTCGATCGGTCGATACGGCGCTTTATAAGCAATGCTTCGGCAGGGTCAATAGCCGGATCGCGGATAATATCTTCGAGGTGCCACTGCACGGCATCAATCCAGTTTTTCAGGAATAAATAATAATCGATAGTTTTAAATTCATACGGGTTTTTCATTTCCGCATCCACGTTGTCCATCGTGTGGTAGTAGGTCACACAAGCATCGAAAATTTTGTTGCTGTTCTCGCTAAAAGACATAATTATTTATAGATTTATTTATTTCTACCAATTAACTTGGCGGCAAACTCGCGGATTTGCTCCTTGCGTTCGTCGGCTACACTCAGTGTGTCGAGTTGAGCCAATGCTTTCTCAAAATAATTGGAAATATGCACTTCTGTTTGCTGGCGTACCTGCAAGCGGTTATAGATATCCAACACATTTTTAATTTTTGCTTCGCGTACAATCTCTTTATCCATGAGCAAAGCGTGTAATTTTTTCGCATCGTTGCCGGTTGCTTGGTGCATAGCCAATTGAAGTAAAAATGTTTTTTTATTGCAAGCAATATCGTTACCTATAGCTTTGCCGAAAATATCGGCATCGCCATACACGTCGAGCAGGTCATCCTGAATCTGGAATGCCAAGCCCAGCAAACGACCAAATTCATACATTTTGGTCGCATCGTGCAGATTGGCATTACCGGCAATAGCACCCATCTTGGCGGCACAAGCAATAAGCACGGCTGTTTTCAGTTCAATCATTTGCAGGTACTCTTCTTCGGTAATCACCGTATGGCTTTCGTAATTCATGTCGTACTGCTGGCCCTCGCACACTTGCGCTGCCGTGCGGTTGAACAGCCGCATAATATCTGCCTGATGAATAGGATCTGCCTGGCATAAATACTGGTACGCTGCAATACACATCACATCGCCCGAAAGGATCGCAATATTGTCGTTCCACTTTTTATGCACTGTCGGTTGGTTGCGGCGCGTCGGTGCTTTATCCATAATATCATCGTGGATAAGCGTGAACGTGTGGAATAATTCCAGCCCTACGGCGGGCAACAATATTTTATTATCAATGCGTTCGGTGAACAGGTTACACGAAAGCAATGACAGCACCGGACGAATGCGTTTGCCGCCTATCGACATCATATAGGTTACAGGTGCATATAGTTCCTGTGGTTCATTCGGTAAGGTCAATGCTGCAATAGCTTTATCAACCCAGTCGCGTATTTCGGCTATAGAATACATAGTATGCAAAGGTACACAATTTTTGAGCAATTACCAATTCGGCACACTGTCTTTGTTTTCTTATACATTCAATTAGGCAAATGTAAAAAAAATTTGTAGATTTCAAAAAATGTGGTATCTTTGCACTCCCAAAATAACCACGGTCTGGTAGTTCAGTTGGTTAGAATACGTGCCTGTCACGCACGGGGTCGCGGGTTCGAGTCCCGTCCAGACCGCTAAGAAAAAAACGATTAACATCGAAAAAGTCTGCAATGTCATCATTTACAGACTTTTTTCGTTTATGAAAGTGTGGTTGAAAATCGTTACTTAGCCGTTACTTACGTTAAAAATAAGGAGTTAAGTTGCTGATAATCATAATGCGGTTCACAATCCGTCCATACCGCCAAGTCGCTGCAAGTAGAGCGACAAACAACGAAAAAAAGCCTGTAAACTCAATGTTTATGAAGTGAACACCAAAAGCTGAACATCTTCTGGCATATCTTATGCCAACTATACTAAAAAATAACCTGCCTGTCTATAAGTATAGATAAAAATCGTAAATTTGCTATATCTATTTTAAATCAAACCAACAATGTATTTTGAAGGCCTAAATAGACTAATAGAAGTTAGCCAACAAATAAACGATAATAGAGTATTATTCAGTTTTCAATTTCGAACGAATACACTGAAATGTCTATTTTGTGCTGATGAGCGAGTCCTTATTATCGCTATTCAAAATCAAGGAAAGGGAGCTTTCTTTTATTTTACAGAAATGGGAGAAACAAATGGATTTTTGCCCTATGACCTCTACTATTTATTGTTGAATTATAAAGAGAAAGAATCTCCTTCTATTTTCTGGAAAGCATTAAGCAACAGGGTGGATGAAAATACCAATTGGAGAAGTCCACAAGATAAAGAAATTCTCGAACTGATAGGATTGGCTCGGACCAATGATAAGCGAGTTTATCAAGGAGATAAACCATATTTTAAAGGAATTCAAAGGCGAGTAATAAAGCATGTGTCAAATGAAAACTTAGATAAGACAGAGAGATATTTTGGAAACGATATTCGGAAGTTTTGTTCAAATAATGAAATTAGTACAACATGGTCGTCAGAGCCAACGGACAAGGCTTTATTCTTCACAAACAGAATCGAGATGACAGCATACCTAAATCAAGAACTTAACAAATAGCGCTCAGGACTATGCCTAGACGATTTAAATATTGTAAAGAAATCTCAATAAAACTACGTAAACAATCTGGTTTGTTTACAAACGACGATGTTTTAAAATGGATAAATAATAGATATCCTGTTTATCTAGGCAACGCAGACGTTGTTCCTATTAGAAATTTTCTACTTCTATGGAATATTTTTGAAGAAACAGTTCGTTCGTTAATGGAGGCCACTGCATACTCTAAATTTCAAAATAAAGTGTTACGTCCTTTTTTAAAGTTAAGCAGTAATACAGAAAAAGCGTCTTCACTGAACTATGAAGAATGTTTTACATACTTTACTAATAGATACGTTCAAGGAGGGCAAGAGGCCGAAGAATTCCAAATACTTGCGAATCGTTTAGGGAGCGATAGAGCAACGGTAATAGAAGTGCTTTTAAATTCAAATCTAAAACTCATGTGGAAAAAATAGAAGCACTTATGATTATTACATGCAGAATACGAAATAATTTTGCTCATGGAATTAAGCCCGTAGATAGAGTTGTTGAGCAAACGAAAACCTTTAACACATTGAATACTTTTCTGATGCATTTCTTGGACTGTTATGCGTCAAGCACACAACATATAAGCTAATTGAAAATTTATTTCAGTGACAGCTTTAGTTGCTTGCCTGCTTCTGATAAGCGGTATTTCTGTAAGCCGCTTCTTGGTTTATCTGGTAGGTTCATTTCGATGAGGCCTTGCTCCAAGGCTGGTTGTAGATAGCTTTTTCTAAAGTGCTCTCTATCTGCAAGACTCAATTTTGTTTGTATTTCTTGACGATTCATTTCCCCATCTAATACCTTTACCAATTGAACAACTTGCGGGGTAACTTGCGGGGTAACTTGCGGGGTAACTTGCGGGGTAATCGGCTCGGCCGACGGGAAAGTCATCCGCAAAAAGTTAGTGGAGAATTTGAAACATTCTTTTCCGTAGTGTTGCAAAATTCGCGGAATGCCGGAACCCAAATGTTCTACCAAATCCACATCTCTGAAAACGCGCATTAGTTCTTTGTTGCGAGGAATTGAAATGCCATTAAAAAATTCGCTTTCTTCTAATCCTTGTGGTAAACCACCATACGAGGTAATTTCAAAACGGTCGTCGAAAAACTCAAATTTAGGCGGAACTTCCGAGGTGTAGTCATTATGCACAATGGCATTGATAATCGCTTCGCGTAAAGCAACCGAACTCCACAGCCGTTTTTCTATTCGCTCTTTCGACGTGATTTTGGCTAACGTTTTATTTTCAACCTCCACCTTATCCAATACTTGCTTCGTGGCTTTAATCAAAGAACAATAGCCGTATTCGTTATTTTCAGCCAAATCTACACGGTCAAGCCCGTTGTATTTGGCCACTTTTATCGACATATTGTTGATGTCGGAAAGCAAGTAAGCTGCATAGTTATATTGCCCTTCTTCCGTAAGTAATTCCAAATTGGTAGCGAATTGGTCATTCAGTGTTTTACCAACGCTATCATAATAAATTCGCAGTTGCTCGAACGACAAATTTTGTTTATTCGATTTAATTTTGCCAATGGAATTGCGCGTGCGCTTGGCAAATAAAGATTCTATCATTCGCACCGGCATCGGCTCCGCGGCTGTTCCCACACGGATGAAACAACCTTTTTCGGACATGCCGTGTTTCTTGATGTAGTAAGGCTTTTCGGTGCCGCTGGCAAACGTGATTTTAATCACATTTTGACCTGCTTTCTTTTCGACTGCCACATCAAACAAACCCAAGCAAGAGGGAAGAATATTATTCTTCAACCGGTCTTTAATTTTAAGCATGTCCCCGTCAATATCGGCAATAGGAAATGGATTTCCGTGTTTGTCAATACCGATATACAACACACCGCCTTCGTGGTAATTTAGAAATGCCACGGCTTCTTTTTCCAAATCATCGGTAAGTTGTCGTTTGTATTCTATGCGGTTTGTTTCGGTGCTCATCTGTTATCGGCTCAATTCGATGTGCAAAGATAACGAATAATACTCGTTCGAAACGATATCGCAATAAACAAAATGTTGTGAACCTGTTCATAAAATAGCCTGCAACCCTTTGTTAACTCAAGAAAATTCATTAACTTTGCAGCATACGATTTGACACTTTTTGAAGCTAAAGTTTTAGGGTGCAAAATCGGTTACCCAATTTTTTTGCGAGTGTAACTTATTGAAATACAATTGGCGGCGAATAGGCTTTTAGTCCCGTCCAGACCGCAAAAGCGCTTGAAATCAGGCGCTTTTTTATTTTTTTAACCAGACTTCAGGGTCTACCTTATTGGTGCCTTTCCAGATTTCAAAATGTACCACTGCCGAATCGGTCGTAAACACGGTACCGATAGTTTGCCCGGTGTTGAGTGTATCGCCTACTTTTATACTTACGCTGGCCAACTGGCAATAGAGAGTGTAGTAGGTACCGTGCTGCACCAGCACACAGTTATGCCGGCCCGGTACCACAAAAATTTGTTTCACTACACCCTCGAACACGCAACGTACATTACTATTGTCTTCCGTCGTAATATCAATACCGTTGTTTGGCGGCAACTCAATATTTTTGTATACGGGATGGTAGTGCTTGCCAAATTTTCCGGTAATCACTCCTTTGCCCACAGGCCACGGCAACTTGCCGCGGTTACTCTCAAACTTGCCTGACAGTACCTGGTCGACTACCGGCAGTTCAGGTGTGCCGCCTTTCTGCTGCTGTTGCGCTGCCTTGCGCGCCCGCTCTTCGGCATCTTTGCGCGCTTGCTCGGCAATAATTTTTTCGATTTGCTGGTTTATTTTTTCAATGGCCTTACGTTGGGTAGCCATCTTTTTGGCCAATTCTTTCTCTTGCGAGGAAAGTTTTTTACTCATTTCCTGTGCTTCAGTCTCGTCTTTTTGCAACGAACTCACTTCCTGCTCGCGCGCTTTCCGGTGCCTGGTCAAATTTTCTTTCTTCTCGTTCAATGTTACAATTTCGGTGCTCAGTTTATCTGATGTTTGCTGTATTTTTACCGCTTGTTCATTGATGTATTCCGAATAATTCTTGAAATACTGCCAACGGCGGTAAGCCAAACTCACATCATTACTCGAAAGGATAAACATCAACCACAACCGTTGGTCACGGTTCTTGTAGGCTTGGTAAAGTAGTTGTTCATACGATTTTTTTAGTTCGCCGAGAGTTCCCCGCAATTCCACCACATCGTCCTGTTTCTTGCCTAAATCGGCTTCCAACAAGTGGATTTGCGCATCCATGTCGGCGACCATTTGTTTGCGCGCTTTTATTTTTGCTTGCGTCAACTCCAACTGTTGCAAATTGTTTTTTTTGTCGGCCGATACTTTTTTCTGCAACTGGGTAATGTAAGCAATTTCTTCTTGTGCTTTTTTGAGCCGTTTATTCAATTCGGTAAGCTTTTGCCCTGCTGCCGTTCCGGCAACACACATCAACAAAAACAAACAATATAAAAACCGTTTACTCACTTTTTTATTTATTAGCATGCTTGATTTTCTCGGATACCTTAGGGTTCGGTTCTTTTTGTATTGACAAATCCCAATAGATAACAGCCATGTCTTTTTCGCCCAGTTCGTTTAAAACATCGCCATAGTGGTCGAGTATTACGGCACTCTCTTTGCCTCCATAGAGCATAGCGTGGCGAAAGATGGCTTTTGCCTCAATCGCTTTACCCATTTTATACAAAATCCAACCGAATGTATCAAGATACGTTGCATTGTCGGGCTCCGCTTCAATCGCTTTCTTGCTCATGGCATAGGCCTTGTCGAGATTTTTATTTTCTTCACTCAGGTAGTAGGCATAGTTGTTTAAAACTAAAATATTAGTACTGTCAATCGCCAATGCTTTCTCGTAATATTCATACGCTTTTTTCGAATTGTTGATGCTGTGGTACAAATCGCCGAGCATCGAATAAATTTCCAGTGTTTTTTCCTTCTTGTCTTTCGTAAGCGGCAGCGTTTTTTCCAGCCATGTAATAGCCTCTTTCTCACGGTTGGTTTGCCATAGCGCTATTGCTTTCATACTCATGAAATCGGTATTGTCCGGAAATATCTCCAGCGCTTTACTTGCCGCATTGTTCAACGTGTCCCACTCGTTCACGTAATACTCAATAGCCAAATAACGCTGCCATGCATCAAGGTTATTGAGGTTGTTGTGTACATTATTTTTGAGTATTGCTACAGCCGAGTCAATCTGCCGTGTTTGCATCAGGTACGAAGCATATAGCGGCTCGGTAAGCGAATCGGGCGGTGTGCGCAACTCGGCAAACACGGTGTCCATTTGCGAAGCGAATGTTTGTGTAAACTGCGGTATCTGCATCATCGTCGACAAATAATCGATTTTATATTCCTGCTCCACGTTTTTGTTCGCATACAATACATACATTTTCGCAAAATAGGTGTCGAAAAGTCCGCGGCGACGGTAGAAATCCGTTTCGCCAAGCAGGGCGGGAGTATAATCGGGATCAATCGCCAATGCATTGTCGTACATTTGCAATGCCAGCGAGTCTCGTTGCTGGTTAGCATATTGTTCACCCAACATCGAATAATAGCGTGCTTCGGGAAACTCATCGGTCAAACGCTCCAATACAGTCAATGCATCGTCGTTTTTTTCTTGCGCGCGCAATATTTCGAAGCGTGCAACAGCTGATTGTTCCGAGTAACCGATTTTACGGTCGGCACTGTCGAGCAACGTCAGTGCACTATCGAGCCTGTTCTGCCGGATGTAAAGTGTAGTCAGGTCAAAATATAAATCTTCCATTCCCGGACGTTGTGTAAGCAAATATTCGTATTCTTTGGTAGACTTATCGTATTCGCGCACCGCAGCGTAGAACTGCGCCAGCTGCACGCGGTACCAGAAATTCGAAGAATCTAACCGTACCGCCGATTCGCTAAGCGACACCCCGCTGAGCAGGTAGCCCGAGCGGAAATAAATGTTGGCCAGTTCATAGAAACAAGCATCGCACCCCGGGTCTATGCTGATGGTTTTGCGAAACAACTTCTCGGCTGTTTCCCAATCATACATCTCATAATGCTTCATCGCTTCGGAGAAATATACCTGCTTTTCCAACTGCTTATTATCGCTTAGCCGCTTCACTTTTGCCGGATCGGACACAGGCAGCGAACGTGCTGCATTCTTCTTCGATGCACACGATGCCACCACTAACCCTACGAGCAACAGCCCGCTAAAAATTTTGATTGTAGAAAATTTCATTGTACAAAGATATAAAAAATCCTATACAATCATTAATACACTGACGTTATATAATTACCTGCATTTATTGCTTCCGGAGACGTTTTCGTGTAGTACCCGGACTTGCTGCTACTCCACCCCCGGCAAACCTTTACGGCAGTTTTTAAGCTACTATAACAAAAGATAACACAAGTTAAAGTGCGCTACGTATAAATTGAGAGTTCCTGCAAAAGAGAGAAAATTAATACAATTACGCGCTAATGCAAAAAACGCGAAATATTTTTTTCGCGTTTTTTGCATTTTCCAGGTACCGATCAACGACGTTATCTCACACAATAAATGGCGCCTGATGTATGGGTATTTGGTACCGCCCACGTTTTTCCGGCATTAATGTAGTCTCCCGGCCCGTCATAACAAGCCACATAGCAATTAATATCTTTAACATGCAAGGCACAATGAGTGTTTCCTGCGACTCCACCATCGCAGCCACTAACGGTGCTAGTCCAAATATAGTCTACGTTAGAAGGTCTCCAAATAACCGCATTATAAGCACATTTTGCTTCTGTTGCTGTCGGTAAGCGCCATCCTGAGGGACACGTTGTCTCAGAATAAGAAACAGCAGTAGCAGTAGGATTCAATTTTAATTCAACTCCGCATCCTGTATAGCTAGAAGCCCCATCTGCAGCTAAATTCCGGCAATAACCATTTACCGCTATTAACCCACTAACACATCCACATGTAACATGAGGCGCGGCATCGCGTGCGCCTGGCGCATTAATCACTCCTGTTACATTTGCCGTATAGGCGCTGTAGCAGGTAATACCGCTTGCCGTCCTGTACGCACGCACCTGTGCTATATAACTCCCGGCAGTTGTTGTTTTAGATGTTGTTGTTCGAGCCGTACCCGAACTTGCTGTTACACCTGTGCCATTCCATTGGTAGCCCGTTGCCCCGCTCACAGAAGAAGTGGTAAACGTAATAGCGGTACCAACACATTCGGGGCCATCCTGTGTAAGGATTGGCACCGCAGGTGTTGCCACAATCACACCCGTTACATTGGAAGTGTATGCGCTGAAACAACTGATACCGCTTGCTGTAATGTACGAACGTACTTGTGCTACATAATTTCCTGCCGTCGTGGCATTCGAAGCTTTTGTCCGGGCGGTACCCGAACTAGCGGCTACTCCTGTTCCGGCCCACTGGTAGCCCGTCGCTCCGCTCACAGAAGAAGCCGTAAAAGTAACAGCCGTTCCTGCACAAGTGGTCGTAGCTGTTAATGTCGGCACATTAGGTATATCTACAATCACCCCTGTTACATCAGAGGTCTAGGCGCTGGAGCAGGTCTTTCCGCCGGCGGTGATATATGCGCGCACCCTTGCTACATAGCTACCGGCAGTAGTGGCGTTTGAGGTAGCCGTTCGTGCTGTACCTGTGCTGGCTGTTACTCCCGCCCCTGCCCATTGGTAGCCCGAGGCGCCTGTTACGGCAGTGCTGGTAAAGGTAATCGCTGTGCCTTCGCATTTAGGCCCATTCTCCGTCAGCGTCGGCACCGCAGGGATAGCTACAATCACACCCGTTACATTCGACGTGTACGCACTGAAGCAGGTAATGCCGCTGCTTGTCAAGTACGAACGTACTTGTGCTACATAGCTACCTGCCGTTGTGGCGGTCGACGCACGGGTGGCCGCCGTGGCCGAACCGGCGGTTACGCCCGCTCCCGACCAATCATAACCGGTCACACCGCTCGCGGCGGCAGTGAAGGTAATCGCTGTTCCTTCGCAGGTAGTGGTGGCACTCAAGGTCGGTACCGCCGGAACGCTAACCACCGTTACTACCCACGAACCGGTAGAAGTAACCCATGTTGTATTGCAGGTACCGTCTTTCGCCTGCCGTGTATAGGTTCCCGCCTGCGTAGGTAAATAAGTTGTAGCCGTGGCGCCACTAATAACACTTCCATTCCGTAGCCACTGGTAAGTAATGCGCCCGTCGCCGCCGCTGGCTGCAGTGGTGCTTCCGATAGTGGTATACGCGC
>JAVBNJ010000038.1:0-31221 GCA_031551625.1 Bacteroidales bacterium | reverse complement strand
GACTTTGGTAGCCGAGACGCAGTTTGCGGAATAGCCAACGGAGCAATAAAGCAACGCCATCAGTAAAAAGTAGATTTTTTTAGCTGCGCTGAACTCACAACTGTGTTTAGATTTTAATAGTGTTCGGTTCATACATATTTTGTTTTAAATTTTTAACTAATTTTTTAGTTTATATTTGCATAGCTTCGGGGTTGTTTTAAAATCCGCGTAAATCCGTCTAATCAGCGTCATCCGCGTTCCATATAACAAACAAACACAACAACCCCTTGCTACGATTTTTATTCGCTGCCCGTCATTGCGAGGGATGAAGCAATCTCTCCATTTCTCGCCACGTCCACGTCGTTATATATGCTATAAAACAGAAATGTGGACTAAACTTATCCTATAGAAGGTTTTCGACGACCTGTATTAAAAATAAGCAAAGCCCACGTTGATTCATTGTGAATGCCTTGTCTTTATCCTTTTAATACGAAAAGTGTCGAAATTTTCTATAGGGAATAAATACCAATAAAAAAGAACATCTAATAGCACAAAGATTGAAATTTATTTTTTAATACGCAAATATTTTTTCACTTTCCCAAAAACTGGCTAAAAATCGTTATCTTTGTAGGTTATTTTTAGAGCTATGAAAAATTTTGTAGAAGAATTGCGTTGGCGCGGGATGATTCACGACATGATGCCCGGCACCGAAGAAATGTTAACAAAGGAAATGTGTTCGGCCTACGTGGGTATTGACCCGACGGCCGATTCATTACACATTGGCCATTTGGTAAGTGTAATGAGTTTGATGCATTTTCAACGGTGCGAACACAAACCGATTGCCTTGGTGGGCGGCGCTACCGGCATGATTGGCGATCCGTCGGGAAAATCGCAGGAGCGCAATTTGCTGAACGAAACGGAGCTTCGACACAATCAAGAATGCATCAAGGCACAACTAGCGCGCTTCATCAACTTCGAAGGCAGTGAGCCGAATCGCGCAGAGCTGGTGAACAATTATGATTGGATGAAAAATTATTCGTTTCTCGAGTTCATCCGCGACATTGGCAAGCATATTACCGTGAATTACATGATGGCCAAAGACAGCGTAAAGAAACGCTTGACGGGCGAAGCAAAGGAAGGCATGTCGTTTACCGAGTTTACGTATCAATTAGTGCAAGGCACCGACTTTTTGCATTTGTTTCAAAACAATAACTGCAAATTGCAAATGGGCGGCAGCGACCAGTGGGGAAACATTACCACCGGCACGGAACTTATCCGCCGCAAAGTTGGTGGCGAAGCGTATGCACTGACATGGCCGCTCATCACTAAAGCCGATGGCGGCAAATTCGGCAAAACCGAAAGCGGCAACGTGTGGCTCGATGCCACACGCACCAGCCCGTATGCATTCTACCAGTTCTGGCTCAACTGCACCGACGAGGATTCGGAAAAATATATCAAGATATTTACCATTCTTGATAAAGACGAAATTGAGGAACTAATTACCAGACATAAGGCAGAACCGCACTTGCGCCTGTTGCAAAAACGACTGGCCGAAGAAGTAACCGTAATGGTGCACGGTCGCAACGAATACGAAGCGGCAGTGGAAGCCTCGCAAATACTTTTCGGCAATGCTACGTCCGAAGCCTTGAAAAAACTCGACGAGCAAACATTCCTTGCCGTATTCGACGGGGTGCCGATGTTTGATATGGAGGCAACGGATTTTCCGCAAAACGTAATGGAATTATTAGCCGTGAAAACACAAGTATTTCCCTCGAAAGGCGAATGCCGCAAAATGATCCAAGGAGGCGGTGTCGGCCTTAACAAAGAAAAAATCGGCGATGTGGAAATGAATGTAACCACAGAACATTTGATTAACGGCAAATATTTATTGGTGCAAAAAGGCAAGAAAAATTATTTTATCATTCGTGTAAAATGAAAAAATATTTAATCGGCATATTATTGTTACTTCCACTCGTATCCTCGGCACAACTTGCGGCAGTAAACCCCGATGTGGTAAAACCGACCCGGCAGTTGACGGGTCGTGCTGAATCGGTGTATGTATTTTTTGATAAAACGACAGGCGTACTCAATGCACAAAGTCCGGGTGGAACGGCCACAACTTTCACATGGCGTTTCCTCAATCCTGCCGACACAACATTTACCATACGGCAAACAGATGCGAATGTCGTTAGTTCGACCTACACGGTAACAGCGCCCGGCGGTTATCAGGTCGCGTTAAACAATGCAGCCCTCGATACTTTTTCGTGCTGGGTATTCTTCGATAATTTTCATATCGATACGATTACAGCCCTCAATACCTGCACTGAACTGCGGCTGGATGAAGTGTCGACACCTTCCATTTACACGGGCTACACAATTTATAACTTTAACCAATTCCTGAATCCTCCGCACATTGGCGATTCTACTTACTACGGCGTGCAAAGCATGCAGTGGAGTGCAAGTGCCGACATTCACGAAGGCGTCGATAATCCCGACATATCGTGGAAAACACGCAAGAGCTCCTATATTTTTATCAGTTCGCCGCCACCGCTAAAAGAATCGAGCTACAGCTTAAATGTAATTGATGTATTCGGCAAAAGCGCCAGTTATACTACATCGTACACAGTGCCTGCGATAGCGGTTTATGCAAAAATCACGGCGCAGGAATTTGTAGACAACCAATGGAAAGTAGCACCGGAACCACCGAAAGGAGATGCATTGTATCAATTACGATTCTCGCAAGAAGAAAGCATCAACGCTGGTAAGTTTTACTGGAAAGGTTTCGGCAATGAAAATGTGCAAGGTGCCGGAAGGCTTATAATATGGCGTGATTCAACCACTACACCTTCCGACTGGATTTATCCGAAAATGTCATATAAAGGAAATACCGTTGACGGTTATCTACCGGGAAAATACACGGTACGATTGATTGTTCGCAACCTCACCACCGGCTGCACCGACAGTACAGCGATTACGGGCATTGAAGTATCACCGTCAAAATTTAATACCGAAGCCATTCCCAACGCTTTT
Organism: Bacteroidales bacterium; assembly: GCA_031551625.1. Classification (GTDB taxonomy): domain Bacteria; phylum Bacteroidota; class Bacteroidia; order Bacteroidales; family UBA932; genus JAVBNJ01. The sequence continues at coordinate 28,212 of JAVBNJ010000038.1, read as the reverse complement.
ACACCCAATGGCGACGGACAGAACGACATTTTTAAATTCGTAAAAGGCAACGAACCGGTATCATTAGAGAATATAAAAATAGCTATCTACAGCCGTTCAGGAATGCTTGTCTACAAATACGAAGGCCATGCCGACGAGTGGGAAGGCTGGGATGGCCGCCTGATGGGCAATCGCGGACAAGTGGCCGATGGCGTTTATTTTTACATCTTCAGTGGCGAAGGCTGGGACGGCGTGCAGTACAGCAGTTCCGATTACAAAGGAGCACTGCACATCTTCCGGTAGAAGAACAGTTAGCCACGAACCGTAAGTTCAGCGAAGCTAATTACACGAATAAACACAAATTTAAATTGCTTCGTACCTCGCAATAACACACATTGAGATACGAAATTGAAATTACACGAATTTTACCATGAGTAAACCAAGTATACCCAAAGGAACACGCGATTTCTTGCCCATTGAAACGGCACGGCGCAACTATATTTTCGATACGATCCGTAACGTTTATAAAAAATACGGTTATGCTCCTATCGAAACACCGGCCATGGAAAACCTGTCGACATTGCTCGGCAAATATGGCGACGAGGGCGATAAGTTATTATTCAAAATTCTGAACTCCGGCGATGCCTTTGCAGGCATACAGTCCACAGCCCTCAACGATAGCAACGCATTAGCCTTGCAAGTGTGTGAAAAAGGATTACGTTACGATCTTACGGTTCCCTTTGCCCGCTTTGTGGTGCAACACCAGAGCGAATTGGTATTCCCGTTCAAGCGCTACCAACTGCAACCGGTATGGCGCGCCGACCGTCCGCAGAAAGGCCGTTACCGCGAGTTCTACCAATGCGACGCCGATGTTATCGGAAGCACCTCGCTGCTTAACGAAGTAGAGTTGGTACAAATTATCGATGAGGTATTCTTGACATTGGACATCGATGTGGTTGTGAAAATAAACAACCGCAAGGTATTGAGCGGCATTGCTGAAATCATCGGCGAAGCCGACAAATTGATTGATATTACGGTCGCCATTGACAAGATGGACAAAGTAGGACTGGAAGCTGTGAAGCAAGAGTTGCTGGCTAAAGGCATTGCTCCGCAAGCTATTGAGCAGTTGCAACCAATCCTGGAGCTGCACGGAAATAACGACGAAAAATTAACCAAATTGCAAACTATTCTGCAACCGTCGGCCACCGGTACGCTTGGCGTGCAGGAATTAAAAACAATTTTCGATTACCTGAAAACGTTACAAATAAAACAAACTTTAGAATTAGACCTTTCGTTGGCACGCGGATTGAACTACTACACCGGCGCCATCTTCGAAGTCAAAGCCGGGGGCGTAGAGATGGGAAGCATTACCGGGGGCGGCCGTTACGATGACCTCACCGGTATCTTTGGCCTTAAAAACATGTCGGGCGTAGGCATTTCATTTGGCGCCGACCGCATTTACGATGTGTTGTTGCAACTCGACAAATTCCCGAGTACAGCAGCCGAAAGTACCCGTGTACTATTCTTCAACCTTGGCGAAGCCGAAGAACGGCAAGCACTGCAATATGTACAGCAATTGCGCAGTAAAAATATTGTAGCCGAAATTTATCCCGACCGTGCAAAACTAAAAAAGCAGTTTGAATATGCCGACCGTCGCACCATTCCGTTTGCAGCAATTGTGGGCGAAGACGAGTTGAAAACGAATACTATTTCACTAAAGAACCTGAAAACCGGCGAACAGCAAGTTGTTTCAATAGATGCACTCTTTCAACTTGTGAAATAATTTATTCCCGCAAAAACACGAAGGGCACAAAGATTTATTTCCTTGTGCCTTTTGCATTTTTCTTTGTGTTCTTAGTATCTTTGTGGGAAACCAATTACCGCAGCTCGTCCGGCATGCAGTTATCCTTGTCGTCGTAGTCAAGGTTCTCGCCGCCCATGCCCCAAATAAAAGTGTAGTTAGCCGTTCCGGCAGCCGAGTGAATCGACCATTCGGGTGAAATTACCGCCTGCTCGTTACTCATCCAAATATGGCGTGTTTCCTGCGTTTCGCCCATAAAGTGGCACACTGCTTGTTGTTGTGGCACTTCAAAGTAAAAATACGCTTCCATGCGACGGCTGTGTGTATGCGGCGGCATCGTATTCCACACACTGCCTGTTTGCAGTTCCGTCATACCCATTTGCAATTGGCAAGTGGTCAAAATTTCGCGCACAATCAGCTTATTCAATATGCGGTGGTTGCATGTTTCGGGTGCTCCCAATTCAATCACGATACGGTCGGCGGCCGTAATTTTCTTATCGGGATAGGTAGCATGTGCCGGTGCCGAATTGAAATAGAAATGCGCCGGTGTTTCACTGTCATCGCTCGCAAATGTAACCGTGCGGTCGCCTTTGCCGAGATACAACGCTTCTTTGTAAGCCAATTTATACGCAGTGCCATCAACGGTCACTGTGCCGGCACCACCCACGTTCACAATGCCCAACTCGCGGCGATGCAGGAAGAATGGTGCTTTCAACGGGTCGACGTTTTCCAGTTTCAACGCTTCTTTCACCGGCATGGCGCCACCCACAATCAGGCGGTCGTACATTGTATACACCATGTTCACCTCATCGGCTGCAAATAATTTTTCAATCAGAAATTCCTTGCGCAAGCGGGTTGTGTCGTATTGCTTGGCATCGAGCGGGTGCGATGCGGGACGTACTTCGTAATTCGTTTTCATTTTCGTAGCAGATTTTTGTGAACAATGTACAAATATAGCAATTTATTTAGATTTACAAGCCTTTTCCACTGTACACATTTTTCAACCAATATTCAAAGGCTGGGTCTTGCAGCACTGTTTTTTTATTGGGCAACACATCTATCAAATCCTTTTCGAGCGTAGCTTTCCGCAGGTTTTTAATATTTGCGGAACTTCCCAAATCGTATTTTTTCAATACGTCTTTCGATGAGAAATTGGTAATGCCCGCGGCCACAGCCAGTAGAAAATTAATCTGCTTTGCCGTGAGCGAATCTACGATATTTGTAAATAACAGACTCAACTGGCCGATTAGCGATTCAAATGCTTCATCGATAATTTTTTTGCTGCACACTTTTTCAGTACGCAACCATACTTGCTGGCTCAACTGTTGTGTGTAGTACGAGTGGCACTGCATCCGGTCAGCAATGTCGCCGCACAACTCCGGCGCAATCTGTTTGCCGGTGCTACGGAAACGCTCACCAATAAATTTCACCCAATTAGTCCGGCTGATTTTTTGCAGAAAAAGAACATCGCCGAATTTATAGAACGGCATACCGTAGTTCGTAAAAATATCCAGCAACATGTGACGTTTGCTGCCATAGAGGCAATAGCTCACTTTCGTGTGCCGCTGCCAATGCGCACGCAGTTTCTGTTGAAATCCAATCGGGTCGTCGTAACTGTTGAAGTTCTGAAACTCGTCGATACACACCACCAATTGCTTTTTCGTATCGGCCGCTATTTTCTGTGGCAAATCTAAAATTTCGTCAATCGACAATTGCTTTTCTTTGATATCTACCCCAAACGATAGTTCGTAGCTCTGCGAGCCGTCGGTCATGGAAACCACGGGCGCCAAGCGGCCCAAATATTTTTTCACCCCTGCCACAAATGTAATCATTTAATTTGAAATAAATTTATTTCAAATAGAATGATTTGAAATCATTTGATTACATTTTAATTCATTAATAATCAATTATTAATGAATTAAAAGCTCTTTTATCGGATCCCAGAAAAGTAAATCAAACTGCACCACGCAGTCGTTTTTGATTCGTACACCTTCGGCTTCGAGGCGGCGCTGCATCTCGGTTGGCGAACTGAAATGCGCTTTGCCGCTAAGCATGCCATTGCGATTTACCACACGGTGTGCGGGCACATCGTCTAACACATGTGCGGCATTCATGGCCCAACCCACCATGCGCGACGACTGCGCCGAGCCCAGCGCCCGCGCAATAGCGCCGTAACTTGTAACGCGGCCACAAGGAACCAGTTTTACCAGCTCCCACACTTGTTCGAAAAACGATTGGTCGGTTTCTTTCATGGGCTGTATTGTTTTCCACAAAGTTACGATTTTATTTAAAGAGCGAATAATTTCTCACAGCCCATATACTTGTCGACCGCATTTACCAAGACAATCAGGGGCTGTCCAATTATAGTATCCGACATATGCATCGCAAGTTATACAACAAAAATAATTAGGATAATGTCCACTAGATGCCGACTCACCGGCTGTAAATTTTAATTTTCCTTGAATATTCGCTGCTACTGCTGCATTTTGATGCATACATGCTGTTTCAGCTACAGCTGCGGGGCGCCAATTAGAAGGACATGAAAGTTGGTACGGTAAGATTCAACTTACAAACGTTATTACCATTCATAAATACACTGATTTTTAGTAATTTCTATATAAAATTCATAAAAAAATAGTATCTTTGTAATTAGATTATGAACAACTGATAACTAATTATTATGGATAGAAAATATTTACAGGATCACATTAGCGAGGAACTTTGGAATAAAGCAAAAATCGAGATAGGGAAACATGGTCAACAAATAGGAAATGATAATATTATTTTTAATAATTCAATAGGGGTTACCTTTCAACAAGGTAGGTATATTGGATTAAGTCTGAAAAGAGTTCATGTTATAAATTCTAGCTTTAAACAATGTTTATTTGATAAATGCGCGGCAACAGGTTCTGAGTTTAAAAACACGAAATTTATTGATTGCCAAATTCAAGATTCTAATTTTCAATATACAAATTTCACAAATTCCGAATTTGTAAATCAAATCCCAGATGTTATAAATATGCTTGGTTGCAATCTTTGCGACTCAAATTTTACAAAAACCATTTTTAAAGATATAAAAATGCAAGCATCGTCTTTTTCACAAAGCGTATTTGCTAACTCAATTATTGATTCTTGTGAAATAAGTTCTTGTACACTAGAAGGCGCGTCTTTTAATGGTGCAAAATTGAGTAATATGATTCTAACCAACCTAAATGTTGAGTATGCTGACTTTTGTAATACTTCATTTGACAATGTTTACCTCCCATTAATGCAACTTCCCTATACTTTTGGAGGAATGAATTACTATTTTAATAATGACGGTATTAAATTACGCTCATTTGAAAATCAGATATACAGAGACCTATCGAAAGCGGAATATGATAAATTACTATTTTATTTAAAAGTATATTTTCAAAAAACACAACAATATTTTCCATTAGCAAATATTCATCTATATGAGAAAGAAAAAGAAAAATTTCATGAATGTATAATGTTAGGGATACAATTGGCATGTTTTAATAAAAATCTTCGGGATGTAAAACATCTTGTAAAACTAATTAAACTTTCAGAATGGTATGATGCGGTGCAACTTCGATCTCTGTATTTTAAGATTATCGATTTTTTACAATTGAATATGGAAGACCCTGTATATTTGCAAGAAGTTAAATCTCATTTTGGAGAAATATATAGTTTATTGGGGCAACAAAAGGAAGAAGATATAATTGTAAGATTTGTAATTGAAGACAATGAAACCAAAGAATTGACACTTGCCAATAAACTCACTAATAATTTAATTAAAGAAATAGCCAATTCGAAATGTGATATTGCTTGGAAAAATATAAATATTAGTAAAAATTCTCCATTAGATATAGCTATTTCGTTTATTTGTGAGAGACCTGAGCTTTTAGTTGCATGTATTGGTGTAATTGGAACTTGGTTGTTTGGAGCATTACAGTTAAAACAAGGACGAAAAAACAATAAGCAAAATCAAAATTTGAAAGGAAACAATATCATAATCGATAGCAATAATGAAATTAAAATTGACAATAGAAAAACAATAAACATCACTAATATAACAATTTACTGTCAAGGCAATATAATTACCAATAAAAATGAAATAGATAATTTTATCAATAATATTAATAATCAACTGAAAAACTAAGGGTATTGTTTTGACAAGGAATACACTTTGGTCCAAGTATTAATCCATATTTTTGACAAATTAGAGATGCTTTCTCCCATATTTCAAATACTTCCGTATAGTTTAGAGGTGTCATATTTTCCATTGGAGTATTTGGAATAGGCCTGAATAAAGACAAAATTGGCATAACACCCCTTTTGCATAACTCTTCCACTCCTCTTAAAGTATTTTCTACCGGTTCAAGACCAACCATTAACAAACTTCTTACATTTCCCTCTTTTTTCCACAAAGATGTTGAATATTGAAAAGCATTGTAATATTCCTCAATATTAATTTGCCCCTTTTGTGGCATTAAACTTTTAGCTTGTATCCTATCAAAAATTTCAATATTAAAACCAACTTCCGAGACTCCGGCTTCATGCAATTTATCTAAAACATCATTTGAAGGTGGAATGGACATTAAATATATCTCACGGTTTGTTAATGATCTAATATGTTTAGTAATGTCAATAATCCTTTTCCAACTTTTTTCGCCTAAAGAAGTCCCTCCTCCTATTAAAAAGTGCCTTATCGGGAGGTTACTGGATATGTAAAATTCTATAACTTCAAAAATGTCTTCCAACTCATATTCAATTGGAGTTTGAATACAGTTACCTAAATCGCAAAATTTACAAGCATTATTTTTATTTCTCCCATATATGCATGATGAAAAAGGGTGAATCCGTAATCTATCTGTGAAAAATTGGGCAACGGAATAAAAGTCAATTCCATTCTTTGTTTTAAGAGAAGCATATTTGTCAGCATAATCAATCTTCACATTTGTAATGAATTTTCCGTTATATAGTAGCTTGAATTTATTTTCTTCAATCCATTGTAATAAAAAAGGGCTCAATGATGCATATTTTATATTGACGAAAGTATTAATGAATAATTTGTCATCAATAACAAGGTCAAATGCAGAACCTACTGCTTTTTTTATAGGAGCATCAAACCCTTTATCCTCAATTCGGATTCCATGTACTAACAAACCTATTTTCAATTTAGTCAAGTTTTCAGAGTCTTTATCTTCTGTCAAATGTATCTTTTGAGAAAAAATATTTGGATGGTGGCTGACTCTCTTGCCAAATATAGATGAAACATTTGATTTAATTAGTAGTCTGTATAAAAATGCATTATTATCTAACTTCTGATTTACTAAAAGTCCATCGGATAAAAATTCTACTTTATTTTCTGAATCATTTAAAAATTGATCTTTTGAATCAAATGCATTGTTGGCTTCAGAATGTAAAAAAGAAACAATAGAATAATCTACGTTCGTTATTTCACAAGTTTTTGATGGATGATTCTGAGAAAAAGACTCAATATGATATTCATGTATACTTGGGAGTCTATTATCAGATAATGCTTGATTAAGGGCAATTGTAGAGGCTTGAAATCTTGTATTTATTTCTAAAAACAAAATCCTATTATCAGGTAATATTAAATAATCTATTCCTAATACTCCCCGGTAACCCATTTTTTGCAAAGTTGCCCCAATTTTCTTTCCCTGAGTATATATCTCTTTTTGCATGTCAGGACTCAGTTCTTGTGCAGCAACAAAGTCGCCACCACAATATTGCAATTTGTCGTTTACACGTTCAATCAGTTGAATTGAAGGTGGAAAAATAAGAATTTCATTGGGATAAATAACTAAATGATGATTAATGGGAATATTTTCTTTATAGTAGGGAGAAACCAACAAATCCTTATATTTTATTGCCTGAAGAAGTGCTCTCTCATTTTTTGAACTCAGAATATGCGTTGCAAAACCACCTGAAGATCCAATAGGTTCCTGTAAGATAAATTCATCATATTCAGGAAATAATATAGAGAGATTATTATAGGTACAGTCCGTTCCAAACATTAATTTTGTTCCCGCTACAGGAATATAATTAGAAAATAGTAATCGACTTCTTAGTTTATCAGAAAGTAGGTCTATTAATAAAGACGGATTATAACAAATAGAACGACGTTTAATATCTTCCCCACAATCAGGAAATGGTAAACCACGGTACCATAAAAATTGAGCATGAGGATCATTCTTTATTATCGTTTCAAACTCTTTAGCAAAATGATTATCTATATAATCATCATACTTATTATCATTATGATTAATTCTAATATCGAATGAACAGCTAAATGGGTTGCAGTAAAAATCAATATTATCATATTTTTCTCCAAATATGACAATTGCCCCTTTAAATAAGTATTCTAATCCCTGTATATCTGATAGCCTTGGTCCTATCCAATATATGTTATAAGCTGTTTTTTTGTTTGTATTCGGCATATTTCTTTTTTATTAATTCAATACATGGAGGAGTCCATTCAATTACATATGAATATCCCAAATGTATATGCTGTGGTGGTAAAATTAGATTGATAATACGATGATTACTATTTGTTTCATCAGTAAAATCTTCATCTTTAATTTTTGCAGTTAATTTAGGCATTTCATTTCCATTATAATATACTACAGGATATATTTCAGTTGCAGAGATAGGATACCATTTCGGAAATTTTAATGTGATTTTCAACTGTTCTGTGGGAGTTTGAATAAGTACTTTTTTGCTACATACTATACTTTCTGAAGATTTAAGATTTTCTATTGAAAAAAAGATGGCTCCATCATATTTCCGTTGAAAAGAATATTCAAAATATGAATTATTAGGTTTTTCTGGTGGGATTAAATTAACACGTAGATGAAGGGAATATGGGTTACTTTGCAATATTTCAATATCTCCCATTTGCTTCATCTCTTTTCTTTGACATTTAAAGCTATTAATAATATTATCATTGTAAATTTTCCATTCTAATTTTGGATTATTTGCTTTATTGAATTTATGCTCAATAGTATTAACATTATCAATATGAATATCTTTACGTGAAGCCATTTCACACCTATAATTATGTTCTGAAATAGCAGAAAAACTATCAATTTCTTTTATATCTATTGTGTCATCTATGAAATATGTAATTTCCTCCTCTACTGATTTGAAATTATAAGGAGTCCTCATCCTAAATAATTTTTGTTTTTTGCAAACTGAAAGATAATATATGGTAGAGACAATAATATTGGTTATTAAAAATAAAATTATTCCAATATACCATTTACTATCAGAAAACCTGTATTGCAATCCGATTGAAGCTAATGCTCCTAATCCTGTAAGGAGTATTGGCCAAACACTTTGAAAAATTGTTGCAATAGCCGCCAAACTTAGCAGTGTGTTTCTTTGATGGCTTTTCTCATCCATAATAATTAGTTATCGGTTGTTTATCCTCATTTTTTAGTTATATTAAAAGAATTAAGTATAATTAAAATAGAAAAATATGACATTACACGACGCTATTAATGGTTTCATACGCCATTGCCGGTTTGAAAAAAATTTAAGCTGTAAAACAATTGAAGCCTACACCATCGATCTAAATCAATTTTCGAAGTTTATATCAAGTAAAAATAATATTGAAACAATTCAACAAATCGATAAAAACATATTGAAAGAATATCTGCAAACAATTTCCACTTTTAAAACAAAAACTACAAAGCGAAAAGTGGCATCCTTAAAAGCAATGTTTAATTATTTGGAATATGAAAACGACGATTTCAACAGCCCTTTCCGGCGGGTTAAAGTACGATTAAAAGATGCTTTTACCATTCCTACCGTTATGACAGCACACGAGGTTAGGCAAATTTTGGAAATGCTTTATAAAGAATGTAACAATTGTACTTGCAAAAAAACATACCGATATAAATCTATAGTTAGAGACATTGCCGTTATTGAATTACTGTTTGCAACTGGTATCAGAGTGTCGGAACTATGCCAGCTGAAAACTGGGAATATTAACTTAGAGCGGGGAATCATCCGGGTATTGGGAAAAGGAAATAAAGAAAGAATTATTCAATTCTGTGAGCAAGAGACAATGCATGCTTTGAGAAATTATGCGAATCTTTATGCCAACAAAATACAAGCAAATTTACCGTTCTTCATAAACCGGTTAGGCAATGGATTATCCACTCAGTCGGCAAGGTCAATCGTGAAAAATTACATTAAACAAGCCAAAATTGAGAAACATATTACTCCTCATACTTTTCGACACACATTTGCCACATTACTCCTAGAAGAAGATGTTGATATTAAGTATATCCAAACATTGCTAGGGCATAGCTCTATTGCCGTTACGCAAATTTACACACATGTGAATACCGAAAAGCAGAAAGAAATTTTATCGACTAAACATCCTAGGCGGAAAATGAAATTTTTATAAAATAGTTTACTCCTATTTATCAAAATACTAAAATCAAAAAGCCTCACAAATCAATTAATTTGAGAGGCTTTGGTGACCCCGGAGAGATTCGAACTCTCGACCCAATGATTAAGAGTCATTTGCTCTACCAGCTGAGCTACGGAGTCGTTGCTGTTTTATTTTTTGCGGGCACAAAGGTACAAATTTTTGTGCAAATATCAATACAAAAGTGTATAGGTAAATTTCAACTGTACCGGCGAGGCGCTACCCGTGCCGTTCAGTAAACCATAGGCGTAGGTCGTATTATCCAATATGGTGTACGAATAGCCATAGGAGTCTTGTACGATTGTAGTGGGTAAAAGATACAGGGTAGTCTTGCCGTGGCCACCTTCAAGTTTAAGTGTTTCTTGCAGATAATGGGCAATGTTAAACGAGTAGGTAACCGTCGAGCGGTTAATGTTGCCACCGAATGCCGAACTTGCGGCATCGCTTATTAATGTGTACGTGAGTTTCCCTTCAGCTGTAACATCGCGGTAGGCAAGCGCCAGTGTTTTCGGACACTTGTCGAGATTCGATACTGGATAATCAATGGAAACCAACAATTCGGCTTTATTTATCAATACATTTTTTATAGATTTGATAGCAATTTGTTGCGCTACCCAATTTTGAAGAGTATCGGCAATAGCCGCCAGGTCAAATACGGGTTTTACACCCGCCAATCCTTCGTAATACACCGTTGGGCCGGGAGTCACGTTGTTGGCCAGATGTGCCGACGAGTGCTTGTAGGTGCTGAACACCAAACCATAGTCGCCATAATAATACATTACAGTGTCTTTACCATTGTCTTTATATTTCAACACCAGCATAGCTGTTGAAATATCGGTTGTTTGCAGACGGCCACCGGCAATGCCATCCGGTAATGTATCGACTGCCAGCACAAAACCTTTGTAGCGGTTGTAGAAGTGGAGCAGCGAATCCATATCGTTGGCTGTGGCGCTTAATAACGAATCGCCAAAAGCTTTGGTAAGCGGAATAACGAGTGTATCGCCACCATTGTATGTAGTACCCGGCAGGTTGATGGGCGTGGGGTCGTAGTCGTTCGAAGTAATGGAATTGTTATAGTAGGTCGAATCGTACGACAGCAACTTGTTAAGCCGGTAAAGGCGCACGTTCTGCACAATATTAGCCTGGCTATCGTCGGGATAGTTGCGCCCCGAGATATGCAATATCAAATCGGCAGACACAAATTCCGGTGCATCGCCAAAACTATGATCGGCTACGTATGGGTAAATACGAAACACTGCGTCTGCTTTCATATTACCGAAAGGCGCTACATTAATGTTGCCAAATACCGCCGTGTAGCCATAAGTCGATTGGGTATTGATAGAATCGATCACATCGGTATAGAACGGAATATTGTCGAAGTTGTAGATGAACACACGGGGTTTCTGGTCGTCGGGTACAAAATCGGCGCCAAAAGTAGTAGTGGCATCAATGCAGGCCGAGAGGCTCACCAATGCGGAACTAAGTAACAGAAATAAAAAGTAGCAATGTTTTCTCATCGTATCCGCATCACTTGGGTATAAAATTCATTGCACTCATCAGCGCAAATCGCTGTTTTTTTGCAATGCACCGATGGTTTTTTCAGTTCCTTTACAATAGCATCCACCTTTGCGTTTTTCTTGTTACCGAAGAACAATACGCCATCAGCATAGCGGATACACAGGCGCATAAAGTTCTCAAACGTAGGTTCGACAAGGTCTTCCACATCTTTCGGGCGAATGCCTTCAAGCAGCATTTTGTCTTTCATGCGCACATCAAAAGGCGTAGCAAATTCCTCATGTTCCGACACGGCCAACACGACTTTAGACTTCGCAAACAACGGATCGTCTTTGTAGTATTTTTTAAGAAACAATGCGGTGAGATAGGTAAACCAACCCTGGCAATGAATTACCGATGGTTTCCAACGTAATTTTTTCACGGTTTCCATTACGCCGCGTACAAAAAAAATAGTGCGTTCGTCGTTATCCGGAAAAGGCTTGTTTGTATCATCGACCAATGTATACTTGCGTTGGAAGTAGTCGTCGTTGTCAATAAAATAAACCTGCGTGCGCGAGTTAGGCATCGAGGCGACTTTAATAATCAACGGATGGTCTGTATCATCAATAATAAGATTCATGCCAGAAAGGCGTATCACTTCATGCAGTTGGTTACGCCGTTCGTTGATACTGCCGAAACGCGGCATGAACAAACGTATTTCACGCCCCCTTTCTTGTATCGCCTGAGGCAGGTCGCGTCCGGTAACAGACATCTCCGAATCGTTAAGATAGGGGGCTATTTCGGAACAGATGTACAAAATACGCGATGATGATTCCATGTCGTAGACATTTAATGTTTCAAACTACAAATGTACAAAAAATTATCGATATAGCTTTTTAATCCCAATATTCGTTTGAGTAAAACTGCATGTAGTATAAAACAATAGCCCGGCTATTCACAATAACCAGGCTGTTGTTATGCTGTTAAAAGTGACTTAGAACGTGTAGCGGACGCTCAAAGCACCACCTCCACCAAAGGACGAACCGCCGATTAAGTACCAACGCGGGTTAAAGTCAACACCCAGTACCAGCGGAATATCGAATTTGTATTCTATACCAACCATTCCATCGATACCCAGGTTAAAACCCGAGTTGTCGCCAAAACGCATGCCTACCGAAGCGCCGGGACCTGCAAACCAATTCCACCCACCGGAAATATTCCATTCCCAAAGGTATAAGCCGGTAACATTCAGTTTCAATGCATCGCTGTCCAGCAAATCGAGGTCAAGGATACCTTCAATCGCATTCTTTTCCGAAAGGAATTGCTTGTAGGTAGCACCAATGCTGGAACCCAGGCGCAAGCCTATTGATTTTTCATACGGTTGGGCAGCCATTGCGCTCAACGAAAATAAAGCAAGCACCGCTACAATAAATACTTTTTTCATAATTAAATTTTTTAAATTAAATGCAGATTATTTATCGGTTGTAAATTTCTCTTGCAAAGGTACAATTTTTTAATTCCCCCAACAAAACATACGGTCGTCTCCAAAACCGGCCAATTGCAGCACACGGTCGGTTACAGTGCGCACTGCCTCGCCAATAGATGCAGGGCGGCTGTAGAACGAAGGGCTGGCGGGGCAAATAATACCACCCGCTTCGGTTACCTGCGTCATGTTGCGCAGGTGAATGAGATTGAGCGGCGCTTCGCGCGTAAGGAGTATCAGGCGGCGGCGTTCTTTGAGCATCACATCGGCAGTGCGTGTGAGCAGATTGTTGCTTGTGCCGTTGGCAATGCGAGCGAGCGTGCCCATACTGCAGGGCGCTACAACCATCGTATCGAATCGCGACGAACCCGACGCAAACGGCGCTGAGAAATCATTGTTGGCATACCGGCGGAAAGGTAATGCAGCCAATGCATCGTCGCCCAACTCATGACTAAACACTTGCTCACCGCAATCCGAAAATACTACTGCTACATCTACATCGTTTAACGCCTGCAAGCGTTCGAGCAGCTGTTGCGCATAAATGGCACCGCTGGCACCGGTTATTCCTACTACAAGTTGCCGCATAAAATGTAAAAATTTTATGCAGCAAAGGTACGGAAAATTCAAATTATATAAAGAAACACGTGGTTACCTATTTTCAAAGAACATAAAATTATGTTTCTTTGCACTCCAATCAAACGTAGCAATGGGGTTGTAAGTGACTTATTATATTTTGCCGGATAAACAGCCCGGCTTTTAAATACAACCCCCTGCTACGATGTAGCGCTTGTTGCCAAATCATTTTTTAATTAGTACAATTCTAACTAAATAATTAGTTAAATTAATGCAAAAAGAAAACGTGGCAATCGTTTACCGCACCTGAGGCCCTGACAGACCTACAACATCAAATAAACGATAGCCACGCCACGCATGATGTTGTAAGGTTTTGCATAAAAATGTCAGGTTTTCAGGTGCTAAAACCATTTAGTATTTCAAAGACTTTGTTCCGTAGAACAAATCACTTATATTCTGCTGCAAAGATTACAAAATATTTTTGCCTGTGCAAATTTATTTTGCGTCAAAACCCGTTCAACGAAAAAAACAGCGTCGGTAGAATCAGTAAAAAGCCCAGCACGATAAACAGCAGGATGTATTTGAACACCCAGCGTACCCATGTGGTGTACGGAATCTTTGCCATACCCAGGCAGCCAAGCAGCACACCCGATGTGGGTGTAATCATATTTGTGAACCCGTCGCCGAACTGGAATGCCAGCACCGCCGTTTGCCGCGACACATGAATCAGGTCGGCAAACTGCGACATGAGCGGCATGGTGAGCGCCGCCTTGGCCGATCCCGACGGCATTACCAGATTAAGCGCTGTGGTAAATACATACATGATACCTACCGAAGCTGCCTCTCCCATACCCGTCATGGCTTGCGACACACCGTAGAGAATGGTGTCGATAATTTTCCCGTCTTGCATTACTACAATAATACCACTGGCTAAACCCACAATCAGCGCGGGATTTAGAATGTCTTTCGCTCCTTCGAGAAACGATTTAGTCATTGCATCGGCTTTGGTGCCTGCCGCCATGGCCGCTGAAATGCCCATTGCTAAAAACAGCGTAGCAATTTCCATTACATACCAGCCGTAGCCCAGCACACCCACTACCAAGTAGAATATGGTAAAAAATAAAATCGTAAGAATAAAAAAGTGTACCGACTTACGCAATGCAAAAATGCTCGTTACAAAAAACAGCACAGCCAGCACAGGCAACAGCGGTGCGGTGAACGACGAAGCACCGATGGCAATAGTCGTTATCGGGTAATACGCAGCAAGTGCGACCATCACTGCCGATAATACCACCCACGTAACCCACGCAGCGCGTGGCGTGTGGTAATGTTGTTCTTCGGCTTTATCTTCGTTCATGCGGCGCCGCCAATACTCATCGAACTTATATACCGGCGAGCGTTGCGGATTTTTCTTAATGCGGTTGGCGTACCACAACAGAATAACAAGCCCCACAAGCGTAAGAACAATCCAACACACAAATCGGTATTCCAACCCCGAGAACAGCGGCAACCCCGCAATGCCTTGCGCAATGCCAATAGTAAACGGGTTGAGCATTCCTCCTGCAAAACCAACATGTGCTGCCATGTAGCACACACCAAGGCCTACAATCGAATCGTAGCCCATTGAAATAGCAAGCGGCACAAAAATAACGACAAACGCTATTGTTTCTTCACTCATGCCAAACACTGCGCCGAATAAGCTGAACACAATGAACAGCAGCGACAAAATAATATTATTGACACCAATGATACGTATAGCTCGAAAGCGCCCCACGCGCTGTGTCCAACGCAGGAATGCCACCATGCCCACTTCTATTGCGCGGCTCTGGTTCAACATCCAAAACGCACCGCCCACAATGAGAATGAAAATAATTATGTCGGCCTTGTCGACAAAGCCTTGGAAAAACGCCGACAGTACTTGCCACGTCTGCGGCGCCCGCTCCACACGGTGGTACGAATCGCCCACCACTACGCTACGCTCCACACCGTTCACCATTTTCGTTTCGCGCACATACTCGCCGCCGGGAATAATCCACGTGAGCACGGCCGCCGCTACCAGCAGGAAAAACACAATCGTAAATGTATGAGGAATGGCCGCACTCCAACCTCCGGAAGGGGATTTGAATAATTTTTTCACGTTTTTTATCTACGCAAATTTATTTTAAAATTGAGCAGCATCGCCTAATTCGCCATTCCTACTTTAATAGTAAAGATCCCGCTCACCGCCTTTAATCCGCTGTATCCGCGCACGAATTTCTTCTTGCTTCGCGACATCTTCAATCGCTTCCAGCTCGCGCTCTATCAAGGCGTAGCCTTTTTGCTTGAGTGCATCGTCGGCATAATCTTCCAGGTATTCGGCCAGTGTGAAAACCGCATTGGGCGTACAGAAACGCTTGATAAAACCGGGCACCGAGAACTCCATGAAATGCTCACCCGTGCGTCCCTTACGGTAACAAGCAGTGCAGAACGACGGCAGAAAATCATCGGTCAGTAACTCGTCAATCACATCGGCCAGCGAGCGCGCATCATTGATTTGAAATTGTTCGCGGTTCAAGTTTTGTTCGCCTTCTTTCTTTTCTTTGTAGGCGCCCAATTCTATCTTAGTGCCGCCATCAATTTGCGACACACCATAACGCAATACTTCGCGGCGCACTTCGTTTTTCTCACGTGCCGTGCAAATCAAACCCGTGTAGGGAACCGCCAGGCGCAGAATGGCAACCAGCCGTGTAAACTGCTCGTCGGTTACTACATATTTTCCGTCCACATCCAAATGCGAAGCAGCTTGCAAGCGCGGGAACGAAATCGTGTGCGGCCCCACATTGTAGCACGCTTCCAAGTGATTGGTGTGGCGTACAAGTGCCATCACTTCAAATTTCCAATCGTACAAGCCAAACAACGCTCCAATGCCCACATCGTCCAATCCCGCTTCCTGCGCACGGTCCAACGATGTCAAGCGATTTTCGTAATCTTTCTTCGGGCCGATTTTGTGGTAGGCTTTATAAATTTCGGGATGATACGTTTCCTGGAAAATCTGATACGTACCAATGCCCGCCTCTTTCACCGTGCGGAAGCCTTCAATGTCGAGCGGTGCCGCATTGATATTTACACGGCGGATTTCGCCGGTACCTTTCTTTACGGCATATACTGTGCGCACCGTATCGGCAATGAATTCGGGCGAATAATTGGCATGCTCGCCATACACCAGTATCAAGCGTTTCTGTCCGTTCTCTTCCAACGCTTCCACTTCGCTAATCAACTGATCACTATTCAGCGTAGTGCGTATTGCCTCTTTATTCGAAGCACGGAAACCACAATAGGCGCAATCGTTTTTGCAATAGTTGCCCACATAAAGTGGTGCAAACAACACAATGCGGTTTCCGTAAATTTTTTCTTTCAGTTCCTGTGCCGCGCGTTTAATCAATGCTATCTCTTCGGGCTTTTCGGTATTGAGCAAGGCCGCTACATCTTGCAGCGAGAGGCGCTGCTTGTTCAGCGATTTTTGCACGATCTCCTCAATGCGTTTTGTGTTGGCATGTTCCGACTGCAAATAGTTTTCAATTTCCGCTGCATCAATAAACGGCAGCATCGGCACATCAGGAATGGTATATTTTTCGGGTGTAAATTTCATGGCTCACCTAATTTTATAGTTAATCGTAGATTACAACGACTAGTGAAGCGGAGAGAATGGGATTCGAACCCATGATACCCTTTTGGAGTATACACACTTTCCAGGCGTGCGCCTTCGACCACTCGGCCATCTCTCCTTTAATTAAATTATGATGCAATTTACAACTATTTTTTCAATCCGGCAATTTTCAGTTCGTAATTTCGCCACTCAACGGTTGGCCGATAGCAGCAATAATCGCTTTACTATCTGCATATTTTCCCAACAGGAAAAATAATTTGGCAACCGCCGCTTCGGTGGTACTATCATAGCCACTCGCTACACCTATTTTTTTCAGCAGCACACCCGTATCGTATTTTTCCATATCAACGGCGCCGGCATGGCATTGCGATACATTCAGTATTATCAACCCCTTGTCAATAGCGGCTTTCAGCGTGTCGATAAACCACGGCGCCGTGGGAGCATTACCCGAACCATAGGTTTCGAGCACCACAGCACGCAACCCGGGAATGTTCAAAATACCTTCGACCACATTGCGACCGATGCCGGGAAATATTTTGAGTACCGCTACATTGGTGTCCAATGCTTCGTATACCTTTAGCGGTGCTGCATTTGAAGACGGGCGATGAATGGCCGATTCATTGAATTTAATGTGTATGCCCACTTCAGCCAGCGGCGGATAGTTAGCCGAGCGGAAAGCACGGAAGCCTTCGGCGTTGTACTTCGTAGTGCGATTGGCACGGAAAAGCTGGCTGTCGAAAAAGATACTCACTTCGGGCACACAAGGCGATCCGTCGTCGCGCGTAGCCGCTGCCATCTCAATAGCCGAAATCAGGTTTTCTTTTCCGTCGGTACGCAACATACCAATCGGCAACTGGCTCCCTGTAAGCACTACCGGCTTTGCCAAATTCTCGAGCATAAAGCTTAATGCCGCTCCGGTATACGACATGGTATCGGTACCGTGCAGTACCACAAAACCATCGTAGCACGCATAGTTATCGGCAATCAGTTGTGCCAGCCGCACCCAGAACTCCGGTTGTATTTCCGACGAGTCGATCAGCGGGTCGAACGAAAAAGTATCCATCACAAGGTTGAACTTTTTCAATTCCGGCATTTCTTCTTCAATCTGGCGGAAGTTAAATGGCGTAAGCGCTCCCGTTTCGGGATTGTGCTTCATGCCAATGGTTCCACCGGTGTAGATGATTAGCAGCTTAGGTATCTTTTGCATCTTGGTTAGGTTTAATTTATGAAATCAAAAATTAGAAATCAAAAATTTATGGCAGCAGCCAATTTTTGATTTCTAATTTCTAAACTCTAATTTAAATAATTTCTCTGCATTTTCTGTTGTTCGTTCTGCCACTTCTTCCACGCTGCAACCACGCAACTCCGCCACTTTTTGTGCAACAAGCGGGATGTAGCTGCTTTCGTTGCGTGTACCACGATGCGGCACGGGCGCCAACCACGGCGCATCGGTTTCCAATACAATATCGCCGAGGCTTACGCGCTGAACCACTTCGGCCAGGTGCGCTTTCTTGAACGTAACCACGCCACCCACTCCTATTTTGAAGTCGCCGTAGCGGCGGATGCGCTCGTACAATTCCATGCTGCCCGAGTAAGCATGAAACACGCCGCGTAGCGGCAACGATTTTACTTTATCAAGTACGTCAAAAATTACGTCGAACGAATCGCGCGCATGTACAATCACCGGCAGGTCGTACTGTACCGACCAGCGCAGTTGTTGCTCAAAAACAATTTTCTGTTCTTCCACAAATTCCTTGCTCCAATAGCAGTCGATGCCTGTTTCGCCAATCGCCACAAAATGGTTAGTGTGCGCCAGTTGATGCCCTACGAAGTCCAGCTCGGTGCGCCAGTCGGCCTTCACATCGGTGGGGTGCAAGCCCGTGCAGGCAAAGCACACACACGGGAACTCTTGCGCCACTTGCACAATAGCCGCATGCGTCGATTGGTTGACTGCCGGTACAATAAATTGCTGCACCCCGGCCGTTTGCGCACGGGCAATGGCTTGTGCCAAGTCGTTCTTAAATTCTTTCACGTCCCAATGGGCATGCGTATCTCTTAATTTCACCGTAGGTTAAATTTAGGAAACAAAGATACAAAAAAGTCCACAGACTATGCCGCGCAATTTCAAGACTTTTTTGAAAACCGTAATATACTAACTAAATTTTGTTTTTGTATCTTTGTTCGCTTTATTTTAAACTAAATGCCCCAGTAAATGTCTTAATCGAAATATATGCTAAAACTTATTCTCGATATCGGAAACACAGCCACCAAAGCAGCCATTGCCGATGGCGAGCGGTTGCTTTGTGTGTCGCGCTACGATACGTTTACCGAGAATGAGTGGCTGCCGTTGCACGAAAAATATAAACCCTCTGTTGCCATTGTAGCATCGGTGCGCAAAGAAGAATTATCAAACATGGCATGGCTGGCCGGAAGTGTGAAAAAACTTATTACGTTCAGCCACCGCACTCCCATTCCTATCCGTAACCTGTACGCCACACCCGAAACGCTGGGCGCCGACCGCTTGGCGGCAGCCATTGGTGCGCATCATCTGTTCCCCAAGCACGATTGCATGATTATTGATTGCGGCACAGCCATTACCATTGACTTCCTAAGCAGCACAGGCGAATTCATTGGCGGCAACATCTCGCCGGGACTGCATACGCGGTTCCGGGCGCTCCACCACTTCACAGAACGATTGCCACTACGCGAGCTCAATGAAGACGTCGGTCACATCGGCACCACCACGCACGAAGCCATTGAGGCGGGAGTGCTACACGGAGTGGTTAAGGAAATAGAGGGATACATGGTCGAGTCCACTGGCTCAACCACTATTTTAACCGGTGGAGATGCATTTTTTTTGGCAAAGAAAATAAAAAATCCGATATTTGTAGTTTGTAATTTAAATTTAATAGGATTAGCAAAAATAGCTGATTATAATGCATACATATAAAATAGTCATACTTTCTGCGGTTTTTACTCTGTTTTCGACCATTACGTATGCTCAAAATGAAGACGCCGTCAATACCTACACTCCCTACACATTCTACGGCATAGGTGACCTTGCTACCCCCGGTTTTGCATTTCAACGCGGGATGGGCGGTATAGGCGTGGGCTTGCGCACTAACCGTGTTATTAATATTATGAACCCCGCCGCGCTTAGCGCGCAGGACACACTGTCGTTCATGTTCGACTTCGGCGCCGAAATGCAGAACTACTACCTCGCCACCAGCACCGACAAAACAGCCAACAATAGCGCTAACATTGACCACATTTCGATGAGTTTTCCAGTATGGAAAAAAATGGCAGTAGCTCTTTCGGTACTTCCATACAGTAACGTAGGCTATAAAATAACGCAGAAAGAAACCGACCCGAATATATTGACCCAAGCAGGTGACATTACCTATACGAATCAAGGCGAGGGAGGCCTCAACCAATTTATGCTGAGCCTCGGTTACTCATTCGGACGCTTGTCGGTCGGTGGGCAAGCAGCTTATATTTTTGGGTCCATTGACCGCTACGACAATGTTACATTCAATACCGGCTCGGGCTTTGCCAATGTAAACAGCGGGCGGCTACTCAAGGCCAGCAACTTTGGTTTTGGATTAGGTGTACAATACGACATGCCGGTCGGCAAGAATAACTTAACCTTTGGCGCCACTTGGCAATTCAAGAATAACATGAAAATCGACCAGATTGATTTTGCGTATGCCGAAGGCGGTGTGGGCAACGACACGGTACGCTACATCGAGAACCCCGATGCGCGGTTGCTGGTGCCCGGCCAATTAGGCGTTGGCGTTACTTTCCGCCACGATGCAAAATGGCTCGTGGGCATTGATTATACCTATCGCGACTGGACCGGCGCTACGTTCGACGTACCGTCATCCAAGCATTTCCAGGCCATGCCGGAACACATTATCCGCGGTGGTTTCGAGATAACACCCAATCGCTATGACATCCGCTATTTCTTCAAACGCTGGAGTTACCGCGGAGGTTTATATTATCAGAAAACATATCTGCAATTCGATGACAACCGGATCCAGAGTATGGGGTTGACATTCGGCGTAGGCATCCCGATAGGAAATCTCAATAATGCCGTGAACATCGCTGGTGAAATCGGACAACGCGGAACCATCAATAACGGCATGATGCGTGAGCGGTACTGGAAAGTAACGCTTAGCGTAAGTTTATACGACCTCTGGTTTATCAAACAACGCTTCGAATAAGATAAGGCTGGAACAATCCTGTTGCGTATTCCAATGAATAATCGTTCCCGAAATAGTATACATCCACTTGTTTTGATTGCACTGCTTGCGGCATACATTACTTTGTTTGCTGCATGCGGCGGCGAGAAGGATAAGCTTTCGGCTATTGACGATGACAAACAAGTACCCACTTTGGTCATTGACAGCCTGCATGTGCTATACACCGAACAAGGCTTGCGGCGTATGGATTTACACGCACCCATCATGCAACGTTTCATGCTGGCCGACGAACCGCACAGCGTGTTCCGGGACGGCATGGTTATTTTCTTCTATACGCCGGAACAAGAACTTGAAAGCGAAATCAAGGCCGATTACGCTGTCAACAAAGAGAAGCCGGAGGAAATGTGGCAAGCCATCGGCCATGTAGTTATCACGAATTACCTCAAGCAGCAAACGCTCTACACCGATACACTGTATTGGAACCGTGCAAAGAAAATGATTTACACCAATGCCTTAGTACGCATTGTAACACCTGACAGCGAAATAATAGGGGAGCACGGCATGACTTCTGACGAACGGTTTGAGTTGTACGAATTGCGCACCGTACGCAACAGCTATATCTATGCGAGCGATGAGCCACCGCCGCAACCCGACAGCACGGCAACGCCCACTGCCATCATAGAAGAAGCCCCGTCGCCATGAGTACCGAATTAACTATTGTACTTGTTTCGCTGCTGTTCTCTGCATTTTTTTCGGGAATGGAAATTGCGCTACTCACTGCTAATAAATTGCGGATTGAACTAGACCGCAAACGTAACAAGGCTTATACACGGGTAGTAGGTTTATTTTTGCAACGCCCAAGCGAATATATTTCAACCATGCTCATGGGCAACAACATTGCATTGGTCGTATACGGTATTGCCTTTGCGAAACTTTGCGATCCCATCATTGAACAATA
Source organism: Bacteroidales bacterium (assembly GCA_031551625.1). GTDB lineage: Bacteria > Bacteroidota > Bacteroidia > Bacteroidales > UBA932 > JAVBNJ01. The sequence continues at coordinate 5,609 of JAVBNJ010000038.1, read as the reverse complement.
CCTCACCCACTCGAATGGCTGGAAGCTTATTATTGAAACTATCCTTTCGACCACATTGGTACTGATTACTGCCGAGCTGTTACCTAAAATCCTGTGCCGTATCAACCCCAACGGTGTATTGAAAACGTTTTGTTGGATTGCAGTAGTTTTTTATGTAATGCTGTTTCCCATCACCAAATTTGTAACGGCATTATCTATCGGCACCCTGCGGTTGTTCGGCATAAAATTCACTATCAGGCGCGACCAAACACGCTTTAACAAAGCCGATCTGATGAGCCTATCAAACGAAGTAAGCGGCTCGGAAAGCGACGAAAAAGAATACGAACACGATATCGAAATTTTTCAGAATGCACTCGATTTCTCGGAAGTGTTGCTACGCGAATGCATGGTGCCACGTACCGATTTGGTCGCCATCAACGAAACCGACACGTTCGACAACCTGCAGCAAGCCTTTATCCGTAGCGGCCACTCGCGTGTACTGGTCTATCGCGAGAGCATCGACAACATTATCGGCTACATACATGCCAAAGATTTGTTTTCCAACAAGCGCAGCATCGCCGAACTGTTGCGCCCCATCGATTTTGTGCCCGAAACCATGGCGGCACAAAAACTGTTGGCCTCATTCATCAAACACAAAAAAGCGCTGGCCGTAGTTATCGACGAATATGGCGGCACCGCAGGTGTGGTAACCATGGAAGACATGATAGAAGAAATTTTTGGCGAAATTGAAGACGAGCACGATAGCGACTACCTCGTCGATGTCAAACTCTCGGACACCGAATACGAATTCAGCGGCCGCCTCGAAGTAAAGTACATCAACAAAGAATACGACCTCCACATTCCCGAAGCGGACGAATACGAAACGCTGGCAGGCTACATTACCTACTACAACGAAAGCATTCCGCAGCAAGACGATGTGTTGCAATTCGGCCGTTTCCGTTTCCGCATCCTCAAAACCTCCGCCACCACTATCGATTTGGTGAAACTGACGCTGGTGGATGAGGAATAAACTAAGTTTTTATCGTACGCATTTGGCTTGCATAACGTTACCATTGCTGTAACAAAACCAATGAAGATCATATTTGCTTCCACATGTATTACACTCCCCACACCAATCTCCGCTAGAAGTATGGGGCATCGACAAGTATTCGTACGCCGAACAGTTCGTACACCATGATAGATTCGCTAAATGCCCCCAGGATCCAGCTGTTGTTGTTACATACGCGACAGAACAACCGCCAATAGTTGAGCAAAGACTGTTATTTGCAAAGCAAATTACTTCCGCTCTTGTCGCAATCCTCCATCCACTTGGGCAACCTGTAATTGCAGAACCATAACTATATTTAGCAGTACGATTTATTAATTCGACTTCTAGCTCATTTCCACATCCTGTTATTTTCACAGCCCCGTCAGCATTTAAATCCCTACAATAGCCACCAACAAGCGTCAAATTTGTTCGACAAGTTCCGCTACTGGTTGGCACATCGCGCTCTATCCAGCCTGGACAGCCAGTCGCATCGGTTATTGTATTTATAGTTCCACTTGAATATATTTTATTATTGCTTGTTTGCATCCCATTTATTACAAACGGAGCTGTTCCACGCAATGCATATATTCCATTATTATAAGTTGCAGCATTCGGTGGATAGTCTGTTGCAAAAGCACACCATTTATATTGTATTGGCATTTTACTTTTATCTAATTGTAGAGTTACTGTAGCTTTGGCTCCATTACTACCGGTTATCCATACGCCGCGCGTGTTTCCTGTTACAGTCTGCGAGCTCACGGTCACAGGAGTTAATGAATAAACACCGGTAACCATTGCCGGCTTCCAATCGCCATAAGGCGCATTATTGCGTACTTCTTGATAATCTACAAATACCCATACTTGATTGCGATGTGTATTGTTGTCGCAAGCCGCCCATGTAAGTTCGAAGGTTACGCGCGCATTTTCGTAATCGACACTTACCGAACGTGTCGAAGCACAGTTGGCCACTATTTCCACGCAAATAAACATTGCACAAAGAATAAGTAAAAATGTTTTTCTCATAATAATTATTTTTTTAGTTATTTAATTTATTTTTTAGTTTACTTTGTTGTAGCATCGAAGTTGTTTTATGTAAAAAAGACCAACAAACACAAATGCATAAAACAACTCCCTGCTACGATTTTTCAATCGCTGCCATTTCCTTTAAATTTGTATAATTAGCGAACAAAAAGAAACGTGAATTTTGCTTATCTTAACCGAGGTTCTGAGAAACCCACAAAACAAATAAACAAAACTCACGTTTTTGAGCGTGGTTAAGTATCCTTATTTTGCTTGAAATTTCTCAGATTTCGGTTAAGGCATAAAGTCAAACATGAAAGAACATTGTGTTGCTGCAAAGATTGTAAATTATTTTTACTTTGCAAAATTTATTTTGTAATGCTTCAAACAAAAAAGCCCACACATTGCTGTGCAGGCTTTTTCTAAAACTTATTTCGTTGCAAATTATTCGCTCAACGAGAAACGTTGGAAAGCAACCACTTTCACGTCTTTGTCAACCGATTTCAGGTAGTCCGTCACCGAAATTTTACCATCCTTTACAAATACTTGCTCTTCGAGCGTGCTTTCTTTGAAGAATTTACCCAATTTACCTTGAGCAATCTGATCGAGTTGCGCATCGGGTTTGTCGGCCATTTTCGGGTCTTGCTTCATTTGCTCGCGCACAAAAGCTATTTCTTTCTCAATTACTTCTTTCGGGCAATCGGCTTTGCTAATTGACACCGGTTTCATTGAGGTAATTTGCATCGCAATTTCGCGGCCCACTTCGGAGTTAATAGCTTTGCTGAAGCCTACGATAGCGCCGTCTTTTCCGCTGAAATGCACGTATGCCGCCACAAAAGGCATGTCAATGCGGGCATAGCCGGCAATCGAGTGTTTTTCGCCCGTTTTGCCTGTTTGCTCAGTCACCATTTCTTCTACGGTGCGTTCACCTATCGTCATGGCAAGCAACGCATCTTTATCGGCCGGTAATTTTTCTAACGCCACATCGGCAATCGAAGTTGCCAGTGCTTGGAATTCGGCGTTCTTAGCCACAAAGTCGGTTTCGCAACCCAAAGCAACTAAAATACCTTTGGTGTTGTCGGCCGAAATTTTAGCTATGATTGCGCCTTCGGTGGTTTCGCGGTCGGCGCGCTTAGCAGCTACCAGCTTACCTTTTTCGCGGATAATTTCTTTTGCACGCTCAAAGTCGCCATTGGCTTCCACCAATGCATTTTTACAGTCCATCATACCGGCGCCGGTCATAGCGCGCAACTTTGCTACGTCTTGTGCTTTAATTTCCATATATTTTTCTCCTAATTATTTATTTTCGTTTTTGTTCAGAACCTGTGACTTGTAAAAGAAATTTACCACAGGATGCAAGGGTTAAAGGGAATAAAGGTAAAAGGGTTGAGAGCAAAGCCCTTGTACCCTTTTACCTTTTTACCTTGTACCAAGAGTTACTCAGCGTCTTCTTTTTTCTTGCGTGTACGCAATTTCTTTTCACCATCGGCCGGAGCAGCATCTTTAGCTGCAGCAGCATTCTTTTCTCTCTCTACTTTGCTTTCTTGCAAGCCTTCGTTGATAGCGCTGCAAAGGGTTGATACAACCAGTGAAATTGATTTAGCCGCATCGTCGTTAGCCGGAATCACATAATCTACAGGTGTAGGGTCACAACAGGTATCCACCATTGCGATTACCGGAATGTTCAAACGATTGGCTTCCTTCACAGCGTTCATTTCCTTTTGCACATCCACCACAAAAAGGGCGGCAGGCAAACGGGTCAAATCGGCAATAGAACCCAAGTTCTTTTCCAATTTGGCGCGTTGACGCGTTACTTGCAAACGTTCGCGTTTAGCGAGCGTATCGAACGTACCATCAGTCATCATTTTGTCGATGGTGTTCATTTTTTTGATTGCCTTGCGAATCGTAGGGAAGTTGGTGAGCATACCGCCCGGCCAGCGTTCCGTCACGTAAGGCATGTTTACAGCTTTGGCTTGTTCGGCCACAATATCTTTAGCTTGTTTCTTGGTAGCTACAAAAAGAATTCTGCGACCACCGCGGGCGAGCTGCTTCATTACGTTAGCAGCATCATCTATTTTGATCACCGTTTTGTGCAGGTCGATAATATGGATGCCGTTTTTCTCCATGAAGATATACGGCGCCATCTTAGGATTCCACTTGCGTTTCATGTGTCCGAAGTGTACGCCTGCGTCCAAAAGATCTTGGAAATTTGTTCTTGACATTTTTTCTCTTTTTAAAAATTTGTTTTTTTAAATTCGTAGTCCATCTTTCTATTCACGTTTAAAAAACAGTTTAAGAGTTTAAAGATTTAAAGTTACGCAAAGCGACTTATATTTTAAATCTATGAAATCCCTGTTTTCACCTGTGTCATTTGTGGACTTCTCTTTACATCAATTATACAGTAGTAATAGTTGCTATTAATCCGTATAATTTTCCGCGACGTGGCAACTTTGTTAAACGAAAAATTCTTAATTCCTAATTTTTCATTCCTAATTGAAAGTTTAAAAAACCACTGTCGTGCTTTGTTGAAAATCAACAGTAATAAATAGTGAATATTACCGTTTGCTGAATTGGAAGCGTCTGCGTGCGCCGGGTTGTCCCGGTTTCTTACGTTCCACTTCGCGCGGATCGCGCGTAAGCAGGCCGTTAGCTTTCAATACCGGACGGTGTGCTTCCTTATCAATTTCGCACAATGCGCGTGCAATAGCTAAGCGCAATGCTTCGGCCTGTCCTTTGATGCCACCGCCATCGAGATTTACCTTGATGTCGTAGTTGGCAGTTGTCCCGGTCAGTTCGAGCGGTTGCTTAACAATGTACTGCAATGTGTCCATCGGGAAATACTGTTCAAGCGGACGATTGTTAATTACAATCGCGCCTTTTCCGGTGTTCACGTAAACGCGAGCAATAGCGGATTTTCGTCTTCCAAGTGCGTTGATTACTTCCATGCTCTGTTTAGATTTCTGTTAATTTAATTTGTTTTGGTTGTTGTGCTTCGTGCGGGTGCTCGGCACCTACATACACATGCAGGTTGCGGAACAGTTGTGCACCAAGACGATTCTTCGGAAGCATACCACGTACTGCTTCTTCTACTACTGCGAACGGTTTACGGTTCAACAACTCATGGGGAGTTGCGAAACGTTGACCGCCGGGATAGCCGGTGTGACGTACGTACACCTTGTCCGTCAACTTCTTGCCCGTAAGGCGGATTTTTTCGGCATTGATAACAATTACGTTATCGCCGCAATCCACGTGGGGCGTGAAGTTGGTTTTGTGCTTGCCACGCAGCATGTATGCCACTCGTGAGGCAAGACGTCCCAATACTAGATCGGTAGCGTCAATTACCACCCACTGTTTGTTGGCAGTGGCGGCATTGGCCGATACGGTCTTGTAACTTTGTGTGTCCACGTTCTTGATTTTTAAGTTAATACCTGTTGTTTTTACCCCTTTACCTTCTGGTAAAAGGGTTGCAAAGATACAAAAAAAACTTGAATTACAAACAAGTTTTTAAAATTTTTTTATGTGCGGCAGGTCCAACTCACGAATGAAACAATAAAAGTTGTAG
>JAVBNJ010000005.1:0-7711 GCA_031551625.1 Bacteroidales bacterium | reverse complement strand
CAACACAACCCCCAACCACACAACAACTCACGAACCACCCCCCCCCAAACACCCACCAAACAAATTATGGAAAATATTTTTAGTAAATTCTGCATCGGAAAGTAATTGCCCTTCCTCTACATATTTAATCACTTCTTTTTCTTGACTGTAAAATAATCTATCGCGAGGCTTGCTTGGTACTATATACAAAATAAAAGGGCGTGCTTGTTGTTCCCGTAACCTATCATAAAACGGTATTAGACAAGCCGCCCAAAGTTTTTTATTTATGAAGCAAAATACTTGTTTGGTGGCCCGCGGGCGGACTTATGAATATTGCTACTCATACTTGCTTACGAAGGATTTATGGTAGTAAGCAACTTCTCACCTTTCTCATAGTCGTCGTAGATGCTGATGGGGCTAATGCCTGCCGCTTCATCGATAATAGATTGTACGGCATCGTGGTTATCGAGATCCTCCTCGTAACTCATGCTATCCTCGAGGATACGCGGATAGCTGGAGCATAACTCCATCAGTTCATCTAATGTAATAGATGCATCGACGTTGATTGTACACTTGCGTGTATAGGTAAAAATTACTTTCATACTAATTTTTTAGTTAATAAATTATTTTAATTATTTTTCTATTGTTTTACCATGCGCGGCGGGTCGCGGATGGAGTGATAGTATTTTCTTTTCATAGTCCATAAATTATTTTAACAAACACAAACTTTTAGTTTAACAACAAACACGGTCAGTAAATTTCATAAATTCACACAAATTTTAGTTTAACAACAAACACAACTTCTAACTACCTTTTGTCTTTTTTATTTTTTCTATTACCGTAAAATCAATGATGCCACGGTTGATATCTATATTGGCTACATTTACACGTACCTTTTCACCGATACGGTACGTATTGCCGTTTTCTGCGCCGGTTACTACGTATGTTTCTTCGTCGAGATTGTAAAGATCGTCGTACAATGTGCGTAGCATGACACGTCCTGTGGCGCCATTGCTGTCGAGTTGCACGGCCAGCATGGTATGCGTTACATTTACGATGATACCTTCAAAGGTTTCTCCGATGTGGCGGGAGAGGAACTCGGCGCATTTTTGCTGTTCGGCGCTTTCCTGTAACGCCTTGCCTTTTTCTTTCATGTAGTTGAAATGGTTGCAAGCTGTTTCAAACTGCACAATGCCTGTTTGTTCCGTGTAGTCGATAAATTCTTTTACCAGCATCCGGTGTACTACCATATCTATATAACGGCGGATGGGCGACGTGAAATGCGTATAATGCTCGAAAGACAAGGCAAAGTGGCTGCGGGGCTGTATGCTGTATTTAGCACGATCCATCGAACGGATGGCAAGGCTGGTAAACAATGATTCTTCTTTGCGGCCTTCGGTTTGCTGCAGGAATTTGCTAAGCTCTTTGGCAATGCCGTGTGGCGATCCGCTTTTAATGCAGTAGCCATAATTGGCAGCCACGCGGCGCAACTCGTCGTACATTTTGATGAACGGCTTGCCGTGTGTGCGGTATATAAATGTTTTATTGCGTTCGGCCATCATTTCGGCCACCATGCGGTTAGCCAACAACATGAATTCTTCGATGAGTTTCATTGACTCGCAACGCTTGTGCATAGTAACGTTGGTAGTAACACCCATTGCGTCGAACTCGAAACGCAATTGGTTGCGGTTGTTGAATGTGATCGCACCGTTGGCTATGCGTGCAGCGCGCAGGTTTACCGCCAGCTTGTTGAGTGTGCACAATTCTTCGGAGAAATTTCCGGAGAGCCCGTCAATCAGTAGTTGTGCCTCGTCGTAGGTGAATTGACGTTGCGAATGGATAATGGTTTTTGCAATACGGCGTTTGAGAATCTTACCTTTACTGTCTATTTCTATAAGTACTGAAAAAGCAAGGCTGTCCACATTAGGCGACAGTGAGCACAGCTTGTTGATACGCTCGGGGAAGAGCGGCAACACATGGTCAGGGAAATAAATGGAGGTAGCGCGGCGGTAAGCATTGCGGTCAAGCAACGAGCCTGCTTTTATATAATGTGTAACGTCTGCAATATGAATGCCCACTTCCCACTTTCCCTCTTCGAGCGGGCGGATGGAGAGCGCGTCGTCTACATCGCGCGTGCCGGCAGGGTCGATGGTAAAGGTGGTAACCCCGCGCATGTCGACACGTTTGGAAATTTCGGTAGGGGTTATTCCGGCGTTGATGGTGGTCGACTCCAGCAATTCATCATCGCTAAACGAGTGGCTGAATCCGCTTGTTTCGAGTTGAGAGATATGTTCAGTGAGCTTGCTGCCGCTTTCGCCCAGCACTTTTGCTACCTTTGCCGTTATTTTTTCTTTAGGATATGCATTTTTCTTTCGTCCTTTAGAATCCTTGTCTTTGTTGATGATTACGCGGCTGTGATTTTCATCGATTTTTCCTTTGAGCGTTTCGCCGCCGCTGGTGATGCGGACAATAACACGGTCGCCGTTTTCAGCACCATTTAAGCCGTTTAACGGTATTTCGATGTCGCGGAAAAGTTCGACATTGTCAGGCATAAAATAAGCCCTGTTCGCCAATACCTCAAGGTTCCCAACCATGCGGCGTTGTGCAAATCTTGTTACGCGAACTACTTCTGCCTCCAAAGATTTTTTAACTCTTTGGCGAATGTGCGCCATAACAGTATCGCCATGCGAAGCCCCGTTCAGGAATTCCGGTGCAATGTAAATGGGTTGTTTAGCACCACCGGATACTAATATAGCCTTCCCGGGCGTTGTAATCAAATCAACAACACCCGTTACACTACAATAGTCGCGTAAACGGAACTGTCCAGGAGCGGACTGCTCAATATATCCTTTCAGCAGAAGATAGCGTATAGCCTCGTCAACCAAGCACTGGCCCGAAATATCGTCCATGCCCATATCGTGCGCCATTTGGTAGGCTGTGAAACTACGATGCAAACCGATCTCGAAAACACGCAGCAGCCGTTTAGCTATGCGGTTCCGAGCTCGTTGCGGAAAGAATAGTTTTTCCCACCAAGGGCGCGATGATACGGCAAAAATAGTTGAGAGGCTAGGTAAACCGTTGTCCGATTTACTAGCCATCTGTACTTATCTAAGACTGTTTTATTGGGTCAATGATAAGTATGTATCAAGTCCATCAGGAATAGTTCCGGGCAACAGGATGGCTGCCCGTACAGAGTAAAGAAGTGAATGATTCATGGTTTGTTTGTGTTTGTTTGTTGACGGCAAAGGTGCAACTTTTTTTTGAATTGCAAAAACCTTTTAACATTTTTTAACACAAGTTGGCCATTTTAAAACAGTTTAGGATGATCTTCTTCGGTTTTTCGTAGAATGGTGGCAATAATTGTTTCGCGGAAAAACTTAGCCTGGTTGGTAATTTTGTATTTTTTACAGAAGTCCACTACCGCTTTCATTTCGGCATCGTTGAAGATAATAGCCTTGCGGTGGCTGCGTACATTTCGGCGCTTGATGCTTTTCTTCGCCTCGTGCTTTTTTTGTCCGGTTGTGGCGACTTTTTTTGTCATACAAAAAAACAATATTAAAAAGCGTCTGGCAAGCAGGGAAAGGAGCAACCCCGTAGCTTGCCAAATGCTTGTATGAAACGGTGTGCGTATAAGCCGGGTTCTGTCGTGTCCTATCATTTATCTATTGCAGCCTACCCCCCGGCAGCGGACGAGCAGCCCTACTGGTTGCCGGTATACATGGCCTTGCAATCCGCGGGTGCGTACGGCTTGCAGCATCGCTGCTGCAACCGGTGGGCGCTTACCCCACCTTTTCACCCTTTCCCGATTTGCATCGGGAGGTTATTTTCTGTTACACGTTCCCTAACCTTACGGCTACCTGTGCTTTCCACAGCGCGGCGCTCTATATTGCCCGGACTTTCCTCCCCGTCTTGCCCCCGGAGCGATAGGATCACACACCGAATATAATTTTACAAATATACAAAATAATTAAGAATTAGGAACCGATAGCTCAGCGAAGCTAATGAGGAATTAAGAATGGCCGTTGAATTGATTGGCAGATTGATTAGCGTGTCGCAATACATCTACGCGGGTGTCGTAATAAATCAACTTCGTTTGTTCCCGGTTTGTTAAAATATTCTGTACATTTGTAAAAACTAAACAACCTTGAACCATGAAAAAATTATTGCTATTGTTGCTGTTTTGTGTTGCCGTGGCCATGCCGGCTAAGGCGCAGGAAACAGCGAAGAAAAAAACACTGCAAGAGCAAATGTGGGAGTTTGCAGGCTATGATCTGCGAAGCAAGATGTGCATTTATTGTGAAGAAGATAAGAGACCTTTAAAAGATAATAGCTCTTATGGAAACGAGGTTTATGGCTATGAATTTAGTTCGGAAATGATAGATAGTGATCATTTGTCAGATTACGCATATTGCCATTCTCCATTCTATGGTTATGTTGATGATACAAAAAATGGTTATTTATTTATAGTGGATGGCGATCCTCTATCATGTGATTGTCGTCACATTACAATAGTGGGAGCATACAGAAAGGCAAATGGTAATCATGTTTTGATAGGTTGCCATACTGGCTCTTGTCCGGCTTCGGAAGCTTCTAAGTCTTTTTTATGTCCTTATCCACAAGGTTTTCAGATGTTCACGAATGAAAATTTTGAAACAATCTTGCCACCGGAAATTAACGTAGAGCTTTTTAAGAGAAGGGGATATATAGACATTCCCCGCAATGGACCAGAAACAGTTTTGTATTTTAAACAGCGGCTATTAGATCTTGATACGGATATTCAGGTAGAAATTTTGATAGCTACTCTGCAAGAATTAAATTTAAAAGAAGTTGATCTTGCGAACCAAGAAAATAGGTCACGTATTATTGGCATGATGGTACAAAAAATAGAAGAAGATTACAGCAGCAGCGATTGGGACAAAGACTCTGTCTATAAATTGCTTGCTTATTTATATGCAGAGTATATAGAATCCACTACAATGACGATTCGATCTGTTGTGATGGGGTGGAATAAAGAAGTAGGACGATTCTATATTAAACGAATTAACGAACAACCCAAACGCTACCAAAATTTTTTAGATTTTTTGGAAAACACACCAAGAAATTCATTTAATAGAACTCAGTAGCGTTCGGTCTCACTCCACCTTCTCTGCCCGCTTCACCGTTGTCAGGCCTTTGATGGTGCGCACTTCGTCCATCAAATGATTCAGGTCGGCGAGGTTGTGCACATACAAATCTATGTAACCTTCAAAAATACCATCGTGGCTTTCCACAGACACCTTGCGGATATTGACCGACAAAAGGCCGGTAACAATATTCGTCAGTTCGTTGAGAATGCCCATGCGGTCGACACCGCGTAACTCAATGCGCGAGAGAAACGATTGCTGTGTATGTTTGCTCCACTCGGCCTGCACAATGCGGTGCCCCTGTTGGGCTGCCAGGCGGGTGGCCACTTCGCAGTTTTTCTTATGGATAGTAACATGCCGCTTGTCCTCGTCGATGAAACCCATTACATCGTCGCCGGGAATAGGTTTGCAGCAAGGTGCAATGTTATATGACAATCCTCTGCCGCTGGTCTCCTGAAGGATGTATGTTTTCTTGCGGTCAATCTCCTCGCCACTGCTGTCAACACCTTTTGACTTATCGTCCGAACCGCCGAAGATAAAGCGCGGCAACTGTAGCTTTATACCCCAATACGATACACCGCGGTTTTCGGAGTTGCTTTTCAATACTTCCTCAAAATCCGATAAGTTTATCAAACCAGCGCCAACCTTGCTGAACAGCTCTTCTTTGTTAGTTACGCCATAGTTCTTGGCCAGTTTAGTATACACATGGTTACTTGGTTGGATACCCAGTTTTATCAAGCGTCCTTCCACAGTGTCGTGTCCCACTTGGAAATGATTCTTGGTATCGGCTTTCAGTGCTTCGTTGATAAACGCTTTTGCCTTGCTGGTGGTTACCCAGTTGAACCATTCGCGCGTGGGAGTTTGTGTGTCGGCGGTGATTACCTCCACCTGATCACCGCTTTTCAGCGGTTGATTGAGCGAAGTCATTTGGCGGTTTACCTTACCTGCAATAGCTTTATTACCTATAGCCGAGTGTACGTAGTAAGCAAAATCAAGTACTGTAGCGCCGCGTGGAATTATTTTTGAATCACCTTTTGGAGTAAACACATACATATCGGTCGACGTGATATCGCTGTGGAACTCGTCGAGCAACGCCGCCGCATCTACATTAGGATTTTCTAAAATACTGCGGATACGCTCCAGCCATTTGTCCACTTCATTTTCGCGCGAGTCTTGTACCTTGTAACGCCAATGGGCGGCAATACCGCGTTTGGCAATATCGTCCATGCGCCGCGAGCGGATTTGTACTTCCACCGGCGTTCCTTTCGGCCCCATAAACGTTTCATGCAATGCTTCGTAGCCATTGGCTTTGGGATAAGCCACCCAGTTGCGGGTGCGCCCGGGCACCGCTTTGTATATTTTGCTGATTACGGATTGCACTTCATAGCATTGAGAAATTTCCGATAAGTCGGGCCACGGATCGAAGATGATGCGCACGGCAAACAAATCGTATACTTCTTCGAACTTTACATTCTTCTTCCGCATCTTTTCCCATATCGAATACACCGACTTGGTGCGGCTTATCAATTCGAACGACATTCCGCGTGCGTGCAATCGTTCTTTTATCGGCTGCACAAACGATTCGATATAGTCGCCACGCGAAGCCTCGGTGGCATTGAGCCGCTCTTGTATGTCGTTATATTCGTTGGGTAGCGAATATTGCAGCCAGATATTTTCAAGTTCCGTTTTGATAGAATATAATCCCAGCCGCAGTGCAAGCGGAATGTAGATATACATTGTTTCGCTCAGTATTTTCGAACGTTTTCGTTCGGGCATCGAACCAAGCGTACGCATATTGTGCAGGCGGTCGGCCAGCTTGATGAGCACCACACGCACATCGTTGTTCAACGTTAGCAATATGCGTTTGAAATTCTCGGCCTGGTCGGCATCTTTGATTACGCTGTCAATCTTTGTCAACCCATCCACCAATTCGGCAATCTTGTCGCCGAACAACCGTTGGATATCCTTAATTGTGTAATCGGTATCTTCCACCACATCGTGCAGCAGTGCGGCGCTCACGCTTTTGTAGCCCAGCCCTATATTATCCACCACAATCTTAGCAACAGCAATGGGGTGTACAATGTATGGCTCGCCCGATTTTCGCCGGGCGCCTTTGTGTGCTTCGTTTGCCAAATCAAACGCTTGCCGAATGGTACGTAATTCCTCATCGTTCGGGCTGCGTTGGTGGCACGCTTCCATCAGGTCATTGAATTCCCGTTGAATCAGCTGTTTGTCTTCGTCGGTTTGCAGTTCCATAAACTATTCATTAATCAATAAATCACCGCCACAGAGCCCGTTTTAGTAACCGTTTTTCCGGTGTTGAATACAATATTTACACGGTACAGGTACATACCTTCTGATACAAAGGTACCGTCCTTTTTTATTCCTGTCCACGACTTAGCAAGTGGCGAGTCGGTACTTGTTTTTTCAATGGATGCGATCAAATCGCCATTTTGGTTATAGATGTCGAGCTGGTAGGAGTATGTGGATGGGTGAGCGTACACAACCGGGCCAAACTGATTGCGTTGACGGCCTGTAGTAGAATTTTGCACGGTACTGCGCGGAGCCACAGCGTCGGGCATCAATACTTGGGGGTCGCTCACCATGCA
>JAVBNJ010000044.1:0-20175 GCA_031551625.1 Bacteroidales bacterium | reverse complement strand
TTATCGCGTTGAATAATAAACATTATCTGGAAAAGTCACGGAATTAGAGATTAGGCGGTAACACAATTCGCTGCTAGGATGGTTGCCGGTTTTTGAAACAAAAGTATGTTGAATTTGTTCAGGCGTGCCAAGGAAACGCCGCCAGTTATAGCGAAAACAGTGGGTCCCGACTTGCCACTAACGCATTTTGAGGGAAAAATTGTAGTAGTCGATACTGAAAAGCAAGAGCAGAAAGCGCTCGAATACCTGTCATCGCAAAAGATTATAGGGTTTGATACCGAAACAAAACCTATGTTTATTCCCGGCAAACGTAATGGTAATCCTGTGGCGTTGTTGCAACTCTCGACCGACAAGCGGGCCTATTTGTTCCGTTTGAATAAAATCAATTTCTCGACAGGGATGGCGCAGTTGATGAGCAACAAAAAAGTCTTGAAGGTAGGTGCGGCTATTCACGAAGACTTGCGCCAATTGGAAGCATTGCAAGTATTCAAGCCTGCTGGTTTTGTTGATATCCAACGAATAGTGCATCACTACGGTATTGAAGAAAAAGGCTTGAAAAAGCTGGCTGCACTGGTGTTGCAGATTCATATTTCAAAAAACCAGCAACTCTCAAACTGGGAAAACTTGGAACTCACCAAATCGCAATGCCTTTATGCAGCAACCGATGCATGGGTATGCCGCGAAATATTTTTGCATTTGCAAAAAGTTAAAGAATTAACACCTGCCGAATACCTTTCATACAGTGGTGAATCAAGAGCTACTCCTAAACCTAAAAAGAAAAAGAACAGGTATATACCCGCAGGCAAATACGAACATAAAGAAAGAGTTGTATTATGATAGCAGTTGTCACTCTCCGCAAAGGTCGCGACGAAGCGTTGGTACGCTTTCATCCATGGATATTTTCTGGGGCAGTGGCTTCCATTAAAGGCGAACCGCGCGAAGGCGATGTGGTTGAAGTTCGCTCGGCAGCCGGAGATTTTCTGGCTGTTGGACATTACCAGATAGGCTCTATTACAGTGCGTGTGCTGTCGTTTGCCCCTTGCAAAATCGACAATGAATTTTGGTGCGCTGCGCTGCTCAAGGCCTATCAGGTGCGGCAAGCGCTGCAATTGACAGGCAATCCTGTTACTACCGCTTATCGCTTAGTGCACGGTGAAGGCGATTTTCTTCCCGGATTGATTATTGATATTTATGGCGACACCGCTGTGATGCAAGCACATTCTGCTGGTATGTATCTTGCCCGCACAGCAATTGCTGCGGCATTGCAAAAAATCTATGGCGATAAATTACAACGCATTTATGATAAGAGTGCGGCTACCGTACCATTCAAAGCAGGGCTGAATGCTAGTGACGAATATCTTGTAAATAAAACTAATTCTTTAGGTGAAACTATTGTGCTGGAGAATGGGTATCATTTTGCTGTGAATTGGGAAGCGGGGCAGAAGACCGGTTTTTTCCTTGACCAGCGCGATAATCGCCAACTGTTGGAGCATTATGCAAAGAATAGAAGAGTGTTGAACCTGTTTTGTTATACCGGTGGTTTCTCCATCTACGCATTGGGCGGCGGCGCCTCGCTCGTTCACTCTGTCGACAGCTCGCAGCGGGCGATTGACATGGTAGAAAAAAATGTATCTCTCAATTGTCAATTGTCAATTGTCAATAGTCAATCACATGAGTCCTTTGCGGTTGATGCCTTCGACTTTTTGCATCAAAGCGCCGACCATGCCTATGACCTGATGGTTGTCGACCCACCGGCATTTGCCAAACATGCAGGTGCTTTGCGTAATGCATTGCAAGCCTACAAACGTTTGAATGCTGTGGCCATTTCGAAGGTAGCGCCGGGTGGCGTTGTGTTTACGTTTAGCTGTTCGCAAGTGGTTAATAAAGTAGATTTCCGCAATACCATTTTTTCGGCTGCTGCCATTGCTAAGCGCCGGGTGCGCATCTTGCACCAACTTACCCAACCGGCCGACCATCCGGTGAACATTTATCACCCGGAAGGGGAATATTTAAAAGGATTGGTCCTTTTTGTAGAGTAGTGTGCTTTCTGGTTAAAGCCTATAGCATTTTTGCCAGAAACTGCCCAGTGTAACTTTTTTTGCACTTGGCTACTTCTTCGGGTGTTCCGCAGGCTATAATAGTGCCACCTGCAGCGCCACCTTCAGGACCGAGGTCAATAATATAGTCGGCGGTTTTAATCACGTCGAGGTTGTGTTCAATCACCAGCACTGTGTTACCGTGTTCAACCAAGCGGTTCAGTACGTCGAGCAGGATGCGCACGTCTTCGAAATGCAGGCCGGTGGTCGGTTCGTCGAGTATATAGAATGTATTACCCGTATCACGTTTCGCCAGTTCGGCAGATAATTTTACACGTTGGCTTTCGCCGCCGCTCAGGGTGGTCGATGGTTGCCCGAGTTTTACATAGCCCAACCCCACATCCTGCAAGGATTTTAGCTTTTGCTTCATGGAGGGGATGTGATCGAAAAACTCATGGGCTTGTTCAATAGTCATGTCCAGCACCTGGCCGATGTTTTTTCCTTTATATAATACCTCCAAGGTTTCTCGATTGTAGCGCTTGCCGTTACAGGTTTTGCAGGTTACATATACATCGGGCAGAAAATTCATTTCGATGGTTTGCACGCCTGCACCGCGGCATTCTTCGCAACGACCGCCTTTTACATTGAACGAAAACCGCCCTGCTTTGTAACCGCGTATCTTGGCATCGGGTGTTTCGGCAAATAGGTTGCGGATGTCAGAAAACAGGTTGGTGTAGGTGGCCGGGTTGCTGCGTGGAGTACGGCCTATAGGAGATTGGTCTACTTCAATTACTTTATCTACCAGTTTTAAACCTCCTATTTCTTTGTAGGGGAGCGGGTCTTGAAACGAACGGTATAGATGCTTGCTTAGTATAGGATGCAATGTTTCATTTATCAAGGTAGATTTACCGCTACCGCTCATTCCCGTTACGCAAATGAAAGTTCCCAGCGGGAATTCTACATTTACATTCTTAAGATTGTTGCCTTTGGCGCCCGTCAATACAATGCTTTCGCCACTGCCTTGGCGGCGTGTTTTAGGAATCTCTATTTCCTTTACTCCTGCAAGGTATTGCAGGGTCAACGATTTTCCGGAACATGAATTTGATTTTAGTTCATTGCCGGTGGGAGGGGGGCCGGCATATACCAACTCGCCGCCACGGGCACCGGCCAACGGACCCATATCTATCAGGTAATCGGCTTGACGAATCATTTCTTCATCGTGCTCCACCACAATGACAGAGTTCAGCTCGTCGCGTAACTTCTTTAATGCGCCGATGAGCTTAATATTATCATGTTGGTGCAGGCCGATACTTGGTTCGTCGAGGATATACAGCACATTTACCAGTTTCGAACCTATTTGTGTGGCCAGCCGGATGCGTTGACTCTCGCCGCCGCTCAGGCTTCGCGTATTGCGGTTGAGCGATAGGTAGCCCAACCCCACATCTTGCAGGAATGACAACCGTTCGCGTATTTCTTTCAATACATCTTTGGCAATGGTTTGTTGCCGTTTGTTCAGTTTATCTTCAATGCCCTTGAACCATTCGCCTAAGGAGATGATATCCATGGCGGCTACTTCGGCAATATTTTTTTCAGCTACTTTAAAATACAATGCCTCTTCTTTCAAGCGTGTGCCGTGACATACAGGGCATGGAGTATATTTTATAAAACGATCGGTCCGCATGCCTGTCGAATTTTCGGAATCGTCCATGGCATTCTCGAGTATATTTACTATGCCATTGAAACTCGCCATATAACTCGGTGTTGAGCTTTGTGCGTCCGATAAGCGGAACAACTCGTCGGAACCGTAGAGGATAATGTTTAGCGCTTCTTCGGGAATCTCGTTAATCGGATTTTCGAGCGAAAAGTGGTATTTACGGGCAATCGCTTCCAACTGTGCGAACACCTGGTTGTCGCGCTGCTTGCCCAATACTTCGATACCTCCTTTCTTTATGCTCAGTTTTTTATCGGGAATAATTTTTGTAATGTCGATTTCGGCAACTGTTCCCAATCCGTTGCAGTGTGGGCATGCGCCTTGCGGTGAGTTAAACGAAAACGAGTAGGGTGCCGGTTCGGCATACGATATACCGGAAGTGGGGCACATCAGCGTGCGGCTGTAGTGTCGGAGATTGCCGTTTTCCGCATTGAGCACCGCTATCTCCCCGTGTCCTTGTTGCATGGCGGTTTTCAATGAATCGCGCAACCGTTTTTCGTCCCCTTCGTCCGGAATAAGTTTATCAATAACCACTTCAATAAAGTGCATTTTGTAACGGTCTAACTTATGCTGTGGGCGCAATTCGGTAATCTCACCGTCGATGCGAGCATGCAGGAATCCACGTTTCCGCAATTGCTCGAACAATTCCTTATAGTGTCCTTTGCGGCCTTTGACAAGGGGGGCCAGCAATACACATTTTTTTCCATGAAATTGTTCGATGATGAGTTGTACGATTTGGTCGTCGGTATAGTGTACCATTTCTTCGCCTGTAACTTTCGAATAGGCAATAGAGGCGCGGGCATACAGTAATCGCAAAAAATCATAAACTTCGGTAATAGTCCCTACTGTCGAACGTGGATTTTTATTGGTGGTCTTCTGTTCAATGGCAATTACAGGGCTAAGTCCCGATATATGGTCTACATCGGGGCGTTCCATGTTTCCCATGAATTGCCGTGCATAGGCCGACAGTGTTTCGAGGTAACGGCGTTGCCCTTCGGCATAAATGGTGTTGAATGCCAGCGACGATTTGCCGCTACCGCTCAGTCCCGTAATTACCGTGAGGGTATTGCGCGGAATTGTTACATCAATATTCTTTAGATTGTGCTCACGGGCACCTTGCACAATTATTTCTTTTTCTTCGGACATTCTGGTCAATACATAAATTTTAGTAGCTCCATCCCCGCTTGTTGAATAGCAGGTAGCCTAATCCAAGTTGGAAATACCATTTGTTTTGTGATCGCTCATACCAGTTGGCCGAAAAACTTAACGGCCCCACGGGAGTGTGCCACACAAAAGCCCCCATGGCCATGAATGCGCGTTGCGAAAAAGGCTTGGAGTAAGCTATTTTATCATCATCGGTACGGATGATTGTTTCGTATGGTTGGAAAAGATAGCCGCCAAGTTGCAACGATACCTTGTTGGTGAAGCGCACAATAGGTGTTACGCCTAATCCGGCATATATGTCGGCACGGTAATTTTCAAGAATGAGCGTAGTACTGTGTGGCGTTGGCTGGAAAGCCGGTAACGACAATAAGGTGGAGTAATAATCATTGAAAGGAGATTTGCTACTCCATATTATATCGGCCAATAGCCCTAACGAAAAGTGGGAGCCTATTGGTAAATAATAATTGGAATATAGCCGCATACCTATCCAATGATGTGTTATAGGCTCGTCTGTATTGGTTTCAAAGCGCGACAAATTACCGGGGTAGTTCCGCTCTTGCCCGTATACATAATTTATACTTGCCGATTGTTCGCTGCCCAACGTCGGGTATTGTTTATAGTTAAAGGTAGTACGTTTTATCCCGATTTTAGGATGGACATAGTTGAACTTCATAAGGTCGGCTGTATCTGCAGAGGAAAAGAAATCGTCTTGAAAATATTTATCGCGTATAATACCGCTCGTACAACTTATTTGAGTAGTAAAATTACGTTGTAAAAAAATTGGTATGCCTATGGTAAATTGACCGTACAGTTCTTCTTCCTGCAAGTTGGGCGGCCCTTGGTCAAAGTAGAACAAGTCTTGTGCCCCACTGAAATAGTCGTAGCGGTTGGCCGAAATTATTAGTTCATAATATACGATCGGATTGACAAAAACAAAATGTTTCCACGAACCTTGCAGTCCATTGTAGAAACGCCCGAAGGTAGCACCAAAAACCGCTTCACCAATCGTTTTAGTAAACATTTTATAGCTTGCGCCGAAAAATAATTCGTTGATGGACGATGTGGAAAAATATCCTCCGATCATAGCTTTAAAGCGGGCGCTTTGCGTGGCATAGATTGATACATCGAAAGCACTGTCTACCGGGTCGTAGGTAGCCGTTGGATAAAACGTATTTACCAGATCGGTTGATATAACCCGGAAGTAACGTCGCTTGAGCGTATTGTAATCAAACTCTTCTCCGGCTGTAAGGCTTATACTTCTCTCTATAAAGTATTGTTGTTTGGTATTCAATTGCCCTGTTACCGAAATATCTTTAAATACTTCTTTAGGTGTCCGATCGCGAAACTGTTTGCGCTTGGCGGCGCGTTCCTCCGCTGTTTCGCGGGAAGCAATGCGCGCCTTTATCTCATCCATCTGCGCCATTGTTTTCTCATAGCCCGCTTGAACAAGATAATCGATTTTCCCGAAATCCAATACTCCCACGCCTTGGAAACGTGTTTCGATTAATATGCCTAAATCTTCCGGTAAATCGTAATCTGTGGCAAACATCAGCATATTTTCCATTTGCGAAATAATATTGTCTTCATCGGGTTTCTTTGGATTACCCGCACATTTGGCGCCGATGATGAGGTCGGGTGCAAAATCTTTTTGCATTACATCCCATGGGAAGTTATTATAGAACCCGCCGTCGAATAACAATGTACTGTCAATGGAAATGGGTTTGAAATAAAAGGGATAGGTCATCGACGAACGCACGGAAGCGCCTAAATTGCCGTGGCGCATTACTACTTGCTTCTTGTGTTCAACGTCCGAGGCCACACAGCGGAACGGAACCATCAGGCTATCGAAATTTCCGTGCGCTACGGCATCGGCTGGGGAGAATAACCCCAGGAAGGCTAAATCCATCTGGTAGGTCGATACAAGGCTCGTCGGTAATTGTGTTTTCAGCTTTTTATCTTTAAAATCAAATTTTACGGAAAACATATCGGGTTGCGGATTGGAACGGAAAATGAAAGATGTATACTTTTCTTCGTCCAACCCTTTGTACCAGATATAAAAATCTTTTGATGAAAGGAGTGTTATCATTTCATCGGGCGAATATCCGATGGCATACAACCCGCTGATGATGGCACCCATTGAGGTGCCCGCCACATAATCAATGGGGATATTATTTTCTTCCAATGCCTTCAGTACACCGATATGCGAAAGCCCTTTGGCTCCGCCACCGCTTAGTACTAGTCCTATTTTCTGGTCATGTATACTGTCTGCCGCTTGTGGCAATGCTGTTGACAGCTCTTTGTGGGAGTGTGACTTTTTTTTAGCAGGCTGTGCATACAAGTCAGTGCCAATGCAGCAGAGCAACAACAGAATGGGGATAACATATTTATGCATGGTTATTAGTTGTTGTCGTTCAAAATTTTTAGTATCTTTGCAGCCATAAACATTTAGTACGGCGAGCGATGAAACATACAAAATTACTAATTTTATCCGTAATAACCTTATTTTTTATGAGCAGTTACGCGCAAACTTCAAAAACCTCGTTCGACCCCGCTTCATTGGGCGATACACCCGAATTGATAATTGAAACGACGATGGGTAACATTACCGTAAAACTTTATAGCGAAACGCCTTTGCACCGCAACAATTTTGTGAAGCTGGCAGCTGAAGGTTACTACGATGGGTTGATTTTTCACCGTGTTATCGAAGAATTTATGATCCAAACGGGCGATCCCGACTCGAAAGACCCGCAACCAGGACGCATGTACGGCATGGGCAGCCCTGCCGAACGCATTCCTGCCGAAATTATACCTGGCAAGTACCATAAAAAGGGTGCATTGGCGGCAGCCCGCGACGGCAACCCGCAAAAAGCCTCGTCGGGTTCACAGTTCTACATTGTGCAAGGTCAAACGATTCCGGCAGAGGCTGTGCCGCAAATAGCACAGCAAGGTATAAAATTGAACGACGAACAAATTCAATTATACACCACCCTTGGTGGTGCGCCCTGGCTTGATGGCGAATATACCGTGTTCGGCGAGGTAACCGCAGGATTGGATGTGGTTGACAAAATTGCCGCCGCGCCGCGCGATGCATACGACCGTCCGCTTGAAGATATTTTCGTACTACGGATTTATCCGGCCGATAGGAAGTAGAAAAGGGAATATGCAATATGGGCGCAAATTTTGCGCCCGTATCCTTTCATGTATTTTTATCTTAATAAATCCAGCCTTTGATCATTTCCCGATTCGATTCGTCAAGCTTCGCCAAGAATTCCTCTACCGGCATGGGACCTATCTTATAGCTCTTCGAAAAAATGCCGAACTTACCGACAACCTTTCCCCGCACCATTAGTTGTTTGTCGGCCTTGGCTTTTTCGCTCAAGGTAGAAAATACATCGGGGCTGCTCATGCGCATAGCCACTGGAAACACCAACCCTTGGTTGCTGCTACGCGGGATAATCACTTTTTCGGTCAGAAAAAGTTCAATCAACTCCGTTTGGTCATCTGCTAAAATGAGGCTGGCACTCTTAATAGTTAGGCTGCTCTTATTGAGGTTCTCAATTTTGACTGTCACTTCAAATTGGGTTTCGCTAATCATAGTAAAATCTTCTACGCCGACCATGTGCACCTTGTCTTCAGAAACACACGAAACGAACAGTAAGGCTGGCGCGAAAATGCTAAAAAGTAAAAATAGTTTTTTCATTTTATATAAATAATAGTTGCAAAGATAGTAAAACTCTCGTAGATACAGTATTTACCTATTCGCACGATTTTACGAATTGAAAAGGCTTTGACAATGCAATTCTTCTACGATTGGTTTATACGGGGAGATGTGGCATCTATTGCCTGTTCTCGCGCAGTGCACAGTCCGTCTTTCGAAGGTGTAGATTTTTCTGTGCGAAAAAAAAGGCATGCGGTCAATATTATAAATTACCATCCCTAGGGGGCTGAGAACAACAAAAAGCCCCGCAGTATTTTATTCTACGAGGCCTCTCATCTGTGAAATCCGTATCTCAAAAATCTGTGCAATCTGTGGATTACTTCTTTTTCTTCCGTGCCGGTATTTTCTTCTTGCTTTCCGAATCGCCGGCCAGCGAAGGCGCTTTTGCCGGACGTTTACCTTTAACCCACACTTGTCGTTCGAAAATCTGGTCGAGCGAAATCAGCGTTTCGGTATTGCTTACATTCGGCAAGTTCTGAATGGTATTCAGCAATACATCCATCAAGTGTTCGTGGTCGCGACAGAAGAGTTTTAGCAGTAAGGCGTAAGTGCCCGTTACAAAATGACATTCCACCACTTCGGGAATTTGTTTAATAGCATCGACCGTGGCCTGGTATTGGCTCGACTGTTCGAGGTGAACACCCACAAACGCGCATACATCAAACCCTAGCGCTTTTGGTTTTACTAGCAGACGTGCACCGGTAATAATACCGGCTTCTTCCATTTTCTTCACCCGCTGGTGTACGGCGGCTCCCGAAATATCACACTCGCGTGCAATTTCCAAAAACGGCATGCGTGCATTCTTAATTAATGCACTCAATATTTTTTGATCCAAGTGGTCGATATTATCTATTGTTCCCATACTAAACAAAATTTTGATTTTAACATTACAAAGTTATAAAAATAAATTAAATTTCCGATTCTTACTTTAAAGTTGTAAGTAAAAACCGGAAATTAATAGAAATCTATAATATCGTCTCGTGAAAAACTAATTTGCCATTTCTGACATAAACTTCAGGCGCACCAAACGAATTTCTATTTCGGTACAATCGGAACCCAATGCTTCCTGCGCTTCATCCACCGACTCGGTTTCGGCTTCATGATGGAAGTATTCGTAAATATCCGCCGCCTTGTCGTCGTCAATAGCCTGCTTGATATGGTAATCAATATTAATTTTCGTACCCGAATTTACAATCGCCTCTATTTCATCAAGCAGTTGCTCCATCTCCAACCCTTTCGAGCGAGCTAAATCATCGAGCATCACTTTGCGATCAATGCTTTGGATAATATGCACTTTGAGCCCCGATTTATTGATAAGCGATTTTACGATCATCTCCTGTGGGCGCTCAATCTCTTTTTCCTCTACATACTTCTCAATGATCTCGACAAACGGCTGCCCGAATTTTTTCGCCTTCCCTTCGCCCACGCCATGGCAATTTTTCAACTCTTCGATAGTAATCGGGAATTGCACACACATATCTTCCAGCGACGGATCTTGCAAAATAGCGTAGGGCGGAATATCTAATTGCTTTGACAAATTGTGTAATTGCGCTTTCAGAATAGCAAATAATTCTTCGTCAAAACTTCCTCCTGTACGGGGTTGCCCTACATAAATATCATCCTCTTCATCTTCGGCGTTGTACTCATTGTCTTCCGGAAACATAAGCGGATAGGGCGACTCCAAATATGCCAACCCCTTTTCCGAGACTTTCAATAATCCATAATTTTCGATTTCCTTATCGATAAAATGCTGAATGAGCCCTTGGCGGATAACGGTGTGCCAGAACCGGAGGTCATGATCGCTACCACTGCCGAACTCACGCAACTCGTGGTGGTGGTACGATTTAATAACCGAAGTCATCAATCCATGCACCACATTTGCAATATGCTCGGCTTTAAATTTTTCGCGGATCACCTGTATCGTACGCAATACTTTTAGTAATGGCTCCTGTGCATCGAATTGTTTTTTCGGCCGCAGGCAATTGTCACAGTTACCGCAATTCTCATCGGTATATTCTTCTCCAAAATAATTGAGCAGCACCTTACGCCGACAAGTACCCGTTTCGGAATATGAGACTGTTTCGAGCAACAATTGTTTACCTATTTCCTGTTCTACAAGCGGTTTTCCCTGCATAAACTTTTCGAGTTTCTGCACGTTTTTGTAACTGTAAAATGACACGCAACGTCCCTCGCCTCCATCGCGGCCTGCACGGCCTGTTTCCTGATAGTAGCCTTCGAGGCTTTTCGGAATATCGTAGTGAATCACAAAGCGCACATCCGGTTTATCGATACCCATGCCGAACGCAATAGTAGCGACTATTACATCTACGTCTTCCATCAAAAAAGCATCTTGATTCTTAGAGCGTGTGGCCGCATCAAGCCCCGCATGATACGGTAATGCACGAATACCGTTTACTTTCAACAAGTCGGCTAAGTCTTCCACCTTTTTACGACTCAGGCAATATACTATACCCGACTTTCCGGAATTACCTTTTATGAATTTGATAATCTCGCGGTCGGTATTGGTTTTCGGGCGTATTTCGTAATACAGGTTCGAGCGGTTGAACGACGACTTGAAAACTTCGGCGCCCAGCATTCCCAATGTTTTTTGGATATCATTCTGTACTTTCGGCGTCGCCGTCGCTGTAAGTGCAATAAGAGGAGCCTGCCCTATTTCGTTGATGATTGGCCGGATGCGGCGGTATTCGGGACGGAAATCGTGTCCCCATTCCGAAATACAATGCGCCTCGTCAATCGCATAAAACGAAATTTTTAGTTGTTTCAACAATTGAATATTTTCTTCCTTCGTCAACGACTCGGGGGCTACATACAAAAGCTTGGTAGCTCCGCTCAGCAAACCATCGTGCACTTCCTGCAATTGTTGTTTATTGAGCGAAGAGTTAAGAAAATGTGCAATGTCATTATTATCTACAATAAACCCGCGGATAGCATCTACCTGATTTTTCATCAAGGCAATAAGAGGCGACACAATAATAGCTGTTCCTTCCAGCATAAGCGCCGGAAGCTGGTAGCAAAGCGACTTTCCACCACCTGTAGGCATTAATACGAAGGTGTCATTACCGGCTAATACGTTACGTATTACACCTTCCTGTTGACCCTTGAAAGAGCCGAAACCGAAGTAGGTTTTCAGTTGGCTGTATAAAAATTCATCTGTAAATTCCATGTACCTTATCGAAAAGTTATTTACTTTTCATTATCTTTGCGCTACTAAATTACAAAAACTTTAACGAGTATCAAAATTTATTTTTAAATGGATACGCTTACCGATATCGGCCGGCTCGCCGTAAAAACGATTGAAACTGAAGCTGCTGCTATTCAAAAGATGGCCTCGTACATTAATGGGGATTTTGAGCGTGCAGCCCATTTGATATACGAAAGCAAGGGGCGCGTAATTGTGTCTGGCATTGGCAAAAGCGCTATTATTGCCAATAAAATTGTAGCTACGCTCAACTCAACCGGGACACCTGCTATTTTTATGCATGCTGCAGATGCTATTCATGGCGATTTGGGCATGATCCAACCCGACGATGTGGTAATATGCCTTTCGAAAAGCGGCAACACGGCCGAGGTTAAAGTATTGGTACCACTCATACGCAATATGGGTAATAAATTGGTAGCCATTGTTTCGAACCGGGAGTCGTACCTTGCCGAGCAAGCCGACTATGTGTTGGCTGCGACAGTTGATGAGGAAGCGTGCCCAAATAATCTGGCCCCTACGTCGAGTACCACGGCGCAACTGGTAATGGGCGATGCGCTGGCCGTATGTCTCTTGAAAATGCGCGGCTTTACGTCTGAAGATTTTGCACGTGTACACCCGGGCGGTTCGTTGGGCAAGAAATTATATTTACGTGTCGGAGATTTAATTGATCGTAACCGCAAACCGCAGGTGGTGCCCGCAGAGAGTATACACAACGCAATTATCAATATTTCGTCCAACCGTTTGGGGGCAACGGCAGTCGTTGATGCTAAAGGCGTCATACTCGGTATTATTACAGATGGCGATGTACGGCGAATGCTTGAAAAAACGAAAACATTTGATACGCTCACGGCACAGGATATTATGACTAAGAGTCCTAAATCCATTGACACGGAAGAATTAGCGGTGCATGCATACAATTTGATGGAAAAAAACAAGATTACGCAATTAATAGTTACGCATAATGACGAATATTTAGGTATGGTGCACTTACACGATATATTGCGGGAAGGAATAGTATAAATTAAGAATTGAGAATTAAGAATTAGGAATAACTGCGCAATTCCTAATTCCTGATTCCTAATTCCTCATTCTAAAAAACATGTTATTACATTGTAAAAATTTGGTAAAAAAATACGGTTCGCGGACTGTCGTGAAAGGTGTATCGGTGGAAGTAAGCCAAGGCGAAATTGTAGGGTTACTGGGGCCCAACGGTGCGGGAAAAACGACTACATTCTATATGCTGGTGGGTTTGGTGAAAGCCAATAACGGGCAAATTTTCCTTGACGACCGTAATATTACACAAGAGCCTATGTACCGTCGTGCGCAGAGTGGCCTAGGCTATCTGGCGCAAGAGAACTCGGTATTCCGCAAACTATCGGTCGAAGATAATATTATGGCCGTAATGGAAACCAAATTTAAAGACAAAAACGAACGCCACGAGCGTTTAGAGCTATTGATTGATGAGTTCGGCTTACAGAAGGTGCGTAAGAGTTATGGCATTCAATTATCGGGAGGGGAACGTCGCCGTTGCGAGATTGCACGCTGCCTGGCTATTGACCCGAAATTTATTCTGCTCGACGAACCGTTTGCCGGCGTTGACCCTATTGCCGTGGAAGATATACAAGGGATCGTATCGAAATTGAAAAATAAAAATATCGGCATTATCATTACCGACCACAATGTGCACGAAACGTTGGCCATTACCGACCGCGCTTATATGTTGTTCGACGGCTCTATCCTTGAGAGCGGTACGGCCGAAGAACTTGCAGACAACCCCGAGGTGCGTCGCAAATATTTGGGACAAAATTTCGAATTACGTAAAAAAGACCTCTAAGTTTCGACGGATAGATATAGGGATTTACAATTTGCAGATTGAAACAAAAAAACTCATGATTGCTGCTGAAAAGTATGGGTTACAACTCAACGAACAAATCGTTGCAAGCGAGTTGCAAAAACTGCGGAATGAATTGCCTGCACTGAATGCTGCCGGAATCTGGAAGCATTGTTTTAGTTTTATAGATCTCACTACATTGAATGCTACCGATACGGAGGAAAGAGTGAAAAAAATTGCAGAAGACGTTAATAATTTTCCTTCAAAATTCCCGGGTATCCCAAACGTGGCTGCTATCTGTGTATATCCATCGTTGGCACATACGGTGCGACGGACACTTATGGCATCGGAAGTCCGTATTGCCGCAGTGGGAGCCGGTTTTCCGGGTTCACAAACATTTATTGAAATCAAATGTGACGAATGCCGCATGGCGGTAGAAAAAGGTGCAAATGAGATCGACATTGTTATTTCGTTAGGCACGTTCTTATCGGGCGACCATGCCACCGTGGCCAATGAAATCAAACAAATAAAGGCAGTTATTGGCAATGCTCGCTTGAAAGTAATTTTGGAAACAGGCGTGTTGTCACAAGCGCAGATAGCCGATGCCAGCTTTATTGTGATGGAAGCAGGTGCTGACTTTATCAAAACATCGACGGGGAAAATAGAACCGGCTGCCACACCCGAAGCCGCATGGGTTATGGTTTCGTGTATTAAAAAATATTACGAAAAAACTGGTAAGAAAATCGGCTTCAAACCGGCAGGTGGTATTGTTACATCAGATGATGCCATGTTATATTATGCCATTGTTAAAAAAATACTGGGCGATGAATGGCTGACTCCGTCATTATTTCGACTGGGAGCCAGCCGTCTGGCCAATAACCTGCTTACAGACATTACAGGTAACAAAGTTTGTTATTTTTAGCAATAACTAACCCTAACAGGATTAGTTTGAAGCCACTTTCTTTGAGGATTGATTGTACTCTAATAAACCGACATTTTATGAAATATTTTTTTGCTGTTATCGTTTCGCTATTATCGCTGACAACCATTGCCCAACCTTTGCAAACAGGGGCAGAACAAACGGGCAAGTATGTGCCGCTGCTCAAAGATAAACGAGTGGGCATTACAGCCAACCATACTTCAATAGTAGGCGACAAACATCTGGTAGATGTATTGCTGGAACAAGGTGTGAATGTTGTGCGGATTTATGCACCGGAGCATGGTTTCCGTGGCACAGCCGATGCGGGGGAGAAAGTAAATGCTACAAAAGATGAAGAAACCGGTATTGAAATTACTTCGCTGTACGGTAACAACTACAAGCCAAGCAAAGAACAACTGCGCGGTATCGACTACATGCTGTTCGACATGCAGGATGTGGGCGCGCGCTTCTACACGTACCTTTCAACCATGCACTACGTAATGGAAGCTTGCGCCGAGAACAGCATTCCTGTAATTATACTGGATCGTCCGAATCCCAATGGTTTCTACGTAGACGGGCCTGTATTGGAATCCCAATTCCGTTCGTTTATAGGCATGCATCCAATTCCTATTGTACATGGTATGACGCTTGGCGAATTGGCGCAGATGATTAACGGTGAAGGTTGGTTGAAGAACAAAATCAAATGCGACCTCACAGTGATTTCGTGTAGTGGCTACACACACAAGACAGAATATATATTACCTGTAAATCCTTCTCCCAATTTGACCGACCAGCGGGCGATATATCTGTACCCGTCGCTGTGCCTGTTCGAAGGAACAGTAGTAAGTGTGGGACGCGGCACCGAACGGCCTTTCCAGCAATTCGGACATCCGTCGTTTGAACCATACTACCCTTACAATTTCAGACCGGTTGCCATGCCCGGCGCTCAGAATCCACCCTATAAAGGCCAGTGGTGCTACGGGGAAAATCTGATGTATTATTCGGAAAATGATCTGCTCACTGATGGACATATTATTCTCGATTGGTTAATTGCCGCTTATGGTTATTACAAAGAAAAAGAGAAATTCTTTACGCCGTTTTTTTATAAACTGTGCGGAACAGAGAGCATCCGCCGGCAAATAGAAGCCGGCAAAACCGCCGAAGAAATTCGTACATCGTGGCAAGGTGATATTGCAAAATTTAAAACCTTGCGTAAAGGGTATTTGTTGTACGAAGATTTTGAATAAAACTAATTAAACTTATTATTTATCCGGTAATTCAATCCCTCGACTTCCAGGAATGTTAACATTTCAGGCGTAAGCGCCACTCGGAAAGTACGTGAAAATAATTCGATGAACATATCATGTGTGGGCGCTACCAGTTTAATCTGTAGATCTACCTTCCCTTTATTTTGCGAGGCTATGTTAACCAGCCGCCCGATAAACGGTTCCGTAATATCCTCCACGGATAACGTTATATGTATGTTGCGTATCAGCTCATCGCGGACATGAGCAAGGTAATGTATCGTTTGTATTTTGAGTTCCCATTCGTCGGGACGGGCATCGTCTTTCCCACGATAACGTTTATCGAATTTGCAGGTCAACAATAATGCATGATTGTGTGCTATGTATTTGTTGAAGTTCTCATAATCTTTCCCGAAAAGGGCAAATTGGTGAGTGCCGCTGTAGTCCTCGATAGTAAAACGCATATAAGGCTTCCCGCTTGTCTTTGAGGTGGCCTGCTGAACCGCCGTAACAGTACCTGCTACACGGATTGTTTTTTTCTGCACAGCTTCAGACGAGGGAGCCGATTCCAGTAATTTGGGAATATCGATCAGTGTGTGGTTCGCGAAATGTGTAATTTCAAATTTATGAATATCGAGCGGATGCGCCGACAGGTACATGCCCACCAGTTCTTTTTCTTTCTTCAACATTTCGGTCATATTCCATTCTTCGGCGTCGAGTGGAATTTCTGGTTTGGTAACCGATACGGCATGTTGTTCGCCAAAAAGCGAATTACTTGTCAGTTGTTTATCGGCTTGTAATCTATTCCCATAACGTAGTAAGCTGTCGAGAAACAATTCGTCCTTACTGTTTTTGGCAAAGAAATGATGTCGTTTGATTTCCCGGAATTCGTCGAAAGCTCCGGCCATGGCCAATGCTTCAATTGTTTTGCGGTTCACCGCGGTGAGCGGCACGCGCTCCACAAAATCAAAAATAGTATTGAAGGTGCCGTTGCTCCGGCGTTCTTCTACAATAGCATCAACGGCGGCACCCCCAACGCCTTTGACAGCAGCCATGCCAAAACGGATATTTCCTTTTTTATTCACCGTAAATTTACGGTAACTTTCATTTACATCGGGCGGCAACACTTCGATGCCCATACGGCGGCATTCATCCATGAATTTCGAAATTTCATCGATATTGTCTAAGTTGCGGCTCAGCACAGCGGCCATGTATTCGGCAGGGTAGTTGGCTTTGAGGTAGGCTGTTTGGTAGCCTAACCAAGCATAACAGGTCGAGTGCGATTTGTTGAATGCGTACTCAGCAAAACTTTCCCAGTCTTTCCAGATTTTTTCACAGGTGGTTGCACTATGACCTTTCTCTTCGGCGCCTTTCAGGAAATCGCCTTTCATCTTGTCCAGCACTTCGCGTTGCTTTTTTCCCATTGCTTTACGCAGCGTGTCGGCCTGGCCTTTGGTAAAGCCTGCCAATTTTTGCGAGAGTAACATCACCTGCTCCTGATATACCGTAACGCCATACGTGTCGTTCAGGTATTCTTCCATTTCTGGCAGGTCATACTCGATTTTCGCACGGCCATGCTTGCGGTCTACGAAGTCGGGAATATAATCCATCGGGCCGGGACGGTAGAGGGCGTTCATCGCAATCAGGTCTTCGAAGCGCGTGGGCTTCAACTCCCGCAACCATTTGCGCATGCCGTCGGACTCGAACTGGAACGTCCCGACAGTGTCTCCGCGGCTGAATAATTCGTATGTTGTTTTATCGTCGAGCGGAATGTGCGCCAAGTCAATATCTATATCGCGCGCCAGCTTTACGTTTTCGACGGCATCGCGTAAAATCGAAAGCGTTTTCAGCCCGAGGAAGTCCATCTTTAACATGCCTACATCCTCGATGCACGAACCTTCATACTGCGATACCCACATATCCTCGCCTGTTTCCTTATCTTTTGCAATCGAAATAGGAATGTGATCCGTAAGGTTATTGCGCCCGATGATAATGGCACACGCATGCACGCCGGTGCTGCGAATAGAGCCTTCGAGTTTTTCGGCGTACTTCATGGTTTCTTGCAGCAACTCGTCGTTCGATTGCGCTGCTTGTTGTATTTCCGGTATATGCTCGATACAGGTTTTGATGTTTATCGGTAGCCCCTTGCCATTGCTGTCTTTCTTATCCCAGCGCATGGGAATGGCTTTGGATAACCGGTCAGATTCCGATAACGGCAATTTTTGGACACGCGCCACGTCTTTGATGGCTGACTTCGTAGCCATGGTGCCGAATGTAACCACATGCGACACGTGGTCTTTGCCGTATTTCTCCTCCACATACTTCAACACCTTTGCCCGCCCGTCATCGTCGAAGTCGATATCAATATCGGGCATCGAAATACGGTCGGGGTTAAGGAAACGCTCGAACAGCAAATTATATTGCAGCGGGTCGATATCGGTAATGCCCAAGCAATAGGCCACCACCGAACCGGCTGCCGAACCGCGTCCCGGGCCTACGGAAACGCCCATGCTGCGTGCCGCGGCAATAAAATCCTGCACAATCAAAAAGTAGTCCGGGAACCCCATTGTTTTCATGGTGTTCAGCTCGAAATCCAATCGTTCGCGTATAGCATCCGTCAACTCGGGATACCGTTTCGTTGCGCCTTCGTATGCGAGATGCCGCAGGTAATCGTTCGAGTCGGTAAATCCGTCGGGTAACGGGAAATTCGGCATAATGGGCTTATTGTCGATGTCGTAGACCTCTACTTTTTCCGCTACTTCCAGCGTAGTAGTGAGCGCTTCGGGAATGTCGGCAAAAATGGCCGCCATTTCGGTCTGTGTTTTCATCCACTCCTGTTTGGTGTAGCGCATGCGGCGCGGATCCTCAAGGTCGGCGCCCGTGTTAAGGCAGATGAGGCGGTCATGCGCCTCGGCGTCGTCGGCATTCACAAAATGCACGTCGTTCGAGGCAATCACTTTAATATTGTGCTTACGTGCTAACTCGACCATTATCTCCGATATTTCTTTTTGTAGAGGATACACGGTGCGGTCGGCATTTGGATCATCAGTTTGGTGCCGTTGTATTTCGATGTAGTAATCGTCGCCGAAAAGCCCTTTGTGCCACAGCATGATTTCTTCGGCCTTGTCTATGTCACGCTGCTGTATGGCTTTCTGCACTTCGCCTGCCAGACAGGCCGAGCAGGCAATTAGCCCTTCGTGATGTTTTTCCAGCAGCTCGTGATCAATTTTAGGTTTGTAGTACATGCCTTCCACATAACCTATCGACACAAGTTTAATTAAATTCTTGTAGCCCGCCATGTTCTTAGCCAGCAAAATTAAGTGGTTGGCGCTTTGGTCTTCCTTGCCGCGTTTCACCAGGCGCCCTTCGGGATTCACATACACTTCGCAGCCGACAATGGGTTTTATTTCCGGAAATTTCTTGGCGGTTTTCAAAAACTCTTTTACACCGAACATATTTCCGTGGTCGGTAATAGCCAGTGCGGTTTGCCCGTCGGCTTTGGCTTTCTTGAACAAGTCGGAAATGCTCGACATCCCGTCGAGAACAGAGTATTGCGTGTGAACGTGAAGGTGTACAAATTGCGACATAAAAAGCGGCGTATCTATTCTTACAAAGTTAAGAAAAATACGCCGCACAAAGAAGAGGCTGGAGGGAATTTTATTAACACGAACTATTTTTACACCATCAACAACCAGTCTATTACATTTCTCTTTTGTACTCCTTCAATTATGGCATTATCATAGTCGAATGTTAAAAGATATTTTGGGTAGTTATCTTTTATATTCCTAAAAGACGAAATTTCCCGTTCGAATGTTTTTTCGTCATTGATGGTATAGGCAACTTGATAATATTCCCGCTCATTATTGTTTTTTTGCAGAATAAAATCAACTTCTTTATTATTGTTTTTGCCGACAAAAACTTTTCCACCTCGCCGCAGCAGTTCAAAATACACTACATTTTCCAATTTATGCCCCAAATCGGTATCGTATTTATTGGTTGAAGTGATATTTTTTAGTCCCAAATCTACTACATAATATTTTTCATTAGTGGATAATAGCTCTTTGCCTTTTATGTCGTAACGTGGGACAGCATAAAGGATGTATGATTCGGTAAGATAGCCAATAAATTTTATGATTGTATTATGCGAAATTCTTTTGTCGGAATTTTTATTCAGTTGCTCGGCAATATTGGTGGGCGACACAAGCGAACCGATAGAGGCAAACATAAACTCTACGATCCGTTGCAGATTATTTATTTTGCGCAACTTGTGCCGTTTGATAATGTCTTGTCCGATAACCGTATCGTAAATTGATTGTAAATAATAATTTACTA
>JAVBNJ010000022.1:0-8097 GCA_031551625.1 Bacteroidales bacterium | reverse complement strand
CCCCATTTTTAAATCCATTTTTCTTGGTAATGGAACTGTGGCAGTAAAAGCATTTTTTCGATTCATATACTTTGAGTGGCTTTAAATCCAATAAAGATAAGACTTTCCAAGGATTTTAGCCTGAAAAATGACTATTAAGCCAAAAAAAGGAAAAAAAGTTTTTCATAATTGTTATGCATTTTTTAAATTATTCAAAATTACTCATTCTATTACTCTTTAATAGCATTTCGAACTCCAAAAATGTAAAAGAATAGTCCTGTTTCGTAAAATATTGCTACCTTCGCTTTCCGTAAATTTAAGGAACTCGCATGGAGAATTTAGTGTACTTACAAAATGTTATGTCGCTGGGCTTTTTTGCGCTGGGTTGTGTTTTTCTCTTTTTACGGATGCGGGGCAACCGGGCGCGAAAAATACTCGCCTTTGTGGTATTATTTTGGACACTGGATTATTTAATACGCATCCTTAGAATCAATCTATTGGGAGAGTCCATCCTGATCGATGACTTTTTTTCACCCGTGGCTTTAATCATCGGTTCCTTTCTGGTTATTACCAACATTCCTTTTGTCTATGAAATCGTGCGGCCGGGCTGGCTGACATGGAAACGGGGTTTTTACCTGCTACTACCGTGGCTATTTTGTTCACTATTTTATCTACTTACACTGTTTATCCGACAAGAAGCTATAGATAAATTACATAATTTTAATGACCTCAAAGAATTAATAGCCCATTTCAATGTATGGTTTCGCTTCGTTCTTTTTTTGCAGATATTCTATTATTTATTCATACTACATCGTGTATCATTTCGTTACAAATATTATTACAACCAATGGTGTAGCGAAAATTATTCCTCGATGGAGCGTTTGGATATTTCATGGCTGCAATATATTGCTTTCGGCATGTTAGGAATTAGTATCGGTTTTACGTTCATATTATTTAATTTGGGAACATGGGCCTATATATTTCACCAGGCGGCTATTCAATTTGTATTTGCCATAACCCTTTACAACGGCCTGTTCCACGAGAACCCATACCCTGAACAAACATTCCGCAAAAGCCTCGACGAGAAAGAAGTATTACAAGGTGGCTCCATGGAAGACGGGAAAAAGGATGGCGGCTTTTTGGACAGTTTGCCCGGCTACAAGCGCACGGTCGAAGAATGGATGCAGAAAGCGCACCCCTATCTGCGGCCCGATTTCAAATTGCTCGACGTATCGGAAGTAGTGCCCCTCAACCGTTCCTACCTGTCGCGCGTGTTCAACGAAGGATTCGGCATGTCGTTCAGCCAGGTAGTGCAACATTACCGTGTCGAAAAAGCAAAGGAGCTGCTTGCTTCCGGCAACAACCTTAGTATACAGGAGGTAGCTCGCGATAGCGGCTTTGCTTCCGCCTCATCGTTCCACGCCATTTTTATAAAGAAAACCGGCTTCACTCCGAAAGCATACCGGAAAATCATAACCGAAAAAATTAGTTAATCGCACTATCATCAAATTTATTTTTCAAATTTATTTGGCAGGTAAAAATTTTTGGGTACATTTGCGGTAATAATAGACGTTCTTTTTTAGTTCAAATGAATTTATTCTTGTTGAAAAAAATCTTGACAATTTTTGAGTATAAGAATGCTTAGCCACCTAGAAAAACGTGGGTTTTGCTTATTTATACTCAGGTAGTCAAGAACCTTTTCAACAAATAAGTCTAGCCTACGTTTCTATTTTTTTGTTCACAGATCACACGGATTAGCACAGATTGAAACGATAATGGCGATGGTTGCAAAAATGCAACAGGGGATTGTAGTAATTAGGAATAGGGTATTAACAAGAATAATAGTAGCTGTAGAGGGAACCGGTTTGAAAAAAGGTTTGTGTTTGTAACCACAGATTTAGCAGATGGAAAACAGATTGCACAGATTTGTGGAGACCGGTTCCCAAAACTACAACAATGAAAACTAAAAAATTAGTTAAACAACTATGCAATTAATAAATGAATACGTTCCGCAGGAGATGTCTCCACTTCGTGTTTGGCATAAATTCCGCCAAACCCTTCGGTCGACATGACGGTTGACTTGATGGAAAGAAGAGAGCCGTCATGTCGACCGGAACGAGCGATAGCAAGTGAAGTGGAGACATCTCACCCCTAACACAGACACTAAAATAGAACAATAATTAAAAACTTGATAATTATGCAAAAAATCTACTATTTACTATTCCCCGCTAAACCTAACAGGTTTTGTAGTGTGTTGCGGTATGCTACCAACAGCAAAAAAATATTTGCTACATTGCTAACGGTACTTGCCATAGCCCTGTTAGGTTTTACCCCCCGGTTAAGCTATGCAGCAAGCTGCGTATCGGTGCGGCAAGTAGCCGCCAACTACAACACCAAGCAAGTAACCTTCGACGTAGTATGGTCAACATGTACCGGCACCCACAATTACAAAACGTGGGTGATTGTCGATTACCGCACCGTCAATGCCGATGGTAGCAAAGGCGCGTGGACACGCGCTGCTATCAGCGGCACCAGCGTAGGCACCTTGGTGAGCGCCAGCAAAGGCGTGTGGGTAACCGGTTCGGCAAGTAAAACCCAGCGGGTAACGCTCACATTAAGTGGCATGCCAGCCCAGTTCGACTGGTGCGCTTCGGCGTTAGACTACCCACCACAAGCCATAATGAACAACGGCTCCTATACGCTGAAAGGTACGCCACCGTTTACGATCAACAGCAGTACGGCTTTAGGTGCGAATGTAAAGAACTATACCGGCGCTTGTATAACATCCGTTACCGATGTCACCAACAATCCCGAGGGGATAGTCATCAATCCTGTATTTACGGCGGGCACGATTGCCAGCACCGGGCAGGTATTTTGCAGCGGCAGTGCCTATACCACTATCGGCAGCGCCACTGCCGCCAGCGGCGGCGACGGGCGCATCACGTATCAATGGCTGCGCAATGGTACTGCTATTGGTAGTACCAACAATGCGACGTATGTTCCCACCCAGGAGGGTACCTACACGCGACAAGCGAAAGACGGTACGTGTAATACAACATGGGCTACTTCTACCGGCTCGTGGGTAGTAACAGGGGTCAGTATTCCGGCAGTGCCTACATTGAGCGCTACCACTACCTGCGAAGGGACAGCTATTACCTTCACTGCTGCAGCGAGCGACGTTACCGGGTACGACTGGGCAGGAGCGGGAGTAACAGCCGGTTCGGCCACGGCGACCACCCGTGCGTCGACCGCCACAACGGCAGGTAGCTATGCTGCAAAAGTTCGGTCATACATCACTGCGAGCGATACTACTTGCTACAGCGCCTATACTTCCAACGTAACCGGCGTGATTAAAAATGGCACAACAATAAGGGATGCTGTACCTAATTCGTGCGGTTGCGCAATAGGCCTTACGGCTGTGGGTGGCGGTACCTATGGAACTGGAAATAATACATATACTACTACAGCTTACTGCCGAGATTTGACAAGTGATGCAGCTTATGAAGTAGCTGAAGCTGGCATTGAAATAAAGAATAAGAACACAGGTTATGGATATTTTTATTGTAATACGGGCGGTTCTCCTATTATATGTCCTACAGGATGGAGGGTTCCTTCGCTTAAAGAGTGGTATGCGATGTCAGCAATTATACCTTCTTCGGAATGGACTAATAGTTGGTATTGGGCAGGAGATTCCATTGTTGGTTGTGCAACAAATGTTCCTGTCGATATGTGTTGTAACGGACAATTTTGGTATGGGGGTGATTGCGGACATAAACAACATTATTTATATAATCCCGTGTCTAAAACGACATCCGGATTGGTCTATTTTGGAACTTGTCGCTATTTAAGATGTGTACGTTAAATTACACAAATTTTAAACCGGGTGTCCGCACAACGGGTTGAGGTATCAATCTTCGATCTTTTTATTGTGACGGCAGTCTTTCTCGGAATCGGCGAGTGGTGCAGAAACAATTCGTGCGAGTGGCTGCTCCGGCCGCGCAGTCTGTTGTAATTATTGATAGGAAAAGATTAATCGTAACAATTTTAATGTGTAGTACAACATTTTCAAAACTGCACTATCTTTCGTATTTTTGTAAATTCTTTAGAGAAAATAGTACGTGAGAAAATACTTTTTAATTACTTTGTTTACATTGCCGGCAACGGGTGTGCACGCCCAACGAAACATAGAAACACGATTGATATAGGCCGAC
Organism: Bacteroidales bacterium; assembly: GCA_031551625.1. GTDB lineage: Bacteria > Bacteroidota > Bacteroidia > Bacteroidales > UBA932 > JAVBNJ01. The sequence goes on along the minus strand of JAVBNJ010000022.1, from coordinate 3,907 downwards.
ACGACCCTTTTAAATTTTATTTTTTAGTAGCAATTTTTTATTTTATAATATAATAAAGAAATAAACGATAGTTTTAATTGAAGTAATAATATATTATATATTTATAAACAACATATACATATAGTTTATTTAAAGTATTAATTAAATATAAATACGAAATTAACAACTTGTAAAAACTGCGAGATTTTTGTAGAATCTCGCAGTTTTTATACCTTTGCAAAATAAATTTCGGATAAATTATGATAGAATCTCCTCCTAAAATAAATCCGTTTCACTCAAAAACGGTCCCTTTACTAAGCAATAAAAATACCGCTAATCTTATAAATTCGATTAACAATGAATATTTATATTGGGATAAAGTAAAATACAAAGCGAAAACAACAGACCCTGTTCTTTTATGGTCTGCTGTAAAACTTAGCCGGACTGTTAACTACTTACCCTTATTATTTGGAAAATATACCTTTTTGTATTTTCCTACGGAATACATACAAAAGGCGCTACACTATTTCGATATGAACATTGGTGGTTACATGGGAGCCGATGGTTTTATACCGGAGCATGACAAAACTCGTTATTTAGTTAGTTCAATAATGGAAGAGGCTATTTCGAGCAGTATTATTGAAGGCGCTAATACAACGAGAAGAAAGGCGAAAGAAATGCTTCGTAAAGAGCTAAAGCCTAAAAACAAATCAGAACAAATGATTGTAAACAATTACCGGACAATTGAATATATTGTACACAATCAAACCGATGAGTTAACCCCCGAAAAATTGTTGTACATCCATGAGTTGATTAGCAAAAACACATTGGACGAAGAATCGGAGGAAGGTGTATTTCGTGAAAATAATGATATTTTTGTGGTTAATACATCCACTAGCGAGGCTGTTCATATTCCGCCAAATTATAAAGAAATTCCCAACCTGATTGACGACTTATGCCGTTTTTTCAATGCGGACGAGGGGCACTTTGTTCACCCCATTTTAAAAGGAATTATTATTCATTTTATGATTGGTTGGATACACCCTTTTTCCGATGGAAATGGCCGCACTGCCCGCTCGCTTTTTTATTGGTATTTGTTGAAAAAGGGATATTGGCTAACCGAATACTTGTCTATTTCGAGGATCATACAAACCTCTAAATCGCAATACGAAAAAGCATATTTATATTGCGAACACGACGAGAATGATTTGGGTTATTTTATTTCCTACAATCTCAAGGCAATGGAAAAAGCCTATCACGATTTGAAAAGCTATATCCAACGCAAACAAAAGGAAACAAATTTGGCCGGAAAGTTCACGCGGATTCCGAACATAAATGAGCGGCAGGCGTTACTCTTAAAGAAAATTTATGACGAACCGGATATTGTTTTTTCTGTTAAAGAAATTATGAATCGGTTTTCGATTTCGAACTACACCGCCCGAATGGATTTAAAAGGACTAACAGAAGTTGGATTTTTAGAAGAACTTTCAGTAAACAAGATAAAGCGAATTTATATAAAATCGCCTCATTTTGAACAATTAATAAAAAAATACGACTTGTAAAAACTGCGAGATTTTGCGAGAATCTCGCAGTTTTTACAAAAAAATTTAATATAACGTGAAAAAAATTGTTTTTATATTTTTAGTTTTGCTGCCGCTGGTAACCCGCGCGCAGCACAATATCGAAACACGGTTGGTGTATGCCGATACGACCCGTTTCAATTTTACATCGGAATGGCAATATTTGTCGACTGACGTGTTCCTGTTTAATGGCGAGCAGTTCAGCACGCTCATCAACGAGTTGGAGTTTGACGTAATACGCGAAAAGAACGGTGAAGTAAAATACAAAAAGAAAAAAGGGAAAAAAGACGACGTTCTCTCCTATCTGTTTATCGGAGCACAAGTGAGCAACAACCGTTTTTTCGGCGACAAGAATATTACCTATCCGCTCTACAACTTCCGCATTGATAAGGACAAGACAAACAAATACCAGACATTTGTAAGCGACAACATCGAAAGGGTGCGGTTGCTCGACCACCTGCCGCTGTCGAGTGCGGGCAACACCATTGATGCGCAGATTGAAGTACGCGCCATTGCGCAGAACGAACGTGACAACATGCTGGCCTTTATGGGGCAACAGTTGCAGAACCTGTCTGCATTGGTAAATCCGACCACTGCGGTATTTTCGCTGGTGGGCGAAATCGGGAAATTCATTGAGTCGGGCTCGCGGCAAAAGGAATACAAATTCAGTTCGACCATCCGCCTGTTCGAGCAGAACAAAGTGGAAATGCTGTTGCATTCGGTCCGCCTTTATGCATTGACTACAGCCAATAGCGATAGCTTGTCGCTCGACTTATCGGCGCTGAATGCATTCATTGATACGGCAGCCGTAAACGACCTCACACGCGACCAGCTCGAGAAGTTGCTCAATTATCACCAATACCCGGTAATACTGGTAGCCAACTACAAGTTACGCTACTCGATGGAAACGATTTCGGGAGACGAGGTAACTTTTGCGAATATCGACAAACGCAAGGTATACATAGAAAATAGTTTTCGCAACGGATTGATAAATGAAGAAACATACAAACAGGAGAAAGATTATATTACGTTCCTCACGGCATTTGCCAATCTCAAATCGCATATTGAGTTGTACAATATGAATGCGCGCATGAATAACACCGATGCGGCTTCCGGCGGTTTGGTAAATATTGTGCAACAATACCGCACGCTGATCAAGCAGTACGATGAAGTGTTGTTCCGCTACCGCGAAAATAAATTGTTTACGAATGTATTCAAACAACAATACCTGTCGATTGTCGATTATGCCGGACTATACCTCGAGGCAGATCACCGTTTGAAAGCTTCAAAAGATTTGGTACGTGCCATGCTGGCAATGGAACAAAGCGATGTCGCTAAAACAAAAGAGCCGGAGTTGGAGGAGCAAATACGTGCGTTGCATTACGCCGACCGTTTTGGCGCCGATTTCTTTACGAAAACTGCCGACGGGCAATTAATTCGCCAGCAAATTGAAATGGCTGAAGAGTATATTTATAAGAAAAATTTTGCGGCAACCATTGAGAAACTCTATAAACAGCCAGCCGTGGCTACCACGCGCGCGCTGACGGATGAATTGAGCCGCAAGATTGACGGGACTCATTGCATACGCTGCCGCGAAAAATCGGTTGAAGCATTGATGAATTTCAACACGCGCTACGAGGCCAACCTGCGCGACACGGCGCTGGCCCTCTATCACAAAACATTACATGCTGCCGAAACACACCTGCTTGATTATTTACCAACGGTGGATTTAATTGCCGCTAATTTCCAGTTGCAATACCCCGATAGCACCGCAATGCCACCCGATGCCGCTATTATAGCGCAGCGTGTGAAAACCTTGCAGCGCGATGCAGGCAATCTGGCCGATTTCATCAAACGACCAATCGATAATCTCCCGACACAAAGTATTAATGGGTTGTGTGAACAAATAAAACGACTCGACAGTGCAGTCGGCGAAAGTATCGTATTCATTACCAAAAACCGGATTGACCTGCTGCGGCCGGTTATCGAGGAAATCGTAGAACCAGTGCCACAACCGGATTTTCTTGCGTTATAAACCCTAGCACTCTATGAGATAAATTAAATAAGCAAAAATTTGCCTATTTCCCAAAAAAAGCGCACCTTTGCCGCAAAATAACTAAAATATCCCAATGAAAAACCTGCTTTGTTATCTGCTTGCTTGTTATTTCTTGTTAGCCGCCTCTACCGCCCATGCCCAGAGCTACCCAGTCTACGTGACCCCACAGCTGACTCCGCCCTACACGCTGAAGCTGTCGGACTACTCACGCCCGGGATCGCAACAGCTGGTGGTCAACCTGATGGTCCGCGACGTGACGGTAACCAACCTTCCGGTGAAACTCCACCTCAAA